>JBKDUW010000286.1:0-5351 GCA_046339235.1 Erythrobacteraceae bacterium | reverse complement strand
TCGGGGCCGATGAACCGCTCGACCGAAGAGTGCGAGATATCGCGCTCGTGCCACAGCGCCACATTCTCGAGCGCGGGCAGGGCATAGGCGCGGATCATACGCGCTTGGCCGGTGAGGTTCTCGGTCAGGATCGGGTTGCGTTTGTGCGGCATCGCCGAGGAACCCTTCTGGCCGGGCGAGAAATATTCCTCTGCCTCGAG
The DNA here is from genome assembly GCA_046339235.1 of Erythrobacteraceae bacterium. GTDB lineage: Bacteria > Pseudomonadota > Alphaproteobacteria > Sphingomonadales > Sphingomonadaceae > Erythrobacter. The sequence goes on along the minus strand of JBKDUW010000286.1, from coordinate 5,151 downwards.
CACCTCGGTGCGTTGCAGGTGGCGGATTTCGACTGCGAGCCGCTCGATGCTGCCTGCGACCACGGCGAGCGTGGCGAAATACATCGCGTGGCGATCGCGCGGGATCACCTGCGTGCTGACCGGCTCGATCGCGAGGCCGAGCTTTTCAGCGACGTGCGCCTCGACCTCCGGATCGACATTGGCAAAGGTGCCGACGGCGCCCGAGATCGCGCAGGTCGCGATTTCCTTGCGCGCGGAGACCAGCCGGTCGCGGCAGCGGTCAAACTCGGCATAGGCCTGCGCGAGCTTCAGCCCGAAGGTCACCGGCTCGGCGTGGATGCCGTGGCTACGGCCGATGGTGGGGGTATATTTGTGCTCCATCGCGCGGGTCTTGATCGCGGCAAGCAGCGCGTCGACATCGTCGATCAGCATGTCGGTTGCGCGGACCAGCTGCACCGAGAGCGTGGTGTCGAGCACGTCGGAGGAGGTCATGCCCTGATGCATGAAGCGCGCTTCATCACCCACTTGCTCGGCTACCCAGGTGAGGAAGGCGATCACGTCATGCTTGGTCACCGCTTCGATGGCGTCGATCGCGGCGAGGTCGATGGCAGGATTGGTCGCCCACCAGTCCCACAGCGCCTTGGCCGCGCTGGCTGGCACGACGCCCAGTTCGCCGAGCTTTTCGGTCGCATGCGCCTCGATCTCGAACCAGATGCGATACTTCGCCTCCGGCTCCCACAGGGCGGTCATGGCGGGGCGGGCGTAGCGGGGGACCATCATCAACTCCGGTTGGGCAGGGTGTTGCCGGCGCGGTAGGCAAGCGCGCCTGCCAAGGCAAGGGCGAGCGCGGCCCCAATCACCGCGCGATCAGCGCCGGATCGATGGTTGCAATCACCCGGCGGGCAGCGGCGCATGTGAGGTGATGGCTGTCCCAATGGTTCAGCGTGCCGTCCTAGATGATGCGGCAGCGCCCTTGCGGGCAAAGCGGTGCCTGCGCATCGACGAACACGAAGCGCGGGTCGCGCGCCGCAAGTGCGCTCAGCGCGGCGTTGATGGCGATGTCCTCTGCCGCGTCGGCCCGATAGGAGGTCGGGCAGTCGGCGTTCCAGAAGGCGCTGCAACGTAGCCAGCCATCGAACATCGGCGGCGCAGCGGGCCAGGCTGTCGGGGCATTGCCGACGAGGATAATCCGCGTGCCGGGCGGAAGACTATCGGCAAGGCGCTGCATTCCTTCCCCCAGCAGCCGGGCGCCGACGTTTGTATCCAGCCCGTGCGGTTCGGGGTCCGTGTCGTAGAGCACCCAGTTCCACAGCTGCGCCCAGACGATGGTGCGCACCCCGCGATCCCTAACGAGCGCGACAAGCCGGTCGGGCATCGCTCGGCTGCCATCGAAAGCCGGATCGCCGACAGGCTTGTTGCAGTGTCCCGGCAGGGCAAGGCACGACGGCTCGCTCAGCAGCGCGCCCTTGCCGAACCGCTCGGTGAGTGCGGGACGATACTGCATCGCATGGCTGTCGCCATGAAGGACGAAGGGCAGCGGATCGGAGCGGGGGATTGTCACCCGCGGATAGTCGGGATCTGGGCGGACGGAGCCGTAGCGTTGAGCCTCGGCCGCGCTGGCGGGCGTCAAGATGCGCAGGTGGCCCGCAATGCCTGCTACGACTGGAAGCGCCAAGGCTGCGCCACACACGAGCAGCAGCGATGCCCGGCCCGCCAGCAGGCGGCGCTGGCGCACCGGCTGCTCGAGCAGGTAACGGGACGCCGCGCCGAACGCGACTGACGCGGCCACCAGCCCGAGGGTCGCAGCCAGTGGCAGGTCGCCGAACCAGACATAGCGCGCCATCACCAGCAGCGGCTGGTGCCACAGGTAGATTCCGAAGCTGACGAGGCCCAGCCATGCCAGCGGTCGCCATGCCAGCAGCCGTCCGGCGGGATCAGCAGGGCCAGCGACCAGGATCACCAGCGCGGTGCCGAGCGTCGGCAGCAGGAACATCGCGCCCGGTGCCGGCGTCGCGGGGCCGATCATGGCAAAGCCTGCGAGGATCAGTGCCAGCCCGGCGAGCGCGGGTAGCGCGCGCGGGCGCGGCATGACCGGCAGCAGCGCGCAGACCGCGCCGAGCGCGAATTCCCACATCCGCGCCGGCAGCGGGTAAAAGGCGCCCAGCGGCCAGTGCATCGTGAGCCACAGCGCGAGCGCGAAGCTTGCAACCCCCAGCACTCCCACCACCGGCAGCGCCGCACCCGGCCGCCAGCGCCGGCAGGTCATCAGCACCAGCGGAAAGACGAGGTAGAATTGTTCTTCCACCCCCAAGGTCCAGGTGTGAAGCAGCGGCTGCGTCCCCGCGGCGGATCTGAAATAGTCCACCTAGCGTGCATAGAGCAGGTTCGAGCCGAACAGCGCCGAGGCTGTCAGGCTGTGCGCGAAGGGGCGGAAGTCCTCGGGCGTCAGAATCGCCCATCCCACGAGCCCGACCACCGCCATCATGGCCGCCAGCGCCGGGACAATCCGCCGGATGCGCCGCTCGAAAAAGCGCCACAGGCTGAAGCGGCCGCTCGCCATCTCGCCCGCGATGATCCCGGTGATGAGGTAGCCGCTGAGGACGAAGAACACATCGACGCCGGTAAACCCGCCGGGCACCAGGCTGAGCCCCGCATGATGCGCCACCACCCCGCCAACCGCGATGGCGCGCAACCCGTCGATCTCGGGCCGATAGGCGAGCCCGCCGGACACCCCGGTGCAGCCTGCAGAACGGCGGTCATGGTCAGATCAGCCCCTTGGCCCTGAGGCTCGCGTGCCCCTCGCGCCCGATGATGACGTGATCATGCACGGTGACACCGAGGAGCCGCCTGGCTTCGGCAATGCGCTGGGTGATCTGGATATCGGCGCGGCTCGGTTCGGGACTGCCCGAGGGGTGATTGTGAACGAGGATCATCGCCGAAGCGCCGACATCCATTGCGCGGCGGATCACTTCGCGCGGGTGGAGCGCCGCCTCGTCGATAGAACCGTCGCCCAGATGATGATCCTCGATCAACCGGTTCTTGGTATCGAGATAGAGGATCCGCACCCGTTCGGCGGTGAGATACGCCATGTCGGCGGTGAGATAGTCGATCAGCGCCTGCCAGCTGGAGAGCACCGGCTTCTTGACGGTTTCCCCGCGGGTCATCCGCCGCGCGGCGACGGCGACGGCTTTGAGCGCGGCGGCGCTGGGCTCGCCCCCGCCCTTGACGCGCTGCATCACCTTGGGATCGGCATTGAGCACGCCGGCAAGACTGCCGAACTGGGCGATCAGCGCCTTGGCGACCGGCTTGGTATCACCCTGTTTGATCGCGGCGAACAGCTCGTAGTCGGCCAGGGCCTCGGCCCCGCCGGTCAGCAGCCGTTCGCGCAGGCGCGCACGGTGGCCTTCACCGACAGATTTGCCTGCCCCGGAAGGCGGCTGCGGCTCTGCCCTAAAATCGAATCGCTCTTCAGCTTGCGGCAATGCGACCCCCGACAGGAATGCCTGTAAGCTCGCACATTGCCTTTGGGCGGCGATACGCGCAAGGGACGGGAACAATGCCGGTGGCAGACGCGCAGCAGATCGAGGAGCCGCAAGGCAGCGGCGGGCGGCGGCTCTGGCCGCGCGGCTGGCCCACCCGAATCGCGGCGGGCATAGCGGCTGTGGCCATTGTCGGCGGCAGCACCTCGTGGATCGACCGCAATCGCATCGTCAGCGACGTGATCGACGACTACCTCGCCCAAAGCGGCGTCGCTGCGAGCTATGATGTCGTGAGCATTGCCCCGCACCGGCAGGTGATTGCAAACCTTGTGGTCGGTAATCCGGCGCGGCCTGATCTCACCGCCAAGCGGATGGTGGTCGAAACCGGATTCGGCTGGTCTGGGCCTGAAGTGCGGCGCGTGACGGTCGAAGGCACGCGGCTCTATGGCACCTATGTCGGCGGCAAGCTGAGCCTCGGCGCGCTTGATCCGCTGATCTTTAAGGGCAGCAAGGAACCGCCCGCGCTCCCCGCTATCAACGTGGTGCTGCTCGATGCCCGCGCGCTGCTGCTGAGCGATTATGGCGCTGTTGGCGTCAAGCTCGAAGGAGCAGGGCAGCTCGACGATGGCTTTGCCGGCATGCTGGCGGCGACTGCGCCGGGCGCGGGCGTCGAAGGCTGCCGCGCCAAAACCGCGACTATATATGGCAAGCTCACCATCAAGGATGGCGCGCCGCGGCTCGATGGCCCGCTGCGGCTCGCCGGGCTGGATTGCGGCGGAGCCAGCCTGACCCGCGCCGATATCGGCACCCGGCTGTCGCTCAAAAACGACTTCGCCGGAGCCCAGGGGGCCTTCGCTCTCGAGGGCAAGGGGCTATCTTTTGCCGCGCTGACCGGCGAGCGGCTCACTGGCACGGCGCGCGTGGGCTGGTCGGGCGAAGGGGTGGTGGTGGCGCATGATCTGGCGCTCACCGGAGTCGCCGCACCGCAAGGGCGGCTCGCCCGCCTTGCTGCCGAGGGCACGTGGCGCGGCAGCAGCGATATGGCGCGCGGGCAATGGCAGGGGCAAGTGCGCGGCACGGGGCTTTCCGCCGATGCGGCGCTCGGGCCAGCCTTGGCGGAGGCGGAAGCGAGCGCGCATGGCACGCTGATCGCGCCATTGATCGCCAAGGCGCACGGCGGGCTGGCGGCAGCGCTTTGGGGCGCGGCGTTCGAGGCCGAGGCGATCATTCGCCACAAGGACGAGCGGGTAACGCTGGTGATCCCCGGCGCGCAGCTTGCCAGTCGCAGCGGCGAGCGGGTGCTGGCGCTTTCGCAGGTGAGCGCGGGAATCGGATCGGCGGGCCTCACCGGCCTGCGCGGCAATCTGCTCGCGGGCGGGGCGGGCCTGCCGAACATCAACGGCCGGATGGAGCAGGGCGCGGATGGCACCTGGTCGCTGCGCCTTGCCATGGCTGAATATAGCGCAGGCGCGAACCGGCTGGCGATCCCGCGCCTTGCGGTGCAGAAGACGGGCGATGGTGCATTGCGGTTCGAGGGGCTGGTGACCGCGAACGGCGATCTGCCCGGCGGGTCGGTCAACGGGCTCGATGTGCCGATCGAGGGCAGCTGGATAGCGGCGCGCGGCCTGGTGCTCGGCACGCGCTGCACCATGCTGCGGTTCAAGGCGCTGGCGGTGGCCGGGCTGGCGCTGCC
>JBKDUW010000285.1:0-27264 GCA_046339235.1 Erythrobacteraceae bacterium | reverse complement strand
CGTGATCGTGCGCTCGGCCGCCAATGTCGAAGCTGGCGCGACCAGCCGCCTCTCGGCAATCCTGCACGGCGGCTGGCTGCTGCTGGCGGTGGTCGCCTTTCCCTTCGTGCTCAACGAAATCCCGACCGCGGTGCTGGCGGCGATCCTGGTCTACACCGGCTACAAGCTGGTCAACGTCGCACAGATCCGCAAGATCGCCGAGTTCGGACGGCAGGAGCTGGCGATCTACTTCGTCACACTGATCGGCGTGGTCGCGATCGATCTGCTTACCGGCGTGATCCTCGGCTTTGTGCTGGCGACATTGAAGCTGGTCTACACCTTCTCGCACCTCTCGATCGAAGTGACCCACGATGCGGAGACCAACCGCTCGGATGTATGGATGACGGGCTCGGCCACCTTCTTCTCGATCCCGCAGCTGTCAGGCGCGCTCGAGAATGCGCCGCGCGGGGCCGAGGTGCATATCCACGTCGAGAAACTCGACTATATCGACCACGCCTGTCTCGAAATGCTCGCCTCGTGGGAGAAGCTGCACCACAGCACCGGCGGCAGCCTGATCGTCGAGTGGAACGAGCTGGTGGAGCGCTATGGACGGCGCTCGCAGGATCCCAGCAAGACCGAGATCCCGGCGCTGATGCAGCGGCCTGCCGCCTAGCTGACAGGCTCCATCGCCTCGCTCTGCCAAAGCTCCTTTGCGCGCTCGATATCGGCGGCGCTGGCGCGGCCGAGGCGGTGGGCGACGAAGTCGATCCCGTCGATCAGCCAATCGGCCAGCTCGGGCTGGCTGAGCCGGTAGACCCGCTTCTGCGCCTGCGCCTCGGTGTCCACCAGCGCGACCGCGCGCAGCACGCCGAGATGCTGCGACACACGGGTGGGAGGAATCTCCAATGCCTCGGCCAGTTCGTTCACCGTCAGCGCGCCGGCTTGCAGCTTGAGCAGCAGGCGGATGCGATCGGGGTGGGAAATCTGGCGCAGCACTTCGGCCAACGCGTTGGCGACGATCTTGCGGCTTGGCATGGCAGGTGGCCTTTCAGGGACGGGGGGAGGGGGCGTTGGAGGCAACGAGTTCAAGGCGGGAGGGACGCGCAGCGGCGCCCCCGGCAAGGCTCGCGGCGAGCGCGTGCCAGTGCGGCGCGGCGCGCTGGCTGCTGGCGGTGACAGCGCAGACCACCGCGATGTATTCGGCATCCTCAAGCGTTTTGACATAGGGCGCGGACGAACCGCGCGAGGCGGTCACCACCCCGCTGTCACGCAGCCGTGCCGCCGCCTCGTGGAGCCGCCTTGCGGCAGTCGCCATCCCGGCATGATGCAAGGTCAGCGCGAGCGTCTGCACCAGCACCGGCGCATCGAACGGGAGCCGCGCACCCGTTTCGCACAGTGCCTCGCTGGCGACCAGCACCGGGCCGTTCGCGCTGTGCCACAGCATCGGCCAAGGTCCCTTGCGGCCCGTAGCCTCGGCCAGCAGCGCGAAGACAATGCTGCGCAGGTCCGGCATGACGATCAGCGCGTCCCAGCGCGGGCGGGCGCAGTTAAGCCCGGCCAAAGCCGCCTCGACGGCGAGCACTTCGAGTTCCAGTCCCTCGCGGGTCAGCACGCGGTCGGCCAGCAGCAGCTGGCGCGCCATGGCATTGCGCTGCCGGGACGGGACAATCATGGCGATCCGCATGCGGCCCTCGGCGCGGGCGGCGTGAAGTATGGCCTCCAGCACCGCCAGACGCGGCAGCGGCGGGGTGCCTTCCTCGTCAGTGGAGCAGGCCGCCGGATGCGGCGAGATCAGCGCCAGATCAAGCGTTCCGGCCCGCACAGCGCAGCCGGGGCCATGCTCGAACAGATAGCTAACCGCCCAATCGGCGCGCGGCAGATCAGGGCTGGCGGCCTGTTGCAGCGCGACCGGAGAGATGGCCTGCCACGGCGCGAATTGCGGGGCCGCGGGCGCAGCCTGACCCAGCGCCCAGCCTGCCACCTTGCGCAGCCCGGGCGCGCGCGGCGCGGAGACCGGATCGAGTGCGATACCGAGCCAATCGCTGAGCCGCGCAAAACCCGCCTCCCACGCGCCCTGCGGCGGCGCGACCGGCGCGGCCAGCCGCAAGCCGGTGTTGACCAGCCGGAAGCTGTGCGCGGAACGTGCCGCGCGGCGCGGGGCATCATCCTGCGCCACAAAATCGGGCCTGTGATTGGCAATGTCCATGATCGAGACCTTTCGCCCGGCATCGCGGTGCCTGTGCTTGTGAGCGGGTCTCTAGAGCAGCATCCTGCCTCTGAAAAATTCAATATATCTTCAAAACTGTTCTGTTTTATGGATATGAAGATCAAGTCTAGGGCGTGGCCGCGTCAAGCGCCGGGAGCAGGCTTTGCGCCAGCACCCGCGCCGCTGCACGCGCGGCGGCGCGGTCGGCATCGTTCGCGACTTCATAGGTATAGGACGGGATCGCATAAGCCGTGTGGAACCAGTTCTTCGCCGTGCCGCTACCGGGATTGGCGTTGCGCGGTTCGAGCGTGAAGGGATAGCCCGCCAGCGCGTTTTCCGTCCCTCCCAACCATGCAGCGAGGAAACGCTGCTGCGCGGCGCTCGCCTCGTCCGGACCTTGCACATAGAACAGGTTGCGTGAGGTGGAGTGGAAATCCACCATCAGCACCGGGCGCACGCCAGCAGGCAGGGCATCAAGCCACGCCTTGACCGCGCGGGTCTCGGGCTGGGTGAACAGCCCCCAGTCGCGGTTCAAGTCGGTGTTCCCACGATTAGCGCGCCAGTGCCCGCGCGCGAGGATGCCGAATTGCTGCTGTTCGGGCGGGATCCCGGCGCGGGCATATCGGGCGGGGGCCTGTCGCGCACCGGCCTCGTCGAACGCGCCAATGGCGGCACGCTGTTCCTCGACGAGATTGCCTCGGCCAGCACAGTGCTGACCGCGCGGCTGCTTTCGCTGGTGGAGACGCGCCAGGTGCTGCCGATCGGCGGGGCCAGCGCGCGGCGGCTCAATCTGCGCATCATCATCGCACGGCTGGGCGACGACGGGGCGCAGCGCGATCCGCTATGGCACCGGCTCGGCGCGGTGCAGATCGCCTTTCCGGCACTCAGCGAAAGGCGGGAGGATGTGCCCGAAATCTTCCGCCTGTTGGTCAGCCGTCATGCGCGCGAGCTTGATCTGCCCGCCCCTGCCATCATCGAGAGACAGTGGAGCCATGTCCTCTCGCACGGTTGGCCCGGCAACCTTCACGAGCTGAGCGGCTATGCCCGCGCCTTCGTGCTCGGGCTGGCTGAGACCGACGCGCGGACCGCGCCGCTCGCCGGCCAGCGCCCGTTGCAGCAGATCGTCGCCGATTTCGAGCGCACCGTGCTGGAAGACGCGCTGCGCCAGTGCCGCGGCGATATCCCGAAGCTGCAGGCGATGCTTCAGACCCCGCGCAAGACCATCTACGACAAGCTCGCCAAGTACGATCTCAAACCGTCGCGCTACCGCTGAGCCCGGTCAGTCGACCGCCACGACATTATCGTCCGAATTGCGGTCGATATAGAAGTTGTAGGGATCGACCCCGGCAAAGGCGGGCTTCTTCGCGGTCACGATTTCCACCAGCTGCTTGCCGGCGCGGATCGGCGAGCGCTGTATGGCCAGCACATCGGCCTTGGCGAAGACACCAGTGCCGGGGCGCGCCGTGAAGGCACCGACTTCGATGCTCTCGGAAAGCTTTGCCGGTGTCTCGATCCCCTTGCCGTCGGCCGTGAACTTGCCCGCCTCGATGGTGATGCGGGTCACCCACTTGCCGTCAGCGCGTTGCTTGCTCGCCGCTTCGCCTGCCTTGAGATCGTAGATCGTGATCCGCTCGAACAGATCGGTGATCAGCGCCTGTTCCTCGAGCGTCTTGGCCTCCTTGCGCAATTCGGCGATGAGGTCGATGCTCCTTGGATAGGGTGCATTCTTGAAGCGCCAGGTAGCCACCATCCGCGCCAGTGCGCGGTTGACCGCATCCTCGCCCAGCCGGTGCTGGAGCAGATACATCGCGAGGCTGCCCTTGCGGTAATGGATATGCTGCTGGTTCTCCACCCGGTAGAGCGGCTGTTCGCCAAGCACGTCTGTCTTGCGCCCTTCGAGATAGCGGTCGAGCTCGAACTTGAGGAAGCGGCGGATCTTGTCCTCGCCGTAGAGCTGCTTCATCACCATCAGCGCGCTGTACTGCGCCAGCGTCTCCGACAGCAGCGTCTGGCCCTGCATGTCACCGCCGATGATCTGGTGCGCCCAGTACTGGTGCGCCAACTCGTGCGCGGTGACATAGGAGACATAGTCGATCGTTTCGGGATCGCGCACGTCGGCGGCAAAGCCGATGCTTTCGGAATAGGGCATGGTGCCGGCAAAGGCCTGCGCGAAGCTTTCATAGCCTGGAAACTCGATGATCCGCGCATAGCCGAACTGGTAGGGTCCGAAGTTTGCGGTGTAATAGGCGAGCGAGGTCTTCATCGTCTTGAGCATCGCCGGCACGTTCCAGTCGTGGCGCGGATCGTAAAAGACGCTCAGCTGAACATCGCCGAACTTGTCCTTGGCTTCGGCATAGCGCGCCGATTGTACCGAGAAGAAATTGAGGATCGGCGCAGGGCTCGCGAACACCGCGGTGCGGCGGCCATCCTTGACCTCGTCCGACAGCTTGTTGCCGGGCGCGATCGGTACCTGATCGGCTGCGGTGCTGATGGTGATGCGCGAATTGACCCAATCGGCATGGATGTAGTTTTCGCGCTGCGCTGCAGTGTCCTCAAGCTTGGCCATGCGCAATTCGTCGGGCAGACCCTGCCGCCGCCGCTGGGTGCGATCGACCAGCAGCCCGCGCCGGTCCATCCCGATCATCGGCGCGAAGGTAGAGTTGTTCACGAAGGTGCCGTTCTCGACGATATCGGTCGCCGCGCCGCTATTGGCAAAGCCGCGCCGCCACAATTGCGAGGTGAAATCGAGCCGCGTGGTCGCGCCCGGGGCCAGCGGCGTATCGAAGCGATAGATGCGGTGATCGAATTCCTTGTCGTGACTCGCCAGCTTGGCCCCGGCGATCGCCAGCCGCTTGAAGGTGATCGCATCATCGCCCTGCCGGACATGAACCTCGCTGATTGGTGCAGCGGTGTCGTTGCGCAGCAGATAGTGGCCGGTCACCTCCATCCGCCGCTCGTCAGGGTAGATCGCGACATCGAAGGCGACATCGGTCACCACGGGGCGCGGCAGGTTTTCGTATTTGAGATATTTGCGTTCGTAAGCGGCGGCCAGCGCCTCGCGTTCATCGGATGTCTGATAGGTGTTCAGCTCGGAGATATTGTGGTGGATCATCAGCCCGGTGCCGATCATCCCGCTCACCGCGGCCAGCGCCAGGCCGCCCGAGGCAAGGCTGATCCGCTTGCCCATGCCCTTGAGGCGCGGGATCACCGATACGACGGTGCCGCGCGGCCAGGCCCAATGCGCCAGCACCAGCAGCAGCACGCCGAAGCAGCCCCAATAGGCACGCGCGATGAGCCCCCCGACCCAGAAGCCTCCGGTGCCGTTCATGTCGCTCAAGGGCTCGCCCGGCCCGCCGCCGAACGAATAGAGCATGTTCGAATAGCCGAGGTTCGACAGGAAGATGCGGCTGACAAACCACACCAGCATCAGCCCCCAGCCGAGATATTTATTGGGGCTCAGCACCTGGAAGAACACCGCCAGCACCGCCAGCAACAGCAGGTCGATGCTCTGCGGCATGACGTAGGAGATGAAGTAGAGCCCGAAATCGATGCTCTTGGCGCCCAGCAGCAGCTGGTACAGCACGCCGGTCAACATCCCGGTCAGCGACATCGCCAGCAGCACGGTGAAGATCGCAAGAATCTTCGGCACGAACATCGTCCATGCCGGAACCGGCGTGGCATCGATGATCTCGGCCATCTTCACATCGCGCTCGCGCCACACCAGCTCGCCGCCATAGAACACCGCGACGATCAGCGTGAACAGGCTCATGCTTCCGACCACCGTATCGACGACACTGGCGGTCAGCGGATAGGACGCCGTTCCATACAAGGTCTGCGAGAAGGCGAGATTGAGCCCGGTGAAGGCCACCGAGATCAGCAGCAGCACGATCAGGCCAGGGCTCTTGAGCACCAGCAGGGTTTCGGCCTTGAGCCGCACCCAGAAGCTCGCCAGCGCATGGCCCGCGCCAAAGTTGCGCTGCGCCGGGGCCGCCAGCGCGCGCGGGGCCACGGCCTCGGCCTTGGCGAGGCGGCTCGCCTGTTTCGCCAGCCGCCTGAGCCGCCAGCGCGACGGCGCGCGTTCGGTCATGCTGAAACGCGCCCAGGCAATGGCGAGGAACAGGGCCGCCCAGGCCAGCGTCACCGCGCGGTTGATCAGCAGATTGCCTTCGAGCGGGATCGCGCGGCTGTTCATTTCGGACGCCGTCCAATAGCGCGTCGCCTCGCCGATCGCGCCGATCCCCATCGGCTCGAACCGGGCAAGCGTATCCTGATAATCAGGCTCGTTGCCAAGCACCGCGGTGGTGGCGAGATAGGCCATCACCAGCACCAGCACCCCAATATAGCTCGCCAGCATCGAACGGGTGACGGTGGCAAGGCTGAACAGAAGCGCCGAGGACAGGATCAGGTTGGGAATGGCGATGATCAGGAACGGCCAGGCGTAGGTCAAAAACCCGCCCGGGCCGACCGTTTCGGGATCGACCCAAGGCATCGCCGCGCCCAGCGCAATTCCCAGCGGCACGGCCAAATAGCCGAGGATCGCTATCACCAGCCCGCCTAGGAAACGCCCGGCGAGGACCTGGCCGCGCCCCACAGGCGTCGCGCGGATCATCGGGCCGAACCCGGTCACATCGTCGCGCACCACGGCGTTGGCGACGAAAGAGGTGATCACGAACAGGTAGAACAGCCCCATCAATCCCAGCGCGAAAGTGACGAGGAAGGGCGAATTTTCATGCACTCCGCTGGCCGCGCCGATACTGACATTGGAACTGGCCGCAAGGCCGAAGCCGAGCAGGAAGAACATCGCGACCGAGACCCAGAACACCGGGTTCTTCAGCTGGTAGCGGATCTCGAACGCGGCGAGCGATGCTGCAAGCATGATGCGCGCTCCCTTACGCGGCTTGCGCGGCGGCGGGGGCGCGGCGGGTTTCGGCGAGCGTCGCGAAGTAGACGTCCTCAAGCCCGCCGGACACCGGCGTGAAGCCTTCGGGCTGGCTGTTGGCGAGCACGTGAACGACGATCTCGCCGGCAAAGAAGCGGTGCGAGATCACCTCGTGCGCCGCCTGCATCTCGGCAAGCTCGGTATGCGGCACGGTGCGCTGCCAGACGCGCCCCTGGGTCGAGGCGATCAGATCATGCGGCGCGCCTTCCAACCGCAGCTTGCCGCCCGCCAGCACCGCCATGCGCGGGCACAGATCGGCCACGTCATCGACAATGTGGGTGGACAGGATCACCACCACGTTCTCCCCAATACCCGCGAGCAGGTTGAGGAAGCGGTTGCGTTCTTCCGGATCGAGCCCGGCGGTGGGTTCGTCGACGATGATCAGTTCGGGATCGCCGATCAGTGCCTGCGCAATCCCGAAGCGCTGGCGCATCCCGCCCGAAAAGCCCGCGATCGCCTTGCCGCGCACCGCCCACAGGTTGGTCTGATTGAGCAGGTGCTCCACCACCGCGCGGCGCTCGCCCGCGTTGTTCACGCCCTTCAGCACCGCCATGTGATCGAGCATCTGATAGGCCGAGATGCGCGGATAGACACCGAAATCCTGCGGCAGATAGCCCAGCGTGCGGCGAAGGCGGTCAGGCTCGGCCAGCACGTCGATGTCGCCGAACCGGCTGCTCCCCGCGGTCGGCGCCTGCAGCGTCGCGATGGTGCGCATCAGCGTCGACTTGCCCGCGCCATTGGGGCCGAGCAGCCCGAACATGCCCTTGGGGATCGAGAGGTTCACATTATCGAGCGCATGGGTGCCATTGGGATAGACATGGCTGACGCCGGCGAGTTCGAGCATGGTGGACCCCTGTTTAGATTGCAGGAAACTAGCGCATTGAATGGCGAGGGAAAGCCACTTTGGGCGGCGCAGGACGGCGTTTGATCGAGCTACTCGCCGTTCGTCGATGACGGTTGGCGGTTGATTCGCTCAGGACGAGGCAAGGGCGAGGTCGCGCCGCGCTATGACAGGCGGGCACCCTTTTCGCTTGTGCGCCGCGCGCTGCGGCCTTTAGGAAAGAGGTTTGCAAAGCAACTTAGGAGAGACGCTGCGTGACCCAGACGAAGTCGAGGCAGCTATGGCTCGCAGGGGTGGCGATTGCTGCCGCCGCAGCAGGAGCAAGTCCCGCCGCAGCACAAGACCGCGCAATTGCCTTCACCGGCGCGCGGATCCTCACCATGGCGGGCGAGGCGGTCGAGGACGGCACGCTGGTGATCAAGGACGGCAAGATCCTCGCGGTCGGTGCCAATGTCGCAATCCCCGCTGATGCCGAGCGCCGCGACGCCAAGGGCCGCGTGATCATGCCCGGCATCGTCGACACCCACTCGCATATCGGTCAGGTTGCAGGGGCAGACGGCTCGGGTCCGATCCAGCCCGATGTGCGGGCGATGGATTCGATCGACCCGATGTCTTCCACCATCGCCAAGGCACGCGCGGGCGGGGTCACCACCGCCAACATCATGCCCGGCTCCGGCCACCTGATGAGCGGGCAGACCTTCTACATGAAGCTGCGCAAGGGCCGCACGATCGAGGACATCGCCTTCCAGATGAAGGACGGCGCGGCGCTGGGCGGCATGAAGATGGCCAACGGCACCAACCCGATGGGCGGCAGCGGCTGTCCCGGCACCCGCGCCAAATCGGCGGCGCTGGTGCGCGAAGTTCTGACTGAGGCCAAAGCCTATTGCGCGGGCGACCGCAAGAAGCGCGATATCGGCAAGGAAGCGCTGTGCGAGGTGCTTTCGGGCGAGCGGCTGGTGCATTTCCACTCGCACCGCGCCGACGACATCATGACCGTGCTGCGGCTGAAGCAGGAATTCGGCTTCAACGTGCTGCTCCAGCACGGCACCGAGACGTGGAAGATTGCGGACGAGCTGGCCAAGGCCGGGGTGCCGGTCTCGAACATCACGCTCGATGCGCCGGGCGGCAAGCTGGAAACGATGGACTTGCGCATGGACAATGCCGGGATCCTCGAGCGCGCGGGCGTGCTGGTGTCGATCCATTCGGACGACGCGATTGTGGATTCGCGCATGATGCTGCGCGAGGCGGCGCTCGCTGTGCGCGGCGGGATGAGCCGCGACGGAGCGTTGAAGGCCATCACCATCAACGGTGCCAGGCAGATGAAGCTCGATGCCCGCGTCGGTTCACTGGAGCCGGGCAAGGATGCCGATTTCCTCGTCCTCGATGGCGATCCGCTGTCGGCCTACAGCCACGTGCTGGAAACCTGGGTCGAAGGCGACAAGCTGTTCGATCGCAGCAAGCCGGAAGACCTGCTGATGGCAACCGGCGGCTTCGGGGCGGGCAGTCCGATGGATGTCGCCCACCACCACTGGGAAATTGCCGAAGCGGAAGGGGCGGAATGATGCGTATCACCGGAGTATTCCTCGCCGCCGCCAGCGCGATCGCCTTGGCTCCTGCGGCCTATGCACAGGACGTCGCGATCAGGGGCGAGACGGTTCACACCATGGCCGGCCCTGCGATTACCGACGGCGTGGTGGTGATCGACGACGGCAAAATCGTAGCAGTCGGCTCGGCCACCACCACCCCGATCCCCGAAGGCTTCACCGTGCTGAAAGCCAAGGTCGTCACGCCCGGTCTGGTCGACGCGCGCAGCGTGGTGGGCCTTGCCGGCTACATGAACCAGTCGCACGATCAGGATCAGCTTGACGAAAGCGCGCCGGTGCAGCCGCAGTTGCGCGCGATCGACGCCTATAATCCCAATGAAGCGCTGGTCGCGTGGTTGCGCGGCTTCGGGGTCACCACGGTCCACACCGGCCACGGCCCCGGCGCGCTGGTGTCCGGCCAGACGCTGGTCGCCAAGACGGTCGGCAACACGGCTGACGCGGCGGTGATCGTGCCCCGCGCGATGGTCGCTGCCAATCTTGGCCCCGCAGCGCTGGCAGACGGCGGCAAGGCCCCCGGCACCCGTGCCAAGCAGATCGCGATGCTGCGCGCCGCCCTGATCGGCGCCAAGGAAGGCGAGGCGCCCAAGCCTGCCAAGAAGGGTGAGGAAAAGTCCGGAGCCGAAAAGCCCCCCAGCCTCGAAGTGCAGACGATGCGCGATGTGCTGGCGCGCAAGCTGCCGCTGCTCGTCACCGCCAATCACGCGCAGGACATCATGAGTGCGCTGCGGCTCAAACAGGAATTCGGCATCGATCTGGTGCTCGACAGCGCGGCCGAGGCCTATCTGCTGACCGATCAGATCAAGGCCGCCGGAGTGAAAGTCATCCTCCACCCGCCGATGGCACGGCAATATGGCGAGTTCGAAAACGCCAGCTTCACCGCCGGCGCGGTGCTGCGCGCGGCGGGCATCCCGTTTGCCTACCAATCGGGTTACGAAGGCTATGTCCCCAAGACCCGCGTGGTGCTGTTCGAAGCCGGGGTTGCGGCCGCCAACGGGTTGGCGTGGAACGATGCGCTCGCCAGCATCACCATCGATGCCGCGCGGGTGATCGGGCTCGACCAGCGGATCGGCTCGCTCGAAGTCGGCAAGGATGGCGATGTCGCGCTGTTTGACGGCGATCCGCTCGAATATTCCACGCACGCGGTGGGCGTGGTGATCAACGGCACGCCGGTCAGCACCGCGGTGCAATGATCGTCTGAGGCGCACTCTGCCCGGATTTTTTCGGTCCCGTGCAGCCGGGGCGTCAACAATTCGGGCAGCTGATGCGTATATGTAAGACATGACCGGCTTGTTTCTCACCCGACGTCGCCTGCTTGCAGGCGCTGGGGCTGCTTCGGCCTGTACCGCGCTCCCCGCGTGGGCGCAGGGCCACAGCATGCACCGCCAGCGCGGCGGGCCCCCGATCCGGGCGGGTTTTGACGAGGTGTCGGGCAATGTGATCGACCTTGCCGTGGGCCATGGCGAGCGCGTGGTGCAAGGGCGTAAGAGCCACGGGATTGCGGTCAATGGCTCGGTGCCGGGGCCGCTCATCCGGTTCAAGGAAGGCCAAAACGTCCGCCTCAACGTCACCAACAATCTGACCGAGGATACCTCGATCCACTGGCACGGGCTGTTGGTGCCGTTCCACATGGACGGCGTGCCGGGGATCAGCTTTCCGGGGATCAAGCCGGGGCAGACTTTCGCCTATGAATTCCCGATCCGGCAGGCAGGCACCTACTGGTATCACAGCCATTCGGGGTTGCAGGAGCAGCAGGGGCATTACGGGCCGCTGATCATTGATCCCGCAGACAGTGAACCGGCAGAATACGACCGCGACTACATTCTACTGCTGAGCGATTACACCCCGCTCCACCCCCACGCGATCATGGACCGGCTGCGCAAGGGCGAGGGCTATTTCAACTACCAGCAGACCAGCTGGAGCGATGATTATCCGCTCTCTGCCGAAGACCGGCGGATGTGGGGCCAGATGCGGATGCCCGCCACCGACATCGCCGATGTGACAGGCTCGACCTACACCTATCTCGCCAATGGACGCGGGCCAAAGGAAGGCTTGGAATACCTGTTCCGCCCCGGTGAGCGCATCCGCCTCAGGATCATCAACGGTTCGGCGATGACCTTCTTCAACCTGCGCATCCCCGGATTGCCGATGACGGTAATCGCGGCGGACGGGCAGAATGTAAAACCGGTCGAGGTCGATGAATTCCAGATCGGCACGGCGGAAACCTATGATGTGATCGTCGATCCGCGCGGGCCCGCAGAAGCCTACGCGATCGTCGCGGAAAGCATGGACCGTTCGGGCATGGCGCTGGCAATGCTGGCGAGCCGGCCGGGTGTTCGCGCACCTGTACCCGCGCTGCGCGACCCGCCGTTGATCGACATGGGCGACATGGGCATGAACCACGGCGACATGGCGGGCGGCCACAGCATGGACGGCATGAGCATGCGCGACACCATGCTGCTGCCGCCCGATGTGAAGCTTGGCCCCGGCATCGACATGGTTTCGATGGCCCCGGTCGACAAGCTCGGCGATCCCGGGCTCGGCCTGCGCGATGTCCCCCACCGCGTGCTGACCTACACAATGCTCGCCGCGCTCGAGCCCAACCGCGACACCCGGAGACCGTCACGCCTGCTGGAGCTCCATCTCACCGGCAACATGGAACGCTACATGTGGTCGTTCGACGGCGAGATGTATTCCGCCGTCAGCGATGTGCCGATCCGCTTTGCATGGAACGAGCGGGTGCGGGTCAAGCTCGTCAACAACACCATGATGGCGCACCCGATCCACCTGCACGGGATGTTCTTCGAACTGGTCAATGGCGCGGACGCAGCCCGCCAGCCGCGCAAGACCGTCGTGATCGTCCAGCCCGGCGCGAGCGCGCAGTTCGATCTCACCGCCAACGAACCGGGCGACTGGGCATTTCACTGCCACCTGCTCTACCACATGCATGGCGGGATGATGCAGACCGTGACGGTGATGGGCCCGGAGCGCGCGAAGTGAAAGCCGCCCTTTCGCTGGTGGCCTTGCTGGCGGCCCTGCTGTCGGGATCGCCGCTTGCTGCGCAACACCAGCATCACGATCACGCCCCGCCCGCAAAGCAGGCCAAACCCGACCCGCACGCGGGGCATGAAATGGCCGAGCCGGAAAGCCTCGCCTCGCCCGGTCCGACGATGGAAACCCCGCCGCCGCCCGAAGCAGGCAGCGGACCGCCGCGCGCGGCTGACGCGATCTGGGGCGCCGAAGCGATGGCCGCCTCGCGCGAGGATCTGCGCAAGACCCACGGCGATTTTCCGGTGTTCGGGTTCCAGGGTGACCGGCTTGAAGCGCAGATGCGCGACGGCACGGAAGCCTATCTGTGGGACATCCAGGGCTATCTTGGCGGCCCGACCGAGCGCCTGTGGTTCAAGAGCGAAGGCGAAGGCGAATTCGGCGAAAGCCCCGACGATGCCGAGGTGCAAGCGCTCTATGCCCGCGCCTTCGCGCCGTTCTGGGATCTGCAGGCCGGGGTGCGTCACGATATCGACGGCCCGGACACCACCCATGCTGTCATCGGCGTGCAGGGCCTTGCGCCCTATATGTTCGAGGTGGACGCGGCGCTGTTCATCTCGCACCGCGGCGATATCACCGCACGGATCGAGGCCGAGATCGACCAGCGCATCACCCAGCGTCTGATCCTCCAGCCGCGCATCGAAGCGAACCTGTCTGCGCAGGATATCGCCCTGCTCGGCATCGGCGCGGGGCTTGACCAGATCGAGGTCGGCGCGCGGCTGCGTTATGAATTCAAGCGCGAATTCGCGCCGTACATCGGCATTGAACAATCATGGCGCACCGGCAACGGCGCCGATTTCGCGCGCGCGCGCGGCGAGGGTGCTTCGGTAACGAGCTTCGTTGCCGGAGTCCGTTTCTGGTTCTGACTTCTGGTTCTGACAAAGAGAACACCCCCCGATGCGTATCCCTGCCCTGCTTGCTGCCGTCGCCCTCGGGCTTGCCATCCCCGCTGCGCTCTTGGCCCATGTCGCGGTGACCGGCGCTACCCCTGCTGCAGGCAGCACAGTCAAGACGACCAAGACCATCACTCTCGCCTTCGACAAGCCGGTCGATCAGTCGACTGCGGCCGCCAGCATTGTGATGACCGCGATGCCGGGGATGCCGAACCATGGCGAAATGCTGATCCGCAACTTCACCACGAACTGGTCGCCAGACCGGCGAACCCTTACCCTGAAGCTCCCGAACGCGCTGCCCAAAGGGACTTATGAAGTGCGCTGGCAGGCGGCCGACGCCGATGGCCATGCGATCACCGGCGTGGTCAATTTCAAGGTCGCCTAGACCTCCCCGCTTACCCCTTGGCCGGGGCGGCATAGGCGATCATGTCGGCCTGCAGGGTGCGCCCCGCCAGCAGGTAATGCAGCGCCGCCCAGCCATAGCCGCAGGCGAAGATCACGATCGACCACTGGAGCCCCTGCGCGTCGGCATTAGCGCAGGCCTGGAGCCGTGCCAGATCAGCCCCGGCCATGGCCGCCTTGGCCTCGGGCACGAGCGCCATAAGCGGCTTGCATGCCTCCAGCGTCAGCCCCGCCGCCGCGCCGCCATCCAGAAACACGCTCTTGAGAACGGTCGAGAGGATGCCGATCACCAGCGGACCGAGGCCGTAGCCGATGAGATTGACCACAAACAGCGTGATCGCCACCGCAGTCGCGCGCATCCGGCTATCCACCACCCCGCCCGAAACAGCATACATGGGCCCGAGATAAAAATAGTGGATCATCGCCGCCACCATGAGCGCGGGCATCGCGAGCCACAGGCTGTCCGCGAGAAAACCGAAGGCATAGAGCGGCACCGATGCCCCCATGCCGAGCGCCGGCAGCCATGACAGTGCCTTGGGGTAACGCTTCGACAGCTTGTCAGCGAGCCAGCCAGAGGCAAACACGCCGATCCCTGCCATCACCCCCAGAATGATCCCGAACAGAAGCGAGGCATCGCCGATCGAAAGCTGATGGGTGCGCATCAGGAACGAGGTGGTGAACTGGCCGATCCCGTATCCGACAAACGAGGCAACCGTCGCGCCCATCACCACCTGGCGATAGGCGGGCTTTTTGAGCAGCACGCCCAGCGCTTCGCCGAAACTGGCGCGCTTCAGCCCCTGCAACGCGGCGGGATCGGTATAGCCGCGCGGCGGCTCGGCGAAGCTGCGCCATACGACAAGCGAAAGCAGCAGCCCCGGCAGGCCGACCACCACAAAGGCCACGCGCCAGCCTTCGACTGTGCTCCAGTCGAGGCTGCCGAACATCCAGCCCAGCCCCATGCCATTGATCCACGCCCCGAAGGCCGCGCCGTCGAGCCCGGCAAGCTGCCCGCCGAACAGCGAGGCCAGCATTCCGCCCAGCGGCACACCCAGCGCATAGATCGATACCGCCGTGGCGCGGCTGGCAGGCTTGAAATAGTCGGCGATCAGCGATTGCGCCGGCGGGGTGCAACCCGCCTCGCCGATGCTCACCCCGATGCGGAACAGGAACAGGCCAAGGAACGAGGCGGCAAAACCGCACAAGGCGGTAAACAGGCTCCATACCGCAACCGCAACGGCGATGATCACCACCCGGTTGTGCCGTTCAGCCAGCCGCGCAATCGGAATGCCGAGGAAGGTGTAGAGCACCGCAAAGGCCGGCCCACCAAGCAGGCCCATCTGCCAGTCCTCCAGCCCGAAGCTGGTCTTGATCGGTTCGGTCAGGATGTTGACGATGGTACGGTCGATGAAGTTGAACACATAGACCAGCAGCAACGCGCCCAGCACATAGCCGCGATAGCCCGCCGAGCCAAAGCCCTCGGCCACCGACGTGTCCGCCGCAGCCGCATTCGATTGCGTCATCAGATCCCTTCCCGCAGCCACGTTGGCGCGCGGCCTCTCACTTCTCGGGAAGCATCATTGAGGCAAATGGCGCGCGGGTAAAGCCGCTTGGCGCAAAAGTGGCAGTTGCCCTCTGCCCCCCGCCTGCGCCACCCCCCGATGCTCAACGGGAGCACAGCGAAAATCATGGATCCCTATGTCTATGTGGTGATCGTCAGCGCGCTGGGGCTTCTGGCCTATTACTTCACCTTGCTGATGGCGGGGCTGGCGCGGGTGCGGTTCAAGATCGAGCCGCCGTCGCATAGCGGGCCGGAAGAATATGAACGCTATGTCCGCGCGCATCTCAACACGCTCGAACATCTGGTGCTGTTCCTGCCCGGGATGTGGCTGTTCGCCTATGTCGTGAGCCCGGTCTGGGCGGCGGGGATCGGGGTGATTTGGCCGGTAATGCGGGTACTTTATGCACTGGGCTATCACAAGGCGGCCGAGAAGCGGCGGCTGCCGCTCTATCTCTCGATGCCGGTGATCTATATCTTTGTGCTCGGCTCGCTGATCGGCGGGATCGTGAAGCTGGTGGGAGGAGCCTGAGACATGGCCGAATATGATCTGGTGATCCGCGGCGGCACGATTGCCGACGGCACGGGCGGCGATCTGATCGCGGGCGATGTGGCGATAGCGGGCGGCAGGATTGCCGCAATCGGTGCCTTTGCCGGCACGGGCGCCGAGGAGATCGACGCCAAAGGCAAGATCGTCACTCCCGGCTTCATCGACGTTCACACGCATTACGACGGCCAATGCATCTGGGCCGAGGAACTCTCGCCTTCCTCCTCGCACGGGGTGACGACGGCGGTAATGGGCAATTGCGGGGTCGGCTTTGCGCCGTGCCGCAAGTCCGACCACGAGATGCTGATCAACGTCATGGAAGGGGTCGAGGACATCCCCGGCGTGGTGATGACCGAGGGACTGGACTGGGACTGGGAGACCTTCCCCGAATATCTCGACAAGGTGGCTGCCGGGAAGCGCGACATCGATGTTGCCGCCTATCTGCCGCATTCGCCGCTGCGGGTCTATGCGATGGGCGAAAGGGGCGCCGCGCGCGAGCCAGCAACTCCCGACGACATGGCGATGATGCGACAACTGACTGCCGACGCCATGCGTGCGGGCGCAATCGGGTTCGCCACCTCGCGGCTCTCGATCCACAAGACCGCTGACGGCGAGGCGATCCCGACCTTCGACACCGACATTGCCGAACTGGAAGCGATTACCAGCGGCATGAAGGATGCGGGCTCAGGGACATTCCAGGTGGTGCTCGA
Source organism: Erythrobacteraceae bacterium (assembly GCA_046339235.1). Taxonomy (GTDB): domain Bacteria; phylum Pseudomonadota; class Alphaproteobacteria; order Sphingomonadales; family Sphingomonadaceae; genus Erythrobacter. Next base: position 10,543 of record JBKDUW010000285.1, on the reverse strand, counting down.
TGCGTTCGTCGGGTGGGACAAGGAATACCGCGTGATCGAGCGGGTGATCGCCGCCTCGGGCCGCCCGGCGACCTTCACGCTCGCCTCGGGCAATGACGCGCCGCCGCGCTGGCGCCGGGTGCTGGAGATGCTCGAGGCCACCAACGCCGCAGGCGGCGTCGCGAACGCGCAGGTCATGCCGCGCCCGATCGGGTTGATCGCGGGGCTGGAATTGACGGTGCATCCCTTCGTGCTGTGTCCGAGCTGGGCCAAGATCGCGCACCTCTCCATCCCCGAGCAAGTGGCCGCGATGCGCGATCCGGTCCTTCGCGCCGCGCTGCTGAGCGAGGATTTTGGCCCCGGCCACCCCTTCAACGAGCTGGCGCGCAACTGGCGCTGGCTGTTCCCGCTCGACAATCCGCCCGACTATGCCCCGCCCGCTCATATGAGCATGGCCGGCCAGGCCGCCACGCGCGGCTGCACCCCGCAGGAAGTGGCTTACGACCGCCTGCTGGAAACCGAGGGGCGCGGGTTGTTCCTCGCTGCGCTGGGCAATTACGAGAACGCCACCCTCGACTCTGCACATGAAATGCTGCGCCACCCGCATTGCGTCCCCGGCCTCGGCGATGGTGGGGCGCATTACGGGGCGATCTGCGATGCCAGCTATTCGACCTACCTGCTGACCCAGTTCGTGCAGAAGCAGGGCCCGCTCCAACTCGGGCTGGCCGAGGCGGTGCATATGCTTGGAGCCAAGGCCGCGCGCGCGGTGGGCCTGCATGATCGCGGCACGCTGACCGTCGGCGGGCGGGCGGATTGCAACGTGATCGACCTCGACGGACTCACCCTGCACCTGCCCGAAGTCGTGCGCGATCTGCCTGCCGGCGGCCGCCGCCTGCACCAACGCGCGACCGGCTACGAGGCGACCATCGTTGCGGGCGAAGTGATCCGCCGCTTCGACCAATCCACCGGCGCCCGGCCCGGCAAGCTGGTGCGCGGGGCGGGGTATCAGGCGGCAGCCTAGAAGGCAGACGTCCCGATCCCGCCATCGACCACCAGCGATTGGCCGGTGACGTAGCTCGCCTGATCGGCGCAGAACATCGCCACCAGCGCGCCCAGATCCTCGGCATCGCCAAAGCGCCCGGCGGGCAGGCGCACCGCCTCGACGAAGGCGGCAACCTCCTCGTCATAGCTGCGCCCGTTCGCCTCGGCACGCGGGCCAAGAATGTCTTCGATCCCCGGGGTGTGGTGCATCCCGGGGAGCACCGAGTTTATCGTGACATTGTGCCGCGCAAGCTCCTTGGAGATCGCGTGGCAGTAATTCGCCAGTGCCGCACGCGGCGGGCCGGAGAGCACCCGCATCGCGGCCGGATATTTGGCCGCCCCAGTGCTGATATTGACGATCCGCCCCCAGCGCCGCGCCACCATCGGGCCGGTGACGGCCTTGATGTAGTCGATCGGGCTTAAGAGGGCTGTCGCAACCGATGTCTCGAAAGCCTCACGCGAGACCTCGCGGAAATCCCCGGTGAAGGGCGGCGGGGCGCAGGTCGCCACCAGAATGTCGGGATCGGGAATGGCGGCAAGGATCGCTGCGCGGCCTTCCTCGCTGGCATGATCGGCGACAAGGGCGTGGACTGCCGCGCCGGTCTCGGCAGCGATCGCGGCGCAGGTCTGCTCGAGCCGCTCGGCCCCGCGCGCAGAGATGAACACCTCCACCCCCTCGCGTGCCAGCGCCAGCGCCGCCCCGCGCCCCATCCCGGCGCTGCCGCCATTGACCAGCGCACGGCGGCCCCTGATGCCCAGATCCATCGCTGCCTCCTTACCTGCCGCCGGTGACGTAGAGGCACTGGCCGGTGACCCAGCTGGCCGCGGGCGAGACCATGAACACCACGGCGGCGGCGATGTCCTCGGGCGTGCCATAGCGGCCCATCGGAATGCCAATCATGCCGAGCAGCTTCTCGCGCTTCTCATCGGTGTCGGTGCCCATGCATTCGTCGAAATTCTCGGTCGGCACCGGCCCGGGCGCAACCGCGTTGACCCGGATCTTCGGAGCGAGTTCGACCGAGAGCGTGCTTGTCAGACTGTTCACTGCCGCCTTGGCCGCCCCATAAGGCCCGTTCTTGACCTGCGGGCCGAAAGCCGAGCGCGAGGAGATGTTGACGATCGCGCCGCCCCCTTCCCCCATATGCCGCGCCGCGATGCTGGCCCCCATCCACACCGCCTTGAGGTTGAGCGCGATCTGCGCGTCGAAATTGGCCTCGGGCGTGCGGGTCAGATAGCGCGGGGTGGCATCGGGAATGCCGCCGGCGTTGTTGACCCAGATGCTGAGTTTGCCGAACTGCGCCACGCTTGCCTCGGCCAGCCGTTCAAGCGCCTCGGGATCGGTCGCATCGGTGGCGAGCGGCAAGGCGCGGCGGCCCAGCGCGGTGATCTCGGCTGCGACCGCATCAAGATCGGTCTGGGTGCGCGAGGCCAGCACCACGTCTGCGCCTGCTTCGGCCAAGGCAATCGCAATCGCCCGCCCGATGCCCTTGCCCGCGCCGGTCACCACTGCGACCTCGCCATCAAGCCGGAACTTGTCGAGAATTCCCATCAGCCTGCCTCTCCCGCCTTCGTCGGCTTATGCGCCAACCCTAGGTCCGCCGCGCGCAAGCGACACTGGCGCTTCCACTAGGCGGGAGGATGGCGGCCTAGAGGAACGGCTCGGGCCGCGTGCCTATTCCCGGCGATCAGGCCGCCGATGCGGGCAAGGTCCAAGCCTCGACCACGCGGCCGCTGGCGGTGCGAATCGCGCGGGCCAGCCGGTGCAGCGGGCGGAACCCGGTGTAGCGATGACGATGCGCCGCCAGCCGCAGCGCGCGCTCGCGGTCGCGCTTCTGCTGTTCGACCTGCGCTATCCGTCCGGCAAGGCCGGCGGCGTTGACGTTCTGGGTGGCGAGCCCGGGATAGGCGTTGCATTCGAGCACCTGTGCGCTGCGCGCCGCGTCGATCACGATATCGACCCCGACATAGCCGAGCCCGAGCGCGCCCGAGCAGCGTCGCGCCGCTTCCACCGCCTGCCGCCAGTGCGGAATGCGTTCTCCGATCAGCGACTAGGTGTTTGGTCCCAGCATGTGATGGTGTTACTTTATCATCGTCACATCGAAGGGCCTTCAACCTGGGCAGGCTGGTTCACCGCGCCGGGCAGCGCAACGATGCAGGACAGCATTGATGCCGTCGAGGCCAAAGGTTTGGACCGGATCGCTCTTTTCCAGTCGGGCATGGGCGAGGATGCCGTGCAGGCAGGCGTATTCGCTCCTTCCGGCGTCGACTTCAGCGCCCCGTTCCAGCACCACGCTGGCATCATGGAATAATATCTGCGCGCGGAATTCTACGGTTAAGGCGCAGGCTGCGACCACCCGGCCGGATGCGGCATCGATGAGCGGCGCAGCACAACAGACGAAACAGCGTTGCCGCGCGCCCTAGTGCCTGATAGCCAAGGACGTTCTTGCAATCCGGTATCGGGTTGCAGGAATATCATGCCGCGCGAGTGCCCTGATACCCGGCTCCAACACCGGTTGGCACAGCGGGCGGACACCGGGCTTTTCGGCCGGCAATAGGGGCACGCCTGATGGCAAACGACAATCGGAGCCCCGCTAGCCTGCCGCCCTTTCTGGCGACGGGCTTGATGTCGGCAGTCGCCGCCATCGCGCTTGCCGGGTGCACCGTGCCGCGCGGCGAACTGCCGGAAATGTCCAGCGCGCAGCCCATTCCCGAGCGCTGGGCACTGGTCGAACCATCGGGCGATGCGATCGCGCTCGAGCGCTACTGGGCCATGCTCGACGATCCCTTGGTCGACGAATTTGTCGCCCGCGCTCAGCAAAGCAATCTTGACCTTGCGCAGGCGGTGACGCGCCTACGAACCGCGCGCGCCGGATTGCGGCAGGTCCGCGCCGAGCGTGTCCCGCGGATCACCGCCAACGGCGGCGCAAACCGCGATGTCGGCGATTTCGCGCGTGATGACGTCCAATTCTCGCTTGGCGCCGAGGCTTCGTGGGAGCCCGATCTGTTCGGCCGGATCGATGCGTCGGTGGATGCGGCGCGCGGGGACTTGCAGGCGGCGGGCTATTCGCTCGGCGATCTCGAACGCTCGATCGTAGCGCAGATGGCAAGCCAGGTCGTGACCGCCCGCTCGCTCGCTGCGCAGCTCGCCATCGCGCGCGACACGCTCGCCAATCAGGACGATAACCTACAGATCGCCCGGTGGCGCAATCAGGCCGGGATTGTCGACAGCCTCGATATCGAGCAGGCGCGCACCCAGCGCGCGCAGACAGCCGCGGTGATCCCGCTGCTCGAGGGCGATCTGGTGGCGGTGGCAAACGCGATCTCGATCTTGATCGGTGAGCCCCCGGGCCGGGTCTACCGCGCGCTGGTGGAGACGCCGCGCGGCGTGCCTGCACCACCCACTCAGGTCTCGCTGACCGCTCCGGCAGACATGCTGCGCCGCCGTCCGGATGTCAGCGCGGCCGAAGCGCGGCTGGCCGCCGATCTCGACCGGGTGGGCATCGCCCGCGCGCAGCTCTATCCCTTGGTTCGCCTGAGTGGCACGCTCGGCACCAGCGCCACGAATATTGACCAGCTGTTCGATATCGTCACCGGCAATGTCCTGGCCAGCCTCACCCAGCTGATTTTCGATGGCGGGCGGACCCGGTCGCAAATCGACGCGGCAGAGGCCGTCGCGGACGGATCGCTCGCCGCGTGGCGGCAGAGCATCCTCACCGCGCTTGCCGATGTCGAGACCTCCGCCGTCGATCTCAGGACCAGCGACGAACGGGTGACAGCCTTCATCGAAGCGAGCGACGGCGCGAACAATGCCGCGATCCTTGCGCGCAGCCAATATGCCGCCGGGCTGATCGATTTCCAGACGCTGCTGGTGACCGAAAGCCAGCTGCTGAGCGCACGCACCGCGCAGGTCAACGCCGAAGCCGCGCGGGCGCTGGCCTTCATCAGCCTTGCGCGCGCGCTCGGCGGCGGATGGTCGGTGCCCGAGGATGCGGGTATCGAGGATTTTGCGGCGAAGGGGCCCACGCAGTGAACGAGACGAGCACACCAGCCGAGCAGCCCAGCGTGGACGAATTCCTCGGCAGCAATCCGCGCCCGCGCTGGCGGCGCTGGATGAAATACTGGCTACCCGGTATCGGGGTGCTGCTGCTGATCCTCACCATCGCGCAATGCACGCGCGAGGCGCCCGGTCCCGACTATATCACCGAGGCCGTCGCGCAGGAATCGCTCTCCCTGTCGGTGACCGCGACCGGCAATCTGCGCCCGACCAATCAGGTCGAGGTGGGTGCGGAAGTGACCGGCCCGCTCGATTCTGTTCTGGTCGACGTCAACGACCGCGTGACCAAGGGGCAGGTGATCGCGGTGATCAATACCGAGATCATCGACCAGCAGATCGCCCAGTCGCGCGCCAATCTCAACGCCGCGCGGGCGGCTTTGGGCCAGGCGCAGGCGACGTTCGAGATTGATCAGGTCCAGCTTGCGCGGCTGGAAGATGTCCGGAAATTGTCAGGCGGACGCGTGCCTTCGCAGATCGAGGTCGAGCGGGCCGAGGCTGCCGTGGCGCGCGACCGGGCGGCAGTGGCTTCCGCGCGCGCCAATATCGAGGCCGCGCAGGCATCGCTGAATGGCAACCTCACCACCCGCACCCGCGCGGTGATCCGCGCGCCGGTTGATGGCGTGGTGCTGGCGAGGCGGGTCGAGCCGGGCCAGACCGTGGTCGCGAGCTTCAACACCGTCACGCTGTTTGTGATCGCCGAAGACCTGTCCGAAATGCAACTGCGCGTCTCGGTTGACGAGGCTGATGTGGGGCAGGTGAAATCGGGTCAGAAGGCCACTTTTACCGTCGATGCCTATCCCGGCCGCCGCTTTCCGGCGACGCTCTAGCGGGTCGATCTGGCATCGAGCAACACGACCGACGCCCAAGCGGGCGCGAGCGGCGCGGCAGCAGGCGGGGCCGGCTCGGTGGTCAGCTACGAAGCGCGGCTCGCGGTGCAGAACGCCGACGGCTTGCTGCGTCCCGGCATGACCGCGACCGCGACGATTGCCACGCAGAACACCGGCAATTCGCTGCTGGTGCCCAACGCCGCCCTCCGCTTCCGCCCCGATACCAAGGAGGAAAGCAGCGGAGGCGTGTTCAACCCGCAAATCGGGCTCGAGGACCAGAAGCAGCAGGCGAGCATCGGTGTCGGCAGCCGGCAGCAGGTGCAGGTGCTGCAGGCTGACGGCACATTGAAGGCGATCGAAGTGGTCACCGGCCGCAGCGACGGGCGCCGGACCGTGGTCCGTTCGAATGAGCTCAAGCCCGGCATGATGGTGGTCACCGGGGTCAAGGCCGCCGCCCCGTGACCGGCGAACCCCTCATCGAGATGGAGGGCATCACCAAGACCTTCGGCAGCGGCCCTGCCGCGTTTCAGGCGCTGAAGGGGATCGACCTGACCATCGAGCGCGGCGAGTTTGTCGCGATCATGGGACCTTCGGGTTCGGGCAAGTCGACCACAATGAATATCCTCGGCTGCCTCGATGTGCCGACGGGCGGCGTGTTCCGGTTCCGCGGGGTCGAAGTGCAGAAGCTTGACCGCGATCAGCGCAGCCTGCTGCGCCGCCGCTATCTCGGCTTCGTGTTCCAGGGCTTCAATCTGCTGGCGCGCACCACCGCGGTCGAAAACGTCGAATTGCCGCTGCTCTATCGCGGCGAGAAGAAAGCGCAGCGGCGCGAGGCGGCCTTGCGGGCGCTTGATCAGGTCGGGCTGGTGCCGTGGGCATCGCACACCCCGGCCGAGCTTTCGGGCGGGCAGCAGCAACGCGTCGCCATCGCGCGGGCGCTGGTGACCCAGCCGGATGTGCTGCTTGCCGACGAGCCGACCGGGAACCTCGACAGCGAACGATCGGTCGAGATCATGGAGCTTTTGTGCAGGCTCAACAGCGAGGGTATCACCGTGCTGATGGTCACGCACGAGGAAGAGATGGCCTCCTTCGCTAAGACCATCGTGCGGTTTCGCGATGGCCGGGTCGATCGGACCGAGCGCGGCGCGCGCGCGCTGGCCGAAGATGGCAGTCCGGCCTGATGCTGGGCACCTCGATCCTGCTCGCGCTGCGCGAGATCCGGCGGCACATCTTGCGCTCGATCCTCACCACGCTGGGCATCATCATCGGGGTGGCCGCGGTGGTCACCATGGTGACGCTCGGCAACGGGGTGACCGCTTCGGTGCAGGAGGAGATTTCCTCGCTCGGGGCGAGCAATTTCATCGTCTTTCCGGTGCGCACCGGGCGCGGCACGATCCGGCCCTTCGACGAGGCGGATGTGCGTGCGGTCGAGCAGCAGATTGCCGGCGTCACGATTGCGGCGGGCAATGTCGCATCCAGCGCCACCGCCTTCTACAACGGGCAGGACTGGGACACGCGGGTGCAGGGCGTGAACAACGCCTTTCTCGAGGCGCAGTCGATCAGCGTCGAGGAAGGCCGGCCGTTCAGCAAGGACGAGGAACAGGCCGGCAAGAATGTCTGCCTGCTGGGCCTCAAGGTGCGCGAGGCGATCTTTGTGCCCGGCACCAGTCCGGTGGGCGCGCGGATGCGGCTTGGCGATGTCTCGTGCATGGTCATCGGTGTGATCGAGGAACGCGGTCAGGGCGGCGGCGGCGCGGATGACGATGACGCGGTCTACATGCCGATCAAGACCGTGCAACGCCGCTTCAAGGGCAACGACCGGCTCGATTACTTCGTGCTGAAGTATGATCCGGACTACGCTCCGTCCGCCATCCAGGATTCGCTGGTCGATCTGCTGCGCGAGCGGCGCCTGCTTCAGGTAGCCGAGCCGAACGACTTCAACGTGATCGACACAGCGCAGGTCAATCAGGCGCTCGGGGCCGCAACCGGCGCGCTCACCGCGATGGTGGCGGTGATTGCCTCGATCAGCCTGCTGGTGGGCGGGATCGGGATCATGAACATCATGCTGGTCTCGGTCACCGAGCGCACCCGCGAGATCGGGATCCGGCTCGCGATCGGTGCCCTTGCGCGCGAGGTTCGGCTGCAGTTCCTGACCGAGGCGGTGGTGCTCTGCGCACTGGGCGGGCTTGTCGGAATTGCGCTGGCCTTCGTCGCGTCGATCGGGCTGGCGTCGGTGATCGACGTGCCGTTCGTGTTCGATCCGATGATCAACATCGTAAGCTTCGTGTTTGCCGCCGGAATGGGGATCGTGTTCGGCTACTACCCTGCCCGCCGCGCCTCGCAGCTCGATCCGATCGACGCCTTGCGCCACGAATGAGGCACCCGTGCGCTGAGCCGGCCATGGGGCATTTACCCCATGCCGCGGCGCAACAAATCGCTTGGAGATCGCGGCAACCGGCCTAGTCTCGGCGAGGAAGGGCGCAATCTTCCCACTCGCTCTTGCGCTTCCGGCTCTGCTTTTGGCCGGTGCGGCTGCAGGCTTTGCCGGTGGCCTGTTTGGCATCGGCGGCGGATTTGTGGTGGTGCCGGCGCTGAGGTTTCTCCTGCCGGTCCTGGGCGTCGCGCCCGATCAGACGGCGCATTTCGCGGTCGGGACCTCGCTTGCATCGATCATCTTCACCTCGATCCGCTCGACCGGCAGCCATGCCAAGCGCGGTTCGGTTGATTTCGGCCTGCTGAAAGGCTGGGCGATCTGGGTGGTGATGGGAACGGCGGTCGGCACCGTGTTGGCCGACCTTGCTTCGGGCGCGCTGCTCGCTTTGATTTTCGGCACCGGCGTGCTGGGTTATATCGGCTTAGTAGCTCAAGGTCAGCGATGCTGAAAGCCAGTCCCCACCGGCGAATGTCTGGTCGCTTTCGACATGCGACCATTCCAGCCGGCCTGACATCGACGTTCGCCCGTCTTGAGCAGCATCGAAGCGGATCCCAGCGCCGATTGCGCCTGTATCCGTTCGCGGGCGTTCACCTTCAAGCGGCGTTTTCAGCCATGTCCGTCCGGCTGCGCTGAAGGTATAAGGCAGGAGCGTGGCGCGACCTGCGGTGATGCTCCGGCGCATTTCGATACGTCCAGCGAAGGTGTCATCGCCGACCAGCAAGCCAGCCGGCGGGCCCGATATGAGCTCGCTCGAGGCAATGTTGCCTTGCTCTGAGCGCAGCAGGGGATCGCCGAAACTGGTCTGGCCGCGCAGCGCCATCTGGGCTGAGAATGCGCCTCCGAGGGGCATGACCACGTTCAGAGCGCCCTGGAGACGCGTAAACTCGGCATCGGCCCCAAAGCGTGACAGGGGTCTGAGGGGCGTCGCATCGTCAATAGAGCGTGCGCCCAGTCCATTGAAGCCTTGCGACAACTCAAGTTCGTATCCCATCCGTCCGTAAAGAATAATGGGTTCGGAGCCATCGATGCCGAACCTGGCTACGCGGGTCCGGTCAGTGAACAGGGGCACCGGGAAGCCCAGGATACCGGTGGTTTGCTCCTCTGTGGACGCATCAAAGCTGAGCTTGACGTTTTGCCACCGGAGCCGAGAGCGGAGGGTCGCCGCGCTGACGAAGATGCTAGCCCGGTTGAACACGTTCTGCAGACGTAGCGGTGCGCTGGCCCCTTGGGGGGCTGTCGCGCTGTAGACGACCTCACTCCCAAGCCTCAGGCCATTCCTGCCGACCGGTGCTTCGGCATAAAGCGAGGCGTAGCGGCGCAGCGTGCTGTTAGACCAGGAGATGTCGTTCGGCGAAAGGGCGGCGGTGAGGATGATCCGCTCACCGAGGCCCAGAAGGCTGTTCAGCGCAAGCGATCCCGTCACTTGCTCGCGCCCGATATCATCGCTCAGGCTGTCGTCGAACGCGAGGGCCATCTGGATCGGACGGTATTCGCCTGCCAAGACGAGAACTGTGCCACCGGTGCGAACACCCGGGCTCAGCGCGGATTGCAATGCCAGACCGGAAGTTTCGCCGGCCAGCAGCAGTTGCCGCTCGAACTCGGATGCAGTCAAGGGCTCGCGATTGACCAGGCTCCTGAGTACGGCCTCGACGCGGCCGCGGACGGCGCCCGGAAGGCTATCGACATCGATCCTTTCGACGAATCCCGATACGACCTGGATCCGCACGATGCCGGCTTCGCGTTCAATATCTTGGGCGGGCACAACGACCCGCACAAGCGGATAGCCAGCTTTGAAATAGGCCGCTTGCAGGGCCGCGGCGTAACCGTAAATGTCCGCAACCGAGACTTCGCTGCCGACGGCGGGCTTCAACGCCTGTGTCCGGGCGTCCAATGGTGTCAGGCCGCCGTCGACCCGCAGATCGCGCAGGATTAAGCGTATGGCCTCTGCTCCATCTGGTGCGGTCAGCCCCTGTGCGGCGGGGAAGCTGAAACTGCCAGTCGGGGCGCGCTGCTCGAGCGTTTGTCCAGGCGGCACCTGGCTCGGCGACTGCGTCTGGGCAAGAGATGGTGCAGCCATCGCCATGACCACACTGGCAGCCAACGCACAGGATGTAGACCTTGCGAACACGGAACACGTCATAGGCGGGGTCCTATTGGGTTGGCAGATCGACACTCGGTGAGCAAAGCGCATTTGGCCAACATGCCGAC
>JBKDUW010000284.1:0-15351 GCA_046339235.1 Erythrobacteraceae bacterium | reverse complement strand
GCGATGGTCACCACGCCGATCGCCTTGCCGCCGCTTTCGGGCCCGACATCGGCAAGGAAGGCGTCAAACGCGCTCGCGGCAAAGGCGCCGGGCAATTCGCTGGCGCGGTCCTTGCCCGCGATGGCGGCCACCCGTGCGCCGAATTGCACCCTGTCACCCAGCTTGTCGACGAGGCCCGATTTGAGCGCGGCATCGGCCAGATCACCGCCACCGGCCGCAAGCCAGCCTTCGGTATCGCCGGTCATCTGTGCGAGCTGCGCTTTGGGGCGGGCCTTCTTCACATTGGCCTGCCACTCGGCCCACAGCGCGCCGTAGACCCCGCCGATATTCTCGCGCGCTTCGTCCGACATCGAGTTGCGGGCGTAGGGCTCGACCGCCGACTTGAAGGTGCCGGCGCGGTAGATCCGGGCATTGACCCCGACCTTCTGGAGCAGATCGGCAAAATAGAGATTGGCGCCGCCCGGCCCGGTCACCAGCGCAAGGCCTTGCGGATCGAGCCACACCTCGCTCGCATGGGCCGCCAGCAGCATCTGATCATCGGTATAGCCGAGCGCATAGGTCAGCACCGGCTTCTTGGCCTTGCGCACCCGGTCCATCGCTTCGCCGATCTCGGTGAGGTGCACCTGGCCGCCGCCCATGAAGGTGGTCATGTCGAGCACAACCGCGCTAATTCGCGGGTCTGTCGCCGCGGCATCAAGCGCGCGAACGAGATCGCGGGCGCGGTATTCCGCGACCGGGGCGGAACCCGAAAGCAGCGCCTCGATCGGATCGAGCGCGGACTTTTCCTCGACCACCCGGCCCGAAAGCGCGATCAGCAGCGCGCCGTCCTGCACTGCGCCGGGGCTGGGGCGGGCCGAAAGGATGCCGAACAGCGCGACGAAGAACAATAGCATGAACAACAGAACGAGCCCGTCCTTGACCCCGACGAGCACCTTCCACACCTTGCCGACAAAATTCATTCAATCGCCCCTTTGCGCTTCCCGGCCGGTCTAGGGGTTTTGCAACGCAACTTCTATCGGAAAGCTTACGCGATGGGTTGAGCGGGCGACATCCCTCGACGAAGGGCCCAGAACCGTTGCAGGCTGCGGCTCTTGGCCCTAAGGGGCTTGCTTTAATGGGTGCGAGCAATCCTCCAGCGGCTTCGGGCCGCTTTCCCGCCGGGCGACTGGCTTTCCCGCATCGTGATCTCACCGGGATCGGCCAGCTTGCGCGCCACGAGATCCTCTATCTGCTCGACCAGGCCGAGCAATGGGTCGCGCTCAATCGCCAGAGCGCCAAGCATTCGGATTTGCTGGCGGGCCTGACGATCATCAACGCCTTCTTCGAAAACTCCACCCGCACGCTCTTGAGCTTCGAGATCGCGGGCAAGCGGCTGGGGGCGGACGTCGTCAACATGCACGCCGCGCAAAGCTCGGTGAAGAAGGGCGAGACGCTGATCGACACCGCGATAACGCTGAACGCGATGCGCGCCGATGCGATCGTGATCCGCCACGGCTCCTCCGGCGCGACCGGGCTGATCGCCGACAAGGTCGATTGTCCGGTGCTCAACGCGGGCGACGGCAGCCACGAACATCCGACGCAAGGCTTGCTCGATGCGCTCACCCTGCGCCATGCCTTGCAGGAGCGGGGCGAGACGGCCGACGACTTTACCGGCCTCAAAGTCGTCATCTGCGGCGACATCCTGCACAGCCGGGTGGCGCGCTCGAACATAGTGTGCCTCACCGCGCTGGGAGCCGATGGGCGGGTCTGCGCGCCGCCTGCGCTGATGCCAACCGACGTGGAAGCGACCGGTGTGCGCGTGTTTCACCGCTTCGATGATGCGCTGGCGGGCGCAGATGCGGTGATAATGTTGCGGCTGCAATCGGAACGGATGAGTGGGCAGTTCATCCCCTCGACGCGTGAATATCGCCACCTTTACGGGCTGACGATGGACCGGCTCGCACTGGCCGCTCCCGATGCTCTGGTGATGCACCCCGGGCCGATGAACCGCGGGGTCGAGATCGATAGCGAGGTGGCCGACATGGAAGGCCGTTCGCTGATCACGCGGCAGGTGGAAATGGGCGTCGCGATCCGCATGGCGTGCCTCGACATCCTGACCCGCGAGACGCGCGGGGTGGATGGCTGGGCATGAAACAGGTGCGCCCCTTCACCATCACCCATGCGCAGCTGGTGACGCCGCAAGGCGTGGTCACCGGCGCGATCCGCTGCGCGGATGGGCTGATTGCCGCGGTCGGCAGTGATGTTGTGCCTGTTGATGGCGATGCGCTGTTCAATGCGCGCGGCAAGCTCGTCGCCCCCGGCCTCGTCGATCTCGCGGTGTTCGCGGTCGACAAGCCGGCGTTCCATTTCGGTGGGATCACCCGCGCGGCCTTGATGCCCGATCAGTCGCCGCCGCTCGACCTGCCGAGCCGGGTCGGCTTCATCGCCAAGAGCGGCAAGCCCGATCTGTGGGTCCATCCGCTCGCGGCTGCCACCCGCGCGCTGGAAGGCCGCGAGCTCTCCGAACTGGCGCTGATGCAGCAGGCGGGTGCGCGCGGGGTCGCCACCGGGCGGCAGTGGATCGCGGATTCGGGCGTGATGCTGCGGCTGCTGCAATATGCCGCGATGCTCGATCTCGTTGTGGTCACACATGCCGAGGATGCGGGGTTGACGGGCGCGGCGGTCGCCACGGCGGGCGAGATTGCCACGCGGCTCGGCCTGCCTGCCGCGCCGGCCGAGGCCGAGGCGCTCGCCATCGCGCGCGACATTGCGCTGGCTGAGCTTGCCGGGGCCAAGCTGCATTTCCGGCAGGTCACGACCGCAGCGGGCTTTGCGCTGGTGCGCGAGGCCAAGGCGCGCGGGGTTGCGGTAACCTGCGGCATTACGCCTGCGCACTTCATGCTGTCCGATCTGGCGACCGCCGATTATCGCACCTTCACCCGCCTCTCGCCCCCCTTGCGCAGCGAGGCTGACCGGCAGGCGGCGCGCGCCGCGATTGCCGATGGCACCGTCGATGTGATCGCCAGCGGTCACGATCCGCGCGGGCCCGAGGACAAGCGCCTGCCATTTGCCGATGCGCTGCCTGGCATGGCCGGGGCCGAGACGCTGCTCGCCATGGTGCTCAATCTGGTGCGCGACGGGGTGATCGACCTGCCGCGCGCATTCGATCTCACCGCCGGCAATCCCGCGCGGCTGCTCGGCGCACCTGCGGGTGCGCTGGCCGTGGGGCTGGAGGCCGATGTGGCCCTGATTGACGCGGGTGCGCCGTGGATCATCGACCGACGCAAGATGGAAGCCACCGCCGACAACACCCCGTTTGACCGCCAAGGTGCGCAGGGCCGCGTGCTGGGCCTGTGGAAGGGCGGGGTCAGCCTCGCTTCCTGAGCTTCCAATACAAAACGCCCCCGGTAAGCCATGGCTCGCCGGGGGCGTCTCGCTGCGTGATCGCAGGGGGGGAACGTGTCAGCGGCTGGCGGTGTTTGCAGCCACACGCGCACCGCGATCAACCGCGCCAGCCGGCGGGCTCGAAGCGGCGTAGGTGAAGCAACCGCGACCGGCCGACTTGACCGTGCCGCACATGCCCTTGGCGCTGTTCACGCCGAAGCCGGCGGCTGCCACGCGCCAGAAGGTGCGCCCGTTCGCCACCGCTTCGGTGATCACGACATCGTGATCCTTGAGCTGCGGGAACTCGCCCTTGAGCACGGTCCAGCCGCGCTGGGCTTCGATCTTGCTGTTATAGGCGCCGAGCTGGACGAGGTGCGTGGCGGCAGCTTTGTTGGCGGCCATGCGCGGCAGGGCAGGCTCGCTGCGGGCGGGCAGTTGCTGCACCACCGGGTTCGAGACATATTGCACGCTGCCAGCGACGCGTGCCGGAGCGGACGCGGCAACCGGGGTTGCAAAGGCTTCGGCAAAGCTCGGCTGCGACGCGGCTTCGGCCATCTTCGGCGCGGCGACCGGGGCAGGAGCAGGCGTGGCTTCGGCCATCACCGGCATATCGGCCTGGGCAGCGGCTTCGGCCACCATCACGTCGCTCGCCGGGAAGTTGGCGAGGGCGAGCTGCTGCGGCTGGCCGCCATCGGCGCGCGCTGTAACGCCGAGCATCGCGGCGACGCGCTGCTGGTATTGTTCGGGGGACGAGGTTGCGGCCCATTCGACGATCCGCGCATCAAGCTGGTCAGCCGGCACGTCTTCGGCCGCCATCACCCGCGCCGCACGCCAGTTGCCTGCCAGCGCATAGGTGTAGGCGAGGTTCTGGCGCAGCTTGGGGCTGGCTTCCTCGGCGCTGCGCAACGCGTTGATCATCACATGCACACCGCGTTGCGGCTGGCCGGCGAGCGCATAGGCAAGGCCGAGATCGGCGGGATCGATCAGCTTGGCATGATCATCGAGCACCTGCACGGCAGCCTTGCCGTCGCCCAGCGCGGTCTTGGCGAGCGCGAAGCTCAGCACGGTGCGCGGGTCTTCATTGCCAAGGTCGAGCGCGTCGCCGAAGCTGGTCGCAGCCGACTCGAAGCGTCCAGCCTCGAGATAGGTGGCGCCCAGCAGAGCGCGGAAGCTGGGGTTGCGCGGATCCGCCAGCACGGCGGCTTCGGCGTGTGCGATGGCCTTTTCGGTCTGCCCCTTGGCAAGCGCGGTCTGCGCGCTGGCGAAGGAGACATCGCCGCGCGGTGCCGCCGACATGGCGCAGCCGGCGAGGGCAAGGCTGGCCAGTGCGGTCGTGACGGCGAGCGCGAGGCGCGGCGCGGTGAAGCCGGTCTTGGTGCTGCGGTCCATGGTCATTGTCCCCTGTTGATCCTGTCGGTTCGCGGTGGTTGGTCGGTATCAGTGGCGTTTGACTTGCGCGGCGATCACATCGAGATCGTCGAATTCGGCAAGCATGGCGTCGAGCGCTTCGGTCAGCAGCACCTGCGCGCTCACGCCCTGCAAGGTCGCGGCAAGACGCAGCTTGAGATGACGCTCCGGATCGAGCCGCAGCGTAAAGGCGGCGCGGCGTTCGGACGCTGCGGGGCGGATGGCGGGGCGGGACTGCGCAATCGGCGCGCGGCGGGTTGCCAGCGGCGTGACTTGAGCCAGAGCCGGAGCCGGAGCAGCAGCCAGCGGCGTATAGACCTGCTCTTCGGCGTCCTCGTCGTATCCCTCGGCCTCGTCGTCGTATTCGACGGCCGTATAGGCAAATTCCTCGAAAGCTGCGTCTGCGGCGTCTTCGGGGCCGGTCATCACCGCATCGGCGAGCACGCGCTCTACGAGGCGGCGCTGCTGGCGGCGCACGATCGGGTTGTGGTTGGCGGCCGGATCGCCCGCGGCAACCGCGGCGTTGATCGGCACCACATCAGCGCTGTCTTCGCTGTCGCGTTCCCCTCCGTCTTCGTGGCCCATGTCGTTCCAGCCGAGATCCTCGAACTGTTCATCGGCCAGCGCGGCAATTTCTTCCTCGGCCGCAACCAGCGGCGCGAGCTGCGGCCGCATCGCGGGCTTGGCGCCGCCCTTGCGTGCGAGCAGCGTGGGGCCAAGCGAGGCAAAACCGGGTTCGGACATCGTCCTGGTTCCCTGCCCTTGCGGTTACTGAGCCACCCGGCGACCGAAGCCACCGGCGGGACGCGGCACGCCGCCCATCTGCTGCACAGCGCCATTGGGGGCAGGGGCAAAGATCGTGCGGCGGAAATTCTTTTCGAGCCGGTCGGCGATGTAGCGCCACAGCGCGCCGATCTCGGCGGCGCTACGGCCTTCGGGATCGACTTCCATCACGGTGCGCCCGTCGATCATCGACGCGGCGAAATCGGTGCGGTGGTGAAGCGTGATCGGCGCCACCGTGCCGTGCTGCGACAGCGCAACGGCGGCTTCCGAGGTGATCTTGGCCTTGGGCGTGGCGGCGTTGACGACGAACACCAGCGGCTTGCCGGCGCGTTCGCACAGATCGACCGTCGCCCCGACGGCGCGCAGATCATGCGGGCTCGGGCGGGTCGGCACCACGATCAGTTCAGCAACCGAGATCACCGACTGGATCGCCATGGTAATGGCGGGCGGGGTGTCGATCACGGCCAGCTTGAAGCCCTGCTGACGCAGTACCTGCAAGTCATTGGCGAGTCGCGAGACCGTGGTTTGAGCAAAAGCGGGATATTCCGCCTCGCGCTCGTTCCACCAGTCAGCCAGCGATCCCTGCGGGTCGATATCGATCAGCACGACCGGGCCTGCGCCCGCGCGCTGGGCCTGGACGGCCAGATGACCGGACAGGGTGGTCTTCCCCGATCCGCCTTTCTGCGATGCCAAAGCGAGTACACGCAACGCCTGGGTCCCCCTGGATTAACACCGCTCTGGGTTGCCCTACTGCGACCCCGATTAGCGGCTGGATGTGGACGGGATCGCAGGATACCCCTAATTTTGGGTTAAAGCCGCGTGCTTTGATGCAGATACCGCATCGCCGTGCCGAGCCAGACGGCCTGAGCAGAAAGGCGTCGGCGTATGGCAACGTTTTGCTAACTCTGTTGTGATTAAGATTGGGCGACCAACACCGCACAGGATGATGCGAGGCGCTTTATGGCTACGACGATCTCTGGAAAGACAGTGCGCTTTGGCCTTGTCGCCGCGCTGTTTGCGCTCGCGGCCGCGCCGGCGCTGGCCGACGTCAAGGCCGGGGTCGATGCGTGGAGCGCAGGCGAGTTTGCCCGCGCGGTCACCGAATGGCAGGCGCCTGCCGCCGAGGGTGATCCCGACGCCTTTTTCAATCTTGCGCAGGCCTATCGCCTCGGGCGCGGGGTCGAGGTGAGCAATGAACGTGCCCGCACACTCTATGAGGAAGCGGCGCGGCGCGGCCATGTGAAAGCGGCGGACAATCTCGGGTTGATGCTGTTCCAGGAAGGCGAGCAGGAAAAGGCCATGCCGCTGATTCGCGCCGCCGCCGAACGCGGCGACCCGCGCGCGCAATATGTGCTCGGCCTGTCGCACTTCAACGCCGACTATGCGCCGCGTGACTGGGTGCGCGCCTATGCACTGATGACTCTGGCGCAAGGGCAGGGCCTGCCGCAGGCGCAGGTTGCGATTACGCAGATGGACAGCTATGTGCCGTTGGTGCAGCGCCAACAGGCACAATCGCTCGCCCGCAAGCTCGAAGCCGATGCCAAGGCCCAGCGCAGCGCCGCTCTGACCGCGGCCGAGCTTGGCAGCGATGCCCCGGCGCTCGCCGCTGCAAGCGCGCCCGCTGCCACGCACGCCCCTGCTCCGGTCGCGTTGCAGCCGCGTCCTGCGGTGCTGGCGAGCCCGGCTCCGGCGCCTGTTACGACCGTTGCTTCGCGTGGGCCTGCCCGGGTGAGCACCCGCACCGTTGCGCCGGCGCCTGTGCCGGCTCCGGTGACGCTCGCCGCCGCGCCTGCGCCCAAGCCTGCAGCGGCTCCGGCGGCGGCTCCATCCCCGCGCACGGGCGGCAATTGGCGCGTGCAGCTCGGGGCCTTCGGGGTCGTGGCCAATGCCGAGCGGATGTGGAGCCAGCTGGCCGGCAATCCCGCGCTCGCGGGCACGAGAAAGACGCTCCTTCCCAGCGGCAAGGTCACCCGGCTGCTCGCTGCCGGCTATGCCAGCGAGGCCGACGCCAGCCGCGCCTGCGTCCGCCTGAAGCAGCAGGGGCAAGCCTGTCTGGTCGCCGGACAGGGCTGAGCATCGCCGAAAGCGCGGCGGGGTTCGACCAGCCGCACTTCCCAAGCGCGCTGAAGTTGCTAGTCTTCCAACCACAACTGGCTTGGGGGATCAGCCATGAACGAGACGCTTACGCCGAACGCTGGGGAGGAAATCTTCGGCGACGCGCCCGCCGCCATCGCGCCGGTCAGTGCGGCCGAGCGGATAGACACGCTCGATTTCATCCGCGGGCTGGCGGTGATGGGGATCCTCGCTGCCAATATCGTTGCCTTCGGCCAACCGATTGACGCCTATATGTACCCGGCCGCGTTCAAGGTGGATGCAGGCGATCCGGGCGGGTGGATGTGGATCGTCCAGTTCATCCTGATCGACGGCAAGATGCGCGGATTGTTCACCCTGCTGTTCGGCGCAGGCATGTATCTGTTCATGGAGAAAGCCTGGGCGCGCGGCGCGACCCGCAAGCTGCAGGCGTGGCGACTGGCAATCCTGATGGCGTTCGGGATGATCCACTTCTTCTTCATCTGGCCGGGCGACATCCTGTTCTATTACGCCTTGTTCGGCTTCATTGCGCTCCCGTGCCTCAAGTGGAGTGTGAAGACCCAGCTGTGGGTCGGGCTTGCGGGCTATATGCTGGGGGTCTTGCTCAATGCCGGGCTGACGATGCCGTGGCTGATCGTCGACACGGCCTTTGGCGAATCCTCGCCCGAAATGCTTGCGCAGCGCAAGGAGATGATCGCCGGGATCGACCAGACGCTGGCGCACAGCGATGTGCCCAATAATGCGATTGCCTCGGGCGACTACGCCACGCTGGTGATGCACCGCCTGACCGAGCAGTGGAACGAGCTGCTGCTCAATGCGCTGTTGTTCGGGTTCGAGACGCTGCCGCTGATGCTGATCGGGGTGGCGCTGTACCGCATGGGGTTCTTCAGCGGGGCGTTTGACCGCGCCAAGCTGCTGCGCTGGGGCTGGATCGGCGTGATCGCCGGAGGGATGGTGCATCTGGCCATCGGGCTGGTGGTGCAGGCCGGGGGCTTTACCTACTACGGGACGCTCGCCGCGTTTGTGGCGTGGAGCCCGCTGCCGCGGCTATGGATGGTGCTGGGCATGGCCGCGCTGCTGCTGGCCTATGCGCCGTCGGCCACGAGCTGGCTAGCCGAGCGGGTGCGTGCGGCGGGGCGCGCGGCCTTCACCAATTATCTCGGTACCTCGATCGTGATGATGTTCGTGTTCCACGGCTGGGCGCTGGGCCTGTTCGGGCAATTGAACCGCCCGCAGCTTTACATCGTGGTGGCGCTGGCCTGGGTGCTGATGCTGGCATGGTCCAAGCCCTGGCTTGACCGCTACCGCTATGGTCCGCTCGAATGGCTGTGGCGCTGCCTGACCTATGGCAAGGTCTTTCCGCTGAGGAAGTGATTTTCTACCTTGCTATTGAGAGTGGCTCGCATACATTCGCTCCTGCAAACGCTTCGCAGGAAAGATTCGTCAGCCCATGTACATCTGCATCTGCAATGCCATCCGTGAGAGTGATTTGCGGAAAGCCGCGCTGACCTGCGTTGGCGATGCCGAGGCGACCTATGCCTGCATGGGCAAGCGTCCGAATTGCGGCCAATGCCTTGGCGAGGCTCAGGAAATCATTGACGCTGAACGCGCGGGCGCCACTTGCGACAAATACGCAGTAGTAGCCGCCTGACCCGCGATTGCGAACGTCTCGCAATGCCTTGATTCACAAAGAAAAAATTCGCCCGCCTCTTGCGGACATAGCCCGGCAACGTCTATCTAGGACGCGTCGCCGCACACCGGCTTTGATATTTCGCAAAGGACATTCTCCATGAAGGGCGACCAGAAGGTCATCGACTATCTCAACCAGGCGCTCACCAACGAGCTGACCGCGATCAACCAGTACTGGCTGCATTACCGCGTGCTCGACAATTGGGGCCTCAAGAAGCTGGCCGCCTATGAGCGCCACGAATCGATCGAGGAAATGGAGCATGCCGACAAGCTGGCCGAGCGCATCCTGTTCCTGGAAGCGCTCCCCAACTTTCAGGCGATCCACAAGCTCAAGGTCGGCGAGAATGTCGAGGAAGTGCTGAAAGCCGACCTCGCGCTCGAACATGAGGCAATCCCGCTGTTGCGCGACGCGATCGAGCACTGCGAAAGCGTGCGCGACTATGTCAGCCGCGATCTGTTCGCCTACATCCTCAAGAACGAGGAAGAGCATGTCGACTTCCTCGAAACCCAGTTCGAACTGATCGAGCGCATGGGCCTGCACAATTATGTGCAGCTGCAGAGCCAGGCCGCCGGCGAGAAGTAAGTTCGGGCCGCAGGGCTGATCAACAAGGGGGCAGGGACGCTCAGCGGCTCTGCCCTTTTTGTTGGGCGGCTGCCTATTCCTTGGACGGCTGCACGCCGATCGCTGCCAGCCGTGTTTCCAGCAGGAAAAATCCGAGGCCGGTCACCAGCAGCAGCATCGTCAGCACCCACAATGTCGCGATCACGGTGCCGATCTGCGCGGTGATATAGGCCGAGATAAACAGCAAGCCGATCACAAGGCTGATCATCACCGCCGCAGCGGTCGAAAACAGGATCGCGCCCTGCATCAACCGGCGCCGGCCCATGTACCATCCGAGCTCGCGCGCCTGGGCCGCGGTGCGCTGGTCCTCCATCTTGCCCTCGATCCGCTCGATCCGCTGGGCGATCCAGATCATCCGGCTCATGATCACATTCATGACCGCCCCGATGCCTGACAGCAGGAACGCAGGCGCAAGGCTGAGCTGCACCACCTGCTGCACCCGCGGGGTCGAGGCGGTGCGCTCGAGGATTTCAAAAGCAAAGGGCGACTTGGCCACATCGACAGCCGCAGCGAGGAGTTCGATCATCATCGCGGAGCCTCCCTTCAGTCCTTGGCGTAGGGGTTCTTGTTGGCCTTGAGCGTCACCCGCACCGGCACCGCATCAAACCCGAGCTTGGCGCGGATGCCGTTGACGAGGTAGCGCTCGTAACTGGTTGGCAGCTGGTCGAGCCGGGTGCCGAAGATCACGAAGCGCGGCGGGCGGGTGCCGGCCTGGGTGATATAGCGCAGCTTGATCCGCTTGCCGCCGGGCGCGGGCGGGGGGTTGGCTTCGAGCGCATCGTCGAACCAGCGGTTCAATGCGGCGGTGGAAACCCGCTTCGACCACGCCTCGCGGATTTCGAAGGCACCGGCGAGCATCTGGTCCAAGCCCTTGCCGGTCTTGGCGGACACGGCAAACACCGGCAACCCGCGCACTTGCGCAAGGCCATCGTCGAGCGCGCCGCGGATGCCGTTGAACAGCTTGCTGGCGTCCTCTGCCAGGTCCCACTTGTTGATTGCGATCATCAGCGCGCGGCCCTCTTCGAGCACGAGACTGGCGATTTTGAGATCCTGATGTTCAAGGCCCTGCGTTGCATCAAGCAGCAGCACCACCACCTCGGCAAAATCCACCGCGCGGCGCGCATCGGCGACCGAGAGCTTTTCAAGCTTTTCGGTGACATTCTTCTTCTTGCGCATCCCCGCGGTGTCGATCAGCCGGATTTCGCGCACCTCGCCCGATTTGGGATCGGTCCATTCCCAGTCGACCGCGATCGAATCGCGGGTAATGCCGGCTTCGGGGCCGGTCAGCAGCCGGTCTTCGCCAAGCAGGCGGTTGATCAGCGTCGATTTGCCCGCGTTGGGCCGCCCGACAATGGCAAGCTTCAAGGGGCCGGTGGGGCGATCATCCTCGTCCATCGCCGCGTATTCGGCGCGGGCGATGTCGTTGGCCTCGTCCCATTGGTCGGCAGCAGCCCCGATGATCGGCCACAGCCCACCGAACAGATCGGCAATACCTTCGCCGTGCTCGGCCGACATGGCGAGTGGTTCGCCGAGGCCCAGCGCATAGGCCTCCATCGCGCCGCTTTCGCCCGCCTTGCCCTCGGCCTTGTTGGCGACCACCACCACCGGCACTTCCTGCTCGCGCAGGTAGCGGGCGATTTCCTCGTCGAGCGGGGTCAGCCCGGCGCGCGCATCGATCACGAAGATCGCCGCGTCCGCGCCTGCGAGGCTGGCTTCGGTCTGCTTGCGCATCCGGCCCGGCAGGCTGAGTTCGTTCTCGTCCTCCCACCCGGCGGTATCGACCACGGTGAAATGCAGACCCGCGATATTGGCATCGCCCATCCGCCGGTCGCGCGTCACTCCCGGCTGATCATCGACCAGCGCGAGTTTCTTGCCCACCAACCGGTTGAACAGCGTGGACTTGCCGACATTGGGACGGCCGATGATGACAACTTCGGGCTTGCGGGACAGGGACATAATGCGCGCCAAGTGGGCGCAAATGCCGGTTTTGGCAAGCAGTAGGGCGGCCTGTCGGGCGATGGCCGCCCTTTGCTCAGGCCTTGCGGGCTACCGGCGGGTTCTCGCCGAGGTCCTCGTACCATGCCTCGACCGGGCCGGTGAGCTTTATCGTCAGCGGCTGGCCCTTGCGATCCAGCGACTTGCCCGCCTGCACCCGCACCCAGCCTTCGGAAATCGAATATTCCTCGACATCGGTGCGCACCCGGTCCTTGAAACGGATGCCGATGCCGCGCTGCAGTTTCTCCGCATCGAAATGCGGGCTGCGCGGATTGACCGAGAGGTGATCGGGCGGAACGTCGCTGCCAGTGGAGGCAGGTGCGGTGTCGGGGGTTTCTTCGCTCATGGCCGCGCCCTTAATCCCCAATCCCCGCGCCTTCAAGCGCCTTGGCAAGCGTGTTGCGCTTGCCCTTTTGGCTTGGGGGAGATAAGGGCGGCGGCTGATACGCGCGGGGGGCCTTCAAGCTTCCCGCGCGGCTTCGTTCGGGCATGCGGGCGTGGCGAAATTGGTAGACGCGCCAGATTTAGGTTCTGGTATCGCAAGATGTGGGGGTTCGAGTCCCTTCGCCCGCACCAATTCGCCGCCCACAAGGCCCGGCCTTACTGAATTCTAGTGTAGAAGGCATCAGACCAGTTCCCATGCAAACCAAGCAGACCGTCAACGAAGGCCTCAAGCGCGCCTATCTGATCACGATCCCGGCGAGCGAGCTTGCCGCCAAGATCGATTCCGAGATCAAGAAAGTCGCGCCGCAAGTGCGGATGCCCGGCTTCCGGCCCGGCAAGGTTCCGGCCAATCTCGTCAAGAAAATGCACGGCGAGGCGCTGCACGCGCAGGTCGTGAACGACACCATCCGCGATTCGGTCGACAAGCTGCTGCGTGACGAGGTCCTGCGCCCCGCGATGCAGCCGCAGATCGCGCTTGGCGAGGATTACGAAGAGGGCAAGGACGCCGAGATTGCTGTCAGCCTTGAAGTGCTGCCCGTCATCGAAGCCCCGGCCACCGACGGCCTAAAGCTTGAACGTCTGACGGTGCCGGTGACCGAGGCCCAGATCGACGAGGCGCTGGCCGGCATTGCGGGCCAGAACAAGAGCTACAAGGACGCCGCCAAGACCAAGAAGGCGGCTGACGGCGATCAGCTGATCATCGATTTCGTCGGTAAGCTCGATGGCGTCGAGTTCGACGGCGGCAAGGCCGAGGATGCAGCCCTTGTGCTGGGTTCGGGCACCTTTATCCCGGGCTTCGAAGAGCAGCTGGTCGGCGTGAAGACGGGCGTGGAAAAGACCATTACCGTTACCTTCCCGGAAAATTACCAGGCCGATCACCTCGCCGGTAAAGAAGCGACTTTTGATATCACCGTGAAGGCGGTGAAGGTCGAAACCGAAACCCAGATCGACGAGGATTTCGCCAAGAGCCTCGGTCTCGACAGCCTTGAGAAGCTCAAGGAGATCATGAAGGCGCAGCTCGAGCAGCAGACCGCCGGCATGACCCGCACCCAGATGAAGCGAGCGCTGCTCGATCAGCTTGCTGCGGGCCACAGCTTCGAAGTCCCCGCGACCATGGTCGATGCCGAGTTCGAGCAGATCTGGGCGCAGCTCCAGCAGGAAGCCGTGCGCGATGCGGATCCGGCCGCTGCGCTCAAGCAGATCGAGGATGAGAAGGACGAATACAAGGCGATCGCCGAGCGCCGCGTGCGTCTGGGCCTGCTGCTGTCGGAAATCGGCCAGGCTAACGGCGTGGAAGTGACCCAGCAGGAAATGGGCATGCTGGTCCAGCAGGCCGCGATGCAATATCGCAACGAGGACCGCGAGCGCTTCGTGCAGTTCATCCAGTCCGATCCGATGGCCGCCGCCCAGCTGCGCGCGCCGCTCTATGAGGACAAGGTCGTCGACTTCCTGTTCGACAAGGCCGACGTGACCGAGCGTGAAGTGACGGTGGAAGAGCTTCAGGCCGCGATCGAGGCCGAAGACGGCGCCGAAGCTGCCCCTGCTCCGAAGAAGGCTCCGGCCAAGAAGAAGACACCGGCCAAGAAGGAAGCGGCTGTGGCTGAGGAGGCTCCCGTCGAAGCCCCGGTCGAGGCCCCGGTCGAAGCCAGGCCGGCCGCCAAGAAGGCGGCTGCCAAGAAGGCTCCGGCGAAGAAGGCAGAAGCTGAGGCGGCCCCGGCTGAAAAGCCCGCGGCCAAGAAGGCCCCGGCCAAGAAGGCCGCCGCCAAGAAGTGATCAGGCTAAGGCGGAGCGTTTACCGCTCCGCCGGTCGCCACGGACGAAATGTCGGCGCGGGCAGCTTGGCTGTCCGCGCTTTTTCGTAGGCCGCGCCTGCCTTGAGCACCGCGTGGTCGTCCCACTTGGCGCCGAGGATGCTGAGGCCGACCGGCAGGCCTTCGATAGCGCCCATCGGCACGGTCAGATGCGGATAGCCGGCAATTGCCGAGGGGCTGCCGAACCCGATCGAGCCGTTGAAATTGTCGCCATTGACCAGATCGCTGACCCACGTCGGGCCGCGGGTGGGGGCGATGAGGAACTGCACCTTGTTGTCGGCCAGCAGCTTGTCGAGCGTTTCCTTGCCCGCGATTCGCACCGCATCAGCGCGCGCGGTCTCGTAAGCGGCGCGATCAGTGGTGCTTTCGGCAAGCGCGAAAAGCTCCTGCCCGAACCAGCGCAACTCCTCCTCGCTATGGGCGGTGTTGAAGGCGATGATGTCGGCAAGGGTGCGCGGGGTCGTCCCCTCCTTGAAAGCCGGGATCGAGGCGAGGTATTTGCCCAGCTCCTCGCGCAGCTCGAACATCAGAACGGTGAAGCTGTCGCCATACATCTTGGCATTGGGTTCGAAGGTGATATCGACCACCACCGCCCCGGCGCGTTCGAGATCGGCGACCGCGGTGTTGAACACCGCCTTCACGTCCTCGCGATTGCCAAGCTGGCCCCGCATCACCCCGATCCGCACCCCTTGCAGCGAATAGCTGTCGAGCCCTTCGGTGTAGTCCTTGATCCGCGTGGCCTCGAGCGTCACCGGATCGGCCTTGTCCTCCCCGGCGATTGCGGTCAGCAGCAGAGCTGCATCGCGCACCGTGCGGCTCATCGGTCCGGCGGTGTCCTGCGTGCTCGAAATCGGCACCACGTGGGTGCGGCTGACGATCCCCACACTCGGCTTGAACCCGACAATGCCGTTGATCGAGGCCGGGCAGGTAATCGAGCCATTGGTCTCGGTTCCGATCGCGCCCCAGGCAAAGCCCGCCGCCACCGCCGCGCCGCTGCCCGATGACGAGCCGCAGGTGTTGCGCTCAATCGCATAGGGGTTGCGGGTCAATCCGCCGACCGCGCTCCATCCGCTGGTCGAATTGTCCGAGCGGATATTGGCCCATTCGCTGAGGTTGGTCTTGCCCAGCACCACCCCGCCTGATGCC
>JBKDUW010000283.1:0-2901 GCA_046339235.1 Erythrobacteraceae bacterium | reverse complement strand
CGAGGCCGAGGCAGCCTTCGGCGTGCTGCTCGACGGCGCGCCTTCGGAACAGGACATCGCCGCCTTCCTCGTCGCCCTGTCAGCACGCGGCGAGACCGCGGACGAAATCGCGGGCGCAGCGCGGGCCTTGCGGGCGCGGCTGATCCCCATTTCCGCCCCCGAAGGCGCAATCGACGTCTGCGGCACAGGCGGCGACGGTCACCACACGCTCAACGTCTCGACCGCGGTCAGCCTCGTGGTCGCAGCCTGCGGCGTGCCGGTCGCCAAGCACGGCAACCGCGCCGCCTCCTCCAAGGCGGGGGCGGCGGACACGCTCGAAGCGCTCGGCCTCGATATGGACGCCGCCGGACGCACCGCCGAAAAGACCCTCGCCGAGATCGGCATCTGCTTTCTCTTTGCCAAGAACCACCACCCGGCGATGGCGCGCATCCAGCCCATCCGCGTGCGGATCGGTCAGCGCACGATCTTCAACCTGATGGGGCCGCTGTCGAACCCGGCCAAGGTCGCCAGCCAGCTGATCGGCATCGCGCGTCCCGCCTATGTGCCGATCTATGCCGGAGCGATGGCGCGGCGCGGCACCAGGCAGTCGCGGATTGTCTCGGGCGACGAAGGCCTTGACGAGCTGAGCCTTGCGGGCGGCAACGAAGTCGTGACGGTGACCGGCAATGCCTTCACCATGGAACGCGTCGATGCGAGCGCGGCGGGCCTCGCCCACGCCCCGATCGAGGCAATTCGCGGCGATGATGCCGTGCACAATGCCGCCGCATTGAAGGCGCTGTTGATGGGCGCGCCCGGCCCCTATCGCGATGCGGTGCTGTTCAATGCCGCCGGCGCGCTGCTGGTCGCGGATCGCGGCACAGGCTGGCGCGACCGGGCCGCGATGGCCGCCGAAGCGCTGGATTCCGGACGGGCCAAGGCGCTGCTCGAACGCTGGATCGAAATGGCAAAGTAAGTTGATGAACAAGCTCGAGGAAATCTGCGCGACCAAGCGCGAGGAAGTCGCGGCGCGCAAACAGGCGGTAACGCGCGCGCAGCTCGCCGAAGCCGCTGCCGCCCAGACCGTGGCGCGCGGCTTCGAGGCCACCCTGAGGGCGCGTGCCGCCACCGGCTATGCGCTGATTGCCGAGATCAAGAAGGCGAGCCCCTCCAAGGGCCTGATCCGCGCAGATTTCCACCCCGCCGAGCACGCCGCCGCTTACGAAGCGGGCGGTGCAGCGTGCCTTTCGGTGCTGACCGACGCGCCCTATTTCCAGGGGCACGAGGATTATCTCGTGCAGGCCCGCGCCGCCTGCGCTCTGCCGGTACTGCGCAAGGACTTCATGGTCGATCCGTGGCAGTGCCTTGAGGCCCGCGCCATCGCGGCCGACGCAATCCTGATCATCGTTGCCGCGCTCGACGACGGCGCCATGGCCGAGATCGAAGCCGCCGCACGCGAGCACGGCATGGATGTGCTGGTGGAAGTGCATGACGAGGCCGAGATGGAGCGCGCCGCAAGGCATCTCCAATCGCGCCTGATCGGGGTCAATAACCGCGACCTCAAGACCTTCACCACCAGCCTCGCGGTCACCGAACGTCTCGCCCCGCTCGCGCCCGAAGGCACGCTGCTGGTCGGCGAGAGCGGGATCAATACCCATGCGGATTGCCAACGGCTTGAGGCCTCAGGCGTGCGGACCTTCCTCGTCGGGGAAAGCCTGATGCGGCAGGAGGATGTCGCCGCCGCCACCCGCGCCCTGCTCACGGGCACGGCCTGACAAAAGCGCGCTCTGTCCTACCGCCAAGATTTCGGGCAAGAACCTTGGGATGACCCGCAATATCCGCCTTTCCGCCTCGCGCTTGATGACAGTCCGCGCCGCGCAGGGTTTTTGCCTTCTGGACAGTGTCTCATGTGTCTCCAACAGAGGCGCGCGGACAGCTTGGGAGCCCCTGCGATGAACGGCGAGAGCGCGCGACTCACCCACCTCGATGACGCTGGCGCGGCACATATGGTCGATGTCGGCGGCAAGCCCGCCTCGGCCCGCCGCGCGGTCGCCTCGGGGGTAATCACCATGTCGGCAGCGGCGCTCGAAGCGATCCGCGCCGGCAACGCGCCCAAGGGCGATGTGTTGGGAACGGCGCGTGTCGCGGGGATCATGGCCGCCAAGCGCACCGGAGAGCTGATCCCGCTATGCCATCCGCTCGGCCTCGAAGCGGTGACGATCGACTTCACCTACGAGGAAGGCGCCATCCGCGCCACCGCCACCGCTTCGCTGACAGGCAAGACCGGTGTGGAAATGGAAGCGATGACAGCAATTTCCATCGCGCTCCTCACAATCTACGACATGGCCAAAGCAATCGACAAGGGCATGGTTATCGGCGAGGTTCGCCTGATCGCCAAGACCGGCGGCAAGTCGGGCGACTGGAAAGCCGCCCTTTGAGCGAGCCGCTGGCATTGGAGGACGCGCAGGCCCGGCTGCTGGCGCTGGCTCCGTTGTTGCCGCCCGAGCAGGTGCCGATTGAAGCGATGCTGGGCCGCTATCTGGCCGAGGATCTGCGCGCCGCCCGCACCCAGCCCGCCGCTGATCTCTCGGCGATGGACGGCTATGCGCTCACCCCGGGGGAAGGCCCGTGGACGCTGGTGGGCGAGAGCCGCGCCGGCGCGCCTATCGAAGGCGAACTTGGCGCGGGCCAATGCGCGCGCATCTCGACCGGCGCGGTCGTGCCGCAGGGGGCGGACCGGGTGCTGCTGCAAGAGGACGCGGCGGTGTCCGGCAGCATGGTCAAGGCCACCGAACTGCCCCCGCCCGGCCGCCATATCCGCGCGCGGGGGTTCGACTTTCACGCGGGCGACCTGCTGCTTGCGCGCGGCACAAGGATGACAGCGGGGCGCATCGCACTGGCGCTCACCGGCGGGCACGCCCGGGC
>JBKDUW010000282.1:0-4763 GCA_046339235.1 Erythrobacteraceae bacterium | reverse complement strand
GAAGTCACCATCGCTGTTGTGGGCAAGTATGTCGGCCTGCCCGATGCCTACAAGAGCCTCAACGAGGCGCTGGTCCACGGCGGCCTCGCCAACCGGGTCAAGGTCAACATCAAATGGATCGATGCCGAGATTTTCGAGGGCGATGATCCCTCGCAGATCGTCGCCGCGCTCGAGCCGATGCATGGCATTCTCGTGCCCGGCGGATTCGGCGAGCGTGGCAGCGAGGGCAAGATTTCCGCGGTCACCTTCGCGCGCACCCGCAATGTGCCGTTCTTCGGCATTTGTCTGGGCATGCAGATGGCCTGTATCGAAGGGGCGCGTGCGGCGGGCTTTGCCGACGCCTCTTCGACCGAGTTCGGCGAGACCGATACGCCGGTGGTGGGGATCATCACCGAATGGATGAGCCAAGAAGGCATCCAGCAGCGCGAGGCGGGCGGGGATCTGGGCGGCACCATGCGTCTGGGTGCCTATCCGGCCAAGCTCAGCGCCAATAGCCACACCTCGCGCATCTATGGCGGGGGCGAGCTGATCTCGGAACGCCACCGCCACCGCTACGAGGTGAACAGCGCCTTTATCGAACCGCTCGAGAAGCAGGGGCTGATCTTTGCCGGGATGTCGCCCGACGGGCTGCTGCCCGAAATTGTCGAGCGGCCTGACCACCCGTGGTTTGTGGGCGTGCAGTTCCACCCGGAGCTGAAATCGCGGCCCTTCGATCCGCACCCGCTGTTCGCCGGTTTTATCGCCGCAGCGCTCGAGCAGTCGCGACTCGTCTAGCGCTTTTTGCCGCGGGCAATTGGGTGGCACGCGCGAGTGGGACGCGGGCTTGCTGTCCCCATCTCGGCGACTTGCAGCATTTTTTTAGAATGATTTGCTAGACGCTGGCGACCTCTTACAAGTTTGTAAGTTTGCGCTTGCGTGCAATTGCGGTTCGGCATTAGACCCAAGGCCGAAGAGAGGACTTCGGAAGGCAGGCACGACGTAACAGTCGGCTTGCCGGAGTGTCGTCACGCAAGCTGGCCGGGCTGAAGGTCCTTTGTGATCACGAGCTTGCTTCGTTTTGTCCGTCTTCTGCGACCCGGACTGACAGGATAAAGCAAGGCGGCGCAAGCCGCGGGGGCGGATTGCAAAATCCGCCCCCACTAATTTTCTTGCCTCATATCAGTGAGAATCAGGCCGCGCTGGAAGCCTTGTCGTCACCCTTGTCGGTGCTGTCGCCTTCGACCGGCACGGCGGTGAGCCGCGCGGTGCCATTTATGGCGATCTTCTTGGGCTTCATCGCTTCGGGCACTTCGCGCACCAGATCGATGGTCAGCAGCCCATCGGCCAGATCGGCGTTTTCAACGCGCACGAAATCGGCCAGCTCGAAGCGGCGCTCGAACCCGCGATTGGCGATGCCGACATGGATCAGCTCCGAACCATCGCCGAATTCCTCGCGCTTGCGGCCCTGCACCACCAGCAGGTTCTGCTGCGCGGTGATGTCGATATCCTGCGGACGGAAACCGGCCACCGCGAGGGTGATGCGGTAATTGTCTTCACCGCTGCGCGAAATGTTGAAGGGGGGATAATTGTCGCCGGCGTTGAGGCGCGCCTGGTTTTCGAGCAGGTCGAACAGGCGGTCAAAACCCACGGTGCTGCGGCGATAGGGAGTGAAATCGAAACGTGACATAGTCGCAAATCCTCACATTAGAGCAATCTGGTTCGAATGCAGGCCTGCCGGATGCAGCACCTGCCTGTTGCCACAGCGCTCCCCGAGACTGGCGGAACACGGCAACAGGCCTTATCTGGTTTGTGTCACCACGGTTTCAAGAGGATCAGCACGGGGATCACAATGGCTCAACCGCAGATCGATATCTATACCAAGTTTGCCTGCCCGTTCTGCGTGCGCGCCAAGCGGCTGCTGACGGAAAAGGGCGCGGCTTTCACCGAATATGACATCACCATGGGCGGGGAAAAGCGCGACGAGATGCTGGCGCGCGCGCCGAACGCGATGACCGTGCCACAGATCTTTATCGGCCAGACCTATGTCGGCGGTTCGGATGATTTGGCTGCGCTCGAACGTGTGGGCAAGCTCGACGATTTGTTGGCTGGATAGGGGCTGGCCGGCTGATGCCGAGGATCGCCATCTTGCAGATGGGTTCGGGGATCGATCCCGATGCTAACCTTGCGGTGATCGAGGGCGCGGCCAAGCGCGCGGCCAAGGAAGGCGCGCTGATCCTGTTCACACCCGAGATGTCGCTGCTGCTCGATCGCAACCGTGCGCGGGCCGGGAAGTGGATGTCGTCGGACGGCGCGGCGAGCGTGTGCGAGGGATTGTCGGTCATCGCCGCCACGCAGCACCTCGACATTGCGGTCGGATCGATGCCGGTGATGACCCAAAACGGCAAGTGGGCCAATCGCTCGCACTACTTCCGGCCCGATCTCGGGCCGCCTGTCACCTACGACAAGATGCATATGTTCGACGTCGATCTGGCAACCGGTGAAAGCTGGCGCGAGAGCAACGCCTATGAGGCGGGGCGGGAGGTCGTGACGGTCGAGGATACGCCGCTTGGCCGCCTCGGCCTGACGATCTGCTACGATCTGCGCTTTCCCGCGCTGTTCGGCGAACTCGGCAACCGGCGCTGCGATGTCATCGCGGTGCCTGCGGCCTTCACCCGGCCGACCGGCGCGGCGCATTGGCACGTTTTGCTGCGCGCTCGCGCGATTGAGGCGAGCGCTTTCATCGTCGCCGCGGCGCAGGTCGGCCGCCACGAGGATGGGCGCGAGACTTACGGCCACAGCCTCGTAGTCGATCCGTGGGGCGAAGTGCTGCTCGATATGGGCGGAGAGGCACCGGGGCTGTCGTTGTGCGACATCGATCTGGCGCGCATCGCCGAGGTGCGCGCGCAGGTTCCCGCCCTTGCCAACCGCCGTCCAATTCCCACATCGTGATGTAACATGATCGTCTTCGACCTTTCCTGCCCCGATGGCCACCGCTTCGAGGGCTGGTTCGGCTCCTCGGCCGACTATGCCGATCAACACGCGCGCGGCCTGCTGGCCTGTCCGGTGTGCGGCTCGGCGGATGTGAGCAAGGCGCCGATGGCGCCCGCGGTTCCGGCCAAGGGCAACACACGGCAAGAGGTGCTCCCGCCCGAAGCCCCCAGGCAGCTCGCCAACACGCCGATGCCGCCGCAGGTGCAAAAGGCGCTCGCAGCCCTCGCCAAGGCGCAGGCCGAAGCGCTTAAGAACAGCACCTGGGTGGGTGACAAGTTCGCCGATGAAACCCGCAAGATGCATTATGGCGAGCGCGACGAGGCACTGATCCACGGGCAGGCGACGCTCGCCGAGGCGAAGGCCTTGATCGAGGAGGGCGTGCCGGTCGCCCCGCTGCCGTTCCCGGTCGCGCCGTCCGAAAAGTTGAATTGAATGGTAAGCGTTTGCGGTTCCGCACGCCATCCGGCGCGCGAAATCCTCGCTCATGCAACCTGAAGGTCGCGTCGCTGCGGGCGGCCAATCGACGTTGCGGCCCTGCGGGCCGATATTGCGCCATGCAGTGGTAATGCTATGTGGCCTGAGGGACCCCGTAGCTCAGCCGGATAGAGCACCAGATTCCTAATCTGGGGGCCGCGCGTTCGAATCGCGCCGGGGTCACCATAAATTCAAGTGCTTAGCTGTTACCACGCCTCAGTTAAGGTAACATATAGGTAACTCGCGGGTCGGAGGGCGCGGTTTGTTTCGATGCAAGACAATGAAGCTTGAGGAGTGGGTGCGGCTTCAAGAAGTGTTTGGTGCCTTGTTCGGGGCAAGCCCGGATGCACGCATGGGCCTCTTTATCGAGAATAATCAGGCGCGCGAAGGTGACGTCATCCTAATTCCAGCGCACCGCGCGGACGTCATAGAGGCCCTATCGCCGGGAGGGTGGCAAGATTGTCCTGATGCACGTGAGCGGCGCTGGGGCCTGCTTGTCGGCCTAGCGTCTGCACACGGCGACCACGGGCTGCAAAGCGGGGTGGAGCGCGATCAATGATCTTGCGCGTTGTCAGAATTAAGGGGGAAACCGAACAATTCATCGGCACAATGGAAGCCGATGAAGCCCCTGCGGTCGGAGACCTTTTCTATTGGAAGCGTCACGGTCCGTTTCGAGTTGTCAGCCGCACGTGGCACTTGCCGCCAGAATTTGACGGTCGCGCAGAGGGCATGACGCTTGCTGTCGAGTTTACCAGCATTGGGGAGAGCCTAGCCAGCGCACTAACGGGCTAACCCTTGTTTGAAGGCTAAGGCGCGCCAATAATTCAAATAGCTATGCCTAGTATTGATGGTGCCTTCTTTGAGAAGGTAACACATAGGTAACGAGAGGCGCTATGGGCAATAATTCTTTTGGGCAGGATCGTTCATTCAACAAAAAACTGAGTTGGATTATCGCAGTGTCGCTAGCAGTTATTGGGGTGATGTCATTTTTTCTCATCTATCAGCCGCACCAACAGAAGAAGCGGTGCGAATATTTGATGGGCTATTTGGATGGCGCAGAGGTTGCTGTCCAGGGTGTAAGTCTGGAGGCATTGGAGAGATATGAATTGGAAAGGCAGATGGAGTATCTAAACGATTGCACTTCTTAGGCTCCCAACCCGGCCCCACGCGCCAAGGCTTGCGCCCGCATCGCTCGCATCGCAATGGTCATGCCCCAGCCCCGATAACGCAAGGCGAGTTCGTGCACTCAATTAGAACCGTCTTTACGACCCTCATCGGTCAAGCCTCGAAAGACCCAAACGGCAACAATTGCCAAAACG
>JBKDUW010000281.1:0-8552 GCA_046339235.1 Erythrobacteraceae bacterium | reverse complement strand
GAATTCCTCGCGCAGGTCCTCGATGAAAATGTGATCGTCAGGGATCCCCATCGCGCGGGCCTTGGTGCGCGCCGGTTCGATTTCCTCGCCCTGGCCCAGATCGGCGGTGAAGGTCACCACCTCGAGCCCGCGTTCGGTGCTCAACCACTTGGCAATAACGCTGGTATCGAGCCCGCCCGAATAGGCGAGGACGACTTTCTGGGGCTGGGCCATGGGCAGGTTCCTTGCAGCAGGCGGCAATCGAAGAGGATGCGCGCGCCCGTATCAGCGCCGACCGCACGAGGCAATGCGGCAAAGGCAGACGCGCTACAGCGTCAGCCGCGCAAACAGCCGAAACCCGTCGAATCCGTAATCGAGGTTGGCGGCGAAGTGGTCATCATCGACGCGCACGCGGTAGTCGGTCGACCGCCAGGCGACGCCCGCTGCCAGATGATCGGTGATTGCCCCCGTGACCGAGGCCTCGAGATTGATGAGCCGCCCCTCATAGTCACCGATTGCAAGCTTGAAGGCATCGGCGCGCGCGCGCAGCTCAAGCCATTTTGCCGGGCGATATTTCGCCTGAACCCCGATCGTGGGCAAGGGCGCAAGCACCGTCCGTCCGCTTTCGACCGATCTCAGCCGGTCAGACCCGACAATGGCTTCGCCCGTTAAGGTGAATTTGAAGTCGGTGACATGTGCGCCGAGCAGGGCCGACAGATCCCATGTCTCATCGGCATGGATGCGGTAGCCCAGGGACCACCGATAGACATCGGTCGAGAATTCGGAACTGACACTTGCCCCCACCGGATAGGTCACAGTCTCGATCTCGATTGTCTCTTCGAGCTCCAGCGATGTTTTGCGAGCCAACGAGTAGACGCTGACCTCGGTGAAGAACTCATTATCGATCTTGGCGCCAAACGTGAGATCGAGACTGGTGGTGTCGCGATCG
Organism: Erythrobacteraceae bacterium; assembly: GCA_046339235.1. GTDB lineage: Bacteria > Pseudomonadota > Alphaproteobacteria > Sphingomonadales > Sphingomonadaceae > Erythrobacter. The sequence continues at coordinate 7,624 of JBKDUW010000281.1, read as the reverse complement.
AACCCGAGCTCGTTCTCCAGCGTGATCAGTGTGCCGCGGGTGCGGGTGGGCGCGAACAGGCCGATCTCTGTCTCGACATTGGGAAGATAGACCCCGGCTTCGGCCCAGAAGGCAGGATCCTCATCGATTTCCTGCGCTTGGGCCGCCGTGGCGCGTAAAATCGCCAGGGCCGCGATGCTTGCGAAAAGAAATCCCCGCCCGTGCCCTTTGTCCATTGCAATCGCCCAGCTCCTAAAGCGCGCTCAACTGTAAATGTAATCCCGCGTGATTGGCAAGCCGGGGCGGCTACGGGTGTACTGGATCTGGTAATTGCACATGCTGCCATGCTCTAACACGGTGGCAGCGCCGGCGAGGTAGAAGGTCCACATCCGGAAGAAGCGTTCATCGTGGAGCGCGATGATTGCGTCGCGGTTGGCCATGCAGTTGGCGTACCAGCAGTGGATCGTCTTGGCGTAATGCAGCCGAAGGGTCTCGATATCGGCGGCGATCAGGCGGAATTTCTCGCTTGCCGCCACTGTCTCGGACAGGGCGGGAATATAGCCGCCCGGGAAGATGTATTTGCGGGTGAAGGCATCGGTGGTGCCGGGACGGCCCATCCGCCCGATGGTGTGGAGCAGCATCACGCCGTCATCGGCCAGCATCCGGGCGCAGGCTTCAAAGAAGGTCTCGAACTGGTTGCGCCCGACATGTTCGAACATCCCGACCGAGACGATCCGGTCAAACAAGCGGCTCGAAGCGGCGGTGTCGCGGTAATCCTCGAGCAGGATCGTGACCTTGTCGGCCACCCCGGCGGCCGCGACGCGCTGGCGGGCGAGGGCGGCCTGTTCTTCCGACAGTGTGATGCCGGTCACCCGCACGCCGTTTGCCTGCGCCAGATGGATCGCCATGCCGCCCCAGCCGCAGCCGATATCGAGCACCTCCTGCCCCGGCAAGAGCGCCAGCTTCTTGGCGATATGCGCGAGCTTGGCGCCCTGGGCTTGGGCCAGCATGGTGACGCCTTCGGGCCAATAGGCGCAGGAATATTGCCAGTGCTCGGCATCGAGCATCAGCGCATAGAGCGGATTGCCGATGTCATAATGGTGCGCGACATTGCTCTTCGATCCGGCGCGGTTGTTGATCTGTTCGGCGGCAAATCCGGCGCGGTTGACGAGCCGTTTCAGGGCGGTGGGCCGCCCGAGATCGCCGCCCTTGTCCCACGCATTGTTGGCGCGCGGCAGGCTGACGAGGCCCATCACGTCGCCTTCCTCGATCAGCAAACGCCCGACGATGAAGGCCTCGGCTGCTCCGAGCCGCGGGTCCATCACGATATCGCGCGGCACTCGCGCATCAGTGAAGCGCAGCACGATCTCGGGAAAACCGGGCGCAGGGTTGCCAAAGGTGCTGGCGCTGCCATCGGCGAACACAACGCCCAGCTGGCCTTGACGGACCGAGCGGGCAAGAAAGCGATTGAGGAGGGCCTTGCTCATGCAACTCCTTTCGTGTTTCTGTCCCTAAGGGTTACCCGAGGATGCAGGTTTGGCAAGATCGCTGAAGCAGGGGAAGGAGCGCAATGACAGAGGCAAAAACCACGATCACCGATGTGGCCGTGGATGCCTTCATCGCCGCGGTCGAGCCGCCGGCCAAGCGTGAGGATGCGCTGGTGCTCGATGCATTGTTCCGCAAGGTCACCGGCGAGCTGCCCAAGATGTGGGGGCCGACCATCATCGGCTACGGCGCATATCGCACCACCTATGACAGCGGGCGCGATGTCCACTGGATGCGCGCCAGGTTCAGTCCGAGGAAGGCCAAGCATTCGCTCTACCTTATGGGCGGCTATTGCGACAATATCACCGCCGGGCACCGCGACGCTGCGCTGGCGCGGCTGGGCAAATACTCAACCGGCAAGAGCTGCCTCTATGTGAACAAGCTCGCCGATATTGATCTGGCGGTGCTGGAGAAGATCATCGCGGCTGACTGGCAGGCGATGCTCAGGCTGTTTCCGGAACGCTAGATGCCCGCATACCACTGGTAACCGGCCAGATCCTCCCAGAACCCGCCCTTGCCCTTGCCGATATCATCAAGGCTGGCGACGGCTTCGATCCCGGTGAGATACTTGGCGTGCTTGTAGCCGAGCTGGCGCTCGATCCGGGCGCGCAAGGGGGCGCCGTTCTTTTCGGGTAGGGGCTCGCCGTTGAGCGAATGGGCGATGATGGTCTGGGGGTGATAGGCCTCGACCATGTCGATGCTCTCGTAATAGGCGTTGCCGTAGAGCGTGTCGGCGCAGCGGAAGAGGATGAAGTTGGCACCTTCGCGAATCCTTGCTGCATCGAGCAGCGCGGACAGCTGCGGGCCGGTCCATTCGCCGATCGCGCTCCACCCTTCGACGCAATCGTGGCGGGTGATCTGGGTGCGCTGGGGCAGGGCGCGCACATCGGAAAGGCTGAGCGCGAGCGGCTGTTCGACCAGCCCGCCGACCATCAACCACCACTCGGGAAAGCCCTTGGCGAGCTGCTCCTGATAGAAGGCATCCTCGACCGTGACCGAGCCATTGCCCTTGAAAGTGGGCGAGCGTTCGGCCCGGGTATACTCGGGCGCGAGGCCCTGCTTGCCTGCCAGCGCGCGGTGGACGGCGCGGTGGCCATCCTCGGCGGCCTCGAACAGGCTTTGCCCGGTGTCGCTGGCGGCGATCTTTGAACAGGCCCCGGCTCCCAGCGCAAGGACCCCGGCGAGCAGCGAGCGGCGTTGGATCTCAGCCATGGTCCGGGGCTCCTTCGGTGGTGGGTTCTTCGATGGGCGGGACGGCTGCGGCAGGAGCTGCGATGCGCCCGCCGGTGAACATTTCGAGGATCAGCCGCCAGTCGGTCACCGCCAGCACGATGTGGATCACGAAGAAGCCGAACAGACCCCACGCCGCGATGAAGTGCAGCGAGCGCGCGCTCTGGCGTCCGCCGAGCACTTCGAGCAGCCACGGCGCGGCGGCCTGGAAGCCGGGGCTGATCGCCAGCCCGGTGAACACCATCAGCGGCAGCAGCACACCGAAGACGCCGCCATAAAGGATCTTCTGCACCGGGTTATAGCCGTGCCCCGCATCACCGCCGTCTGCCGAATGCGCCTTGAGCGAGGCGATCACGGCGGCCGGGGTCCAGTCCCAAGGGTGCGTCACCAGACGGCGGCGGAAATGGCCGTTCACCAGCATCGCGACCCAGATAAACAAGAGCCCCACGCCAAACGGCCAGGCGGCGAGGATGTGCCAATCGCGCGCCATTGCCAGGTTGTAATGCTGCGGCAGGGTCGCCCAGCCGGGAAAGCGGATCACGCTCAGCCATGCATCCTTGGGATCGAAGCCGTAATTGCCCCAGTAAAGGTAGCGGTGGGCGTTGGAGATATTCAGACCCGACATGAACAGCACGATGATCGCGGCGGCGTTCACCCAGTGCCATAGCCGCGTCGACAGGGCGTGTTTGATCATGCGAATATCATCCCTTGGTTTCCGCCGCCGCCAGCTCGCGCGCCAGCCAGATCACGTCGCGCGGCTGGTCGAGCAGGTGCTGGCCGCTGTCGATGAACAGAGTCTCGCCGCTCGCGAGCGTGCCGCCGGCGAGGAACAGCGCGGCACCGGCGATCTCGTCCGCCCCGGTCTTGCGCTGCAGGAGGTTCAGCCGGTGCGACAGCTCGGTTTCCTCCTCGCGCTGGTCATGGCTGGCGAGAATCGCGCCGGGCGCGATGCCATAGACCCGGTCCTGCGCAGAGCGCGCGCCCTTGGCCAGCATCCCGATGGTGGCGGCGAGCGCGTGCTTGGACATGGTGTAGCTGAAGAAATCGGGATTGGTGTTGGCGATCTTCATGTCGGTGATCTGGATCACCACGCGCACCCCCGCGCTCGCGGCCTGCGCGAGAAAGGCTTGGCTCATCCGGGCCGGGGCAAGAGCATTGACCTGCATCGCTTCTCTATACGTCGCCGGATCGAGCGCGGTTACAGGGTCCTAATCAAAAATCGAAGCCGAGTTGACGAGGCAGCGCCAGTCGGGAAGCCTGTTGGCCAGCTCGAGGATCGCGGACACCGCCGCTTCATCGTCCATCAGGTCGAAACCGAGGGTTTCGGCCGAGGGCAGGCTGGCCGCGAGCGCCTCGGCCTGCGTGGCGGAGGCGCGGTAATGGATCACCACGTGCCAGCCGGCTGCGGCAAAGGCGCGCGAGATGGCACCGCCGATACGGGTCGCCCCGCCAGTTACGAGCACGGCGGGGCGGGTCATGCGGAGCATTGGCTGGGATGTTGCATCCCGCGTGGCTACCAGCGGAGCGCGCGCGCTTCAATCGGGGAGCGCCAAAGGAAGGACGTGAGCGCGCGCGGCTCCGCAGCTATGCCTGACAGCGCAAAGCGCCGCTGGCGGTGGGGCCAGCGACGCTTGCTTGGAGCGGTGTCAGGGGATCAGCGGCAGCGGGCGCTGCCACGGTCGATCTCGCGGCCGAGCAGACCGCCGCCGACTGCGCCGAGCACGGTGCCCAGCGTGCGGTCACCGCGGCGGTCAACCTCGCTGCCGAGCAAAGCGCCGACGCCGGCGCCGACCAGCAGGCCGACGGTGCCGTCATCCTTGCGGCAGCGCCAGCGGCCGGCATTGCCCTGCCAGTAGCGGTCACGGCCCTGGTCCCAGTCGCGGTTGCGGTTGCGCTCGCGGTAGCGGCGACGGTCGCGGCGGTCGCGCCAGTCGTCGTCGTCATCATCGTCCCGACCATAGTCGGCGACGGGGGCGAAGGGCAGGGCGTTGCTGTGAACACCGCCAAAGACCGATGCGGGCGCCGCGGGCGAGCCGGCGGCCTGGGCCGGGGCAGAAAAAGCCGCCAGCGACCCGGCGGCAGCGATCAGAGCAAGGTGTTTCATGTGCATTTCCTTGTGGCGGCTCCCCGATGGAGCAACCCCGTTTTCGTTCAGCTAACTGGAATGCAGGATCAACGCCGCTTTCAGGAAGCAGCAGGATTTGGTCAGATGCCCCGTGCGTAAGGTAAAGCGTTGCCTAACCGTGTTTGGCGGCGGCCCGCTCGCGCAATTTGGGGCTGAGCTGGGCGAGAACGGCGAGCTCTGCCAGTTCCGCCGGAGTCGCCTTCCCTGCCACCAAGGCCTTGAAAACGCGCGCGACGCTCCAGTCTTCGGCGCCGATGGCAATGCGTTCGAGCGCGTCCCCGGCTGTCACCTCGCCGGTTTCGATCACCCGGAAATACCAGCCGCACCGCCCGGTCTTGATGATGCTTGCGGCCATGCCCTTGTGGCCGAAGCGGTGTTCGATCTTCCAGCACGGCTGGCGTGGCTGACTGACCTCGATCAGCGCGCTCCCCAAGCGGAAGCGGTCGCCGATATGCACCATCTCCTCGGTGAGGCCGGTCACCGCGAGGTTCGATCAGAAGACGACGGGCTCGTCCAGCAAGGGGGACTCGCCGATCTGTCCGCGCCACCAGTCATGGTGACCCTGCGGATAGAGGTGCAGCGCCATTTCCGGGCCGCCATGCACGCGACGGTCGGCCTGCTCGTCGGGCGCGAGGCCTTCGCCGAGCACCTGTACCGCGCCTTCGCGCGGGCGCTTGGCGATCGCGCTTGTTTCCGCGCCGTTGAAGGGACGGGCGGTGCCGGTGCAGACGGCTGCGATGGTCCAGATGGTCATGGCTTTCTCACCGTCAGATCGATCCAGTCGCGCATGGTGCCATCGCTCGCCTGGACCGGATAGGTGTCCTGGTCCTCGATAGTGAACCCGGCCGCCTCGTAGGCTGCAATCAGCCATTCGGGCGAGGGGAAATTGTGCAGCCGCCCGAGCAGGTCGCGGCCCTCTCCATCCCCCAGCTTGTAGCTCGCAAAGTGCCAACCGCCGGGCTTGAGCGCGCGGTGGATGCGCGCGAGCACATCGGCCAGCACCGCGCGCGGGCAGTGCAGCAGGCTGGCATGGGCCCAGACCCCGGCATAGGCGGCGTCTGCTTCGATCTCGTCAAACGCCATCACCCGCGCGCCCAGCGCAAAGGCCTGATTGGCGCGCTTGACCAGCGCCGTGGTGGCATCGGTGGCGTCCACCGCAAAGCCGCGCTGCTTGATGTGCGCCGCATCGCGCCCGCCGCCGCAGCCGAGTTCCAGCACCATCGCTTGCGGGGGCAGGCGGTCAAGGAAGGCATCGAGCTGGTGGCTTTGCGCCTCGCCCGAATGGAACACCCAATGCGGCGCGCGCTCCTGATAGAAGGCGATAGTGTCGGGATCGCGGCTCATGCGCTCAGGATGCAGGCTTCTCGACCGGCATGACGTTGTAGGCGCGCACCTCGGCCTGGGAGAGGCAGTAACGCGTGCTGGGGTTATCCTCGCTCTTCACCGCCTGCTGCTGATACATGATGTCGGTCAGGAGCTTGCGGCTGATCCCCATGCGGATGAGGAAGTCATTATCCTCGCTCGCCAGCAGCGCCGAGGATTGTTCGATGCTGCCGATCAGTTCGGTAGTGGCCTTGCTGCCTTCGATCACCACCCCGTCGATCATCGCGCGGTCCTGCGTGTGGGTGAACATGTGGACCATGAACACCCCGCCATCATCCACCACCCGCCGGTCGCCGCCCATGAACACGAAGTTGCACGCCGAAAAGCACGCCCAGCCCTTGGGTACACGGGTGAGCATCCCGCGATAGGAGCGGATGATCTTGCCCGCCTCGTTGCCCGCGCGGGCATTGCCCCCGTGCGAGCGCAGCCACACTTCCTCGATCTTCTCGTCCGCCTCGATCGCCGCCTTGAGGCGGGCGGGGAGGGTTGAATCGATCGCGCCCTCGGCCAGCAGCACGCGCTTGCCGCCCTTGTCGGCAGGCTTGAGGGTCATCGCGGTGGTGGGGCCGAAATCGGGCGTGGCCGGGCAGGTGGGATTGTCCGGGTCCATCTTGGTTGCCCCGGTCAGGAGCGCCAGCGCGGCGAGCGCGGCGGCGGCCTTCGCCTGCCGCATCACGCGACGATCGAATAGCGCGCCGATCCGGGCGCCTTGCACATGCGCTTTTCGGCGCGGGCTTCCTCGCCTTCGATGATCACGACATCGGTGACGGTGATGCAGTCGGCAGAGCCGCTCGCAGCATCGCGCGAGGTCACGGTCGAGGTGCCGCTCACATTCTCACGGGTGGCCGAGGTCCATTCCGCGCTCGATCCAACTTCGGGCAGCGCGCCCTCTTCATCGAAGCGGGTGACCGCGAGCGTGGCTTCGGCGGCCTGCTTCTGCTCCTCGGGATCGAGTTTGCAGGCGATGCTTTGGGCGAGCTGGTCGGAAAATTCGGGTACCGGCAGGAACGAGGGCAGGCCGACCCCGCGGGCGACTTCGTCCACCGCGCCGCCGAGCAACCCGCCGAGCGCGCCGCGGCCCTTGTCGCCCTTTTTGCCCTTGGCGCAGTTATCGGCCTTTTCGGCGCCGCGCCGCGTGCTGTTGAACAGGTTGCCGAGCTGGGCCTGCGCGGGGATCGACGTCGCCGCCAGCGCCAGAGCGCCGAGCAGCATCGCAGCCTTGGGTCCGGAATTGCGCATCGCGATCCTCCCTTGTGGGCAGTGCGACGAGATTACGCCGCCTAGGCAGCAGCGTCAATCAAGTGCGGCAGCGGCCTCGCGGTCGCGTTGGGCGCGGCTCTTTTTCTCGGCAGCGGTCTTCAA
>JBKDUW010000280.1:0-20376 GCA_046339235.1 Erythrobacteraceae bacterium | reverse complement strand
CGGGCGCATCGGTCGCGCGGGCGGCGACTTCGTAGAGCGAGGCACCGGGCACCGCTTTCCACTTGATCTCGGTATCCACCCGCACTGCCGCATCCACCGTCACCTTGGGCGGCATCGGCGCGCGGGCGAGCGCGTCCAGGGCGCGCACGTTGAGCTTGGTCACCCCGGCAAGGTAGGCGAAGTCCATCTCGTCGATGGTGTCGCCGTAGAACACGTCGCCCTCGGTGCGGATGTCTTGATGCTGGTGGTCGTAATCCTCGACCCCGACCGAGAAGCGGATCGCGGGGTAGCCTTTTTGCAGGAACGGCACCTGATCCCCGCCGCGGCCCATGCGGTCGGTACGCCAGATCTGGCGGACCTGCATTTCCTCGGGCGTCTTGCTCGCCAGCCCCGCAACCCAGCGCGAGAGGTTGCGTGACGGCGTGTCGTTTTCGCCGCCGAAGCGAGATTGCGCGGCGCGCAGCCCTTCGCTGAGATCGGCGCGCGGCCCTTCGGAGAACACGCGCACCTTGTCTGGCACGCAATAACGGTCCTTGCCGCAGGAATTGCCGACGATGTCGTTGTTGAGCACGGCCTTGACGGTGAAGCCTTGTGCCGCGGCCCAATCGGCCAGAATGCGCCCGCCGAACAACCCCTGCTCCTCGCCCGAAAGCAGCGCGTAAATGATCGTCGAAGGATAGCGCTCGCCCGACAGCACCCGCGCCGCTTCGAGCACCAGCGCAGAACCCGAGCCGTCGTCATTGGCGCCGGGCGCATCGCGGGTGAAATCGAGCGGATCGGACACACGGCTGTCGATATGGCCCTGCACGATCACGACCTCGTTGGGCCGCTCGCTGCCGCGCTGGATCGCGACCGCGTTGCGCACCAGCGTTGCGGCCGGGATGCGGCGGCCATCGGGCTGGATCACCTCGCCCACCGGCAACACTTCAAGGCAATCCCCGCATTCCGCGCCGATGCGGCGGAATTCGTCGAGCGCCCAGTTCACCGCTGCGCCAATCCCGCGCTTGGGATCGTCCTGTGCTGATAGCGTGTGGCGCGTGCCGAAGCTGACCAGCTTGGCGACATCATCGTGCAGCCGGTCTTCGGAGACCTGATCGGCAGGATGGGTTTGCGCGGCGAGCGGGGCAGCAACGAGACAGGCGGCGAGCAGCAGGGCGTGTTTGATCATACGCCCTGTCTGCCTGTCAGCGAGCGCAGGCGCAAGACTAGTAGGCGCGCGCGATCAGGATGCGCTCGGTCGCCGGCGCGCCGTTGAACAGGCAGGTGCCATTCGCCGCCTCTCCGCCGCGGGGGACGTTGCGGATGGTGAGTTTTACCGCCTTCAGCTTTTCCACGACGGCATCGAGCGCCGCACCAGTTGGCTTGGACCATTGGGCCTCGACCCAGCCCGGATACTTGCCGCCATTCTCGAAATGCGCGGCGACCGTCGCCCAGTCGGTGAGGCCGCGGGTGATATTGGCATCGCGCCGCACGCGCGCTTCTTCGAACAGGCTCTGCTGGATTTCCTCGAGCAACGGCCCTGCCCCGGCTGCAAAGGTTTCGCGCGCCAGGAACAGCATCGCGGGCTTGCCGTTTTCGGTGTTCCACAAGGCATCGCGGCGTAGCATCGCCACCTTGCCTTCGGCCATGTCGCGCGGGCCGACCTCGAGGATTACCGGTGCGCCTTTGCGCACCCAGTCCCAGCGCTTGGCTGCGGCCTTGCCAGGCTTGGCATCGAGCAGCACGCGCACCTTCTCGCCGAGCGCGATCTGGCTGGCGAGCATCGCGCGCAGCTCTTCGCAATAGGCCAGCAGTACGGCGTCTTCCGGAGCTTCGCGTAACATCGGCAAGATAATGATCTGCTGCGGCGCGATCGCCGGCGGCACGCGCAAGCCGTCATCATCGCCGTGAGTCATGATCACCCCGCCGATCAGCCGCGTCGAGACGCCCCAGCTGGTGGTGTGGCAGAACTGCTGGCTGCCCTCACGGTCCTGATACTGGATGCCCGCGGCGTGGGCGAAATTGGTACCGAGATAGTGCGAGGTGCCGGCCTGCAGCGCCTTGCCATCCTGCATCATCGCCTCGATCGACCAGGTCTCGACCGCGCCGGGGAAGCGCTCGTTCTCGGGCTTTTCGCCCGCGATCACGGGCAGCGCGAGCTGTTCTTCGGCGCAGGCGCGATACATTTCGAGCGCGCGATGGGTTTCCGCTTGCGCCTGCTCGCGGTTCTCGTGCGCGGTATGACCTTCCTGCCAGAGGAACTCGCTGGTGCGCAGGAACATCCGCGTGCGCATCTCCCAGCGCACCACATTGGCCCACTGGTTGGTGAGCAGCGGCAGATCGCGCCACGACTGGATCCAGCGCGCCATCGCATCGCCGATGATCGTTTCAGACGTCGGGCGCACCACCAGCGGTTCTTCGAGCATGGCGGCAGGATCGGGGATCAGCCCGCCTTTGCCGTCCGAGATCAGGCGGTGGTGGGTGACAACCGCCATTTCCTTGGCAAAGCCTTCGACGTGCTCGGCCTCGCGGGTGAAATTGGCGAGCGGGATGAAAAGCGGGAAATAGCAGTTCTGCACGCCCGCGGCCTTGATCCTGTCGTCCATCAACCGCTGAATGCGTTCCCAGATGCCGTAGCCCCACGGTTTGATCACCATGCAGCCGCGCACGCCGGATTCCTCGGCGAGATCAGCCGCGGCGATGACTTCCTGATACCACTTGGCGAAATCGTCTTCGCGCTTGATCGTGAGCGCGTGGCGGATGTTGGACACGGATCGGGTTCCTGTTTGAGCGGGTGCGGCGCGGCGCCGCTTCGGCGGGCCGCGCTATCAGCGTTATTTGCCCAGTTCGTCCAGCTTCTTTTGCATCGCCGCCATCTGTTCGCGCAGCACGGCGAGTTCGTCGCGGGTTTCGGCAACAGGAGCGGCGGGCTTGTCCTTGGCCTTGCCCATGCCCGGGAGGAGCACGTCGGCCGCCACACGCATCATCGCCATATTGGTTTCATGAATCGCGGTGAAGGGATTGCTGGTCAGCCCCTTTTCGAAGGCCTCGCGGATCTTCGATTGGTTGTCGCGGAAATTGGCCATGCTGGCTTCGAGATAGGACGGCATCAGCGCCTGCATCGAATTGCCATACATGCCAATCAGCTGGCGCAGGAAGCTGACGGGGAGCATCTGCTCGCCATTGGCTTCTTCGTCCATGATGATCTGGGTCAGGATCGAGTGGGTGATGTCATCGCCGCTCTTGGCATCAATCACCTGAAAATCGACGTTCTCGCGCACCATCCGGGCGAGATCCTCAAGCGTGATGTAGCTCGAGGATACGGTGTTATAGAGCCGCCGGTTGGCGTACTTCTTGATAATGACCGTCTCACCCGCTGCGCCTGATGCCGCCTTTGATCTGCCAACCATTGTTTTTTCCTGATTGTTGACCCTCAGTCTTCTTAGCACCTGCACAAGCTGCAGCGCAATAACGCCCGCCCGATTCTATCAACCGCGGCGCAGACGCTGGCCGATCCCCGTCAGCAACTCGTAGGGCGAAAGAATATTTTGCTGCGCACAATTATTGATGTCCCACGGCACGGTGAGCCAGTCGCCGGCGACACAATCGGGGGCGGCTGACAGGTCAACCACCACCATGTCCATCGACACCTTGCCAAGGATGGGTAGCGCGCGGCCGTCATGCTTCAGCGCATTGCCCGGCCCGCGCAGCCGCAGGAAGCCATCGGCATAGCCCAGCGAGACCGTGCCGACCCGCATGGCGGCGGATGCGCTGAAAGTGGCGTTGTAGCCCACGCTCTCCCCGCTTGCGAGGTTGCGGCACTGGATGATCGCCGCCTCGACTTGCGCGATCGGGCGGATGACCTCGGCCAGTTCGCCGCGCGGAACGCCGCCGTAGAGCGCAAGACCCGGGCGGGTGAGATCGAAGGCGTAGTCTTGGCCCAGCGCAATCCCGGCGCTGTTGGCAAGACTGGCGCGGCGGTGCGCGATTGTGCCGGTCACGGCGGCGAAGGCAGCGCGCTGGCGGGCGTTCATCGCGCTGTCCTCGTCGGCGCAGGCGAGGTGGCTCATGAGGATATCAATATCGAGCGCCGCCATCCACGGATCGCTGGCTTCTGGAGGCGCGATGCCGAGCCGGTTGATGCCGGTATCGACCATCAGATGGCAGCGTCCGCCCCCGCCCACGCTCCACAATTTCGCCTGATCGAGCGAATTGATCACTGGCACTGCTCCGGTGCTGCGCGCATAGGCGCAGTCGGCCTCGCTCAAGGGCCCATGTAGCACGGCGATCTGCGCGGGCGGGATATGGCTCGCGACAGCGTCCACTTCGCTCCAGTGGGCAACGAAGAAGGTCTCGCATCCCGCATCGCGCAGCACCGGCACGCAGGTAGCGACGCCGAGGCCGTAGCAGTCCGCCTTGACGGCCGCGCCCGCCCGGGCCGCACCCGACATGGCATCGAGCGCGCGCCAGTTGGCAGCCAGAGCAGCCACGTCAACCGTCAGCCGCAAACTTGCGGGCGGCGGCAGCAGCGTATCAGTCATCGGCAAAGTCTTTCGGCGGTCCGTCTGGCAGACCCCACCAGGCCACAACCAGCCCGAAAGCGACCACGGCCCAAGTGTACCACAGGCCCGCATAGATATCCCCGGTGCTCGCCACGATTACGCCTGCGATCAGCGGTAGGAACCCGCCGAGATAGCCTGCGCCGATGTGATAGGGGATCGACATCGAGGAATAACGGATGCGCGGCGGGAACATCTCGCTAAGCAGCGCTGCTACCGAACCATAGGTCAGCGCCGAGAGCATCCCCAGCGCGAGCAGCACCGCACCGATGCCGAGAATATTCGCGGCGGGCGGCTGCTGCTTGGCGAAATCGAAGCCATATTGCCCGAGGGCCGCATGAATGCCCCCACGCCGCGCGGCGCCGTCGGTGAACCAGGTGGGATCGAGTGCTACCGGATTGCCGCCGACACTCAGCGCGAGCGTGTCGCCCTGCGTCAACGTATAGGGCACGCCCGAAGCGGTGAGCGTTTCGAGCACCTTGCCGCAGTCGGTCTGCTCGCGCTTGGACAATTCGGCAAAGGGATCGGTGACGCATTGGGGACCGCTGACGGTGATCGGATTGCGCTCCGCTGCCGCAGCGATGCCGGGATTGGCAAAGCTCCCCATCATCCAAAACAGCGGGAACAGGAGCACCAGCGTCAGCGCGGCGCCGATAATGATCGGCAGCTTGCGGCCCACGTTGTCCGACCACTTGCCGATGATCACGTAGAAACTCATCACGATCAGGCCCGTGACCAGCAGCACCAATTCCACCGTCTGGTCAGCGACATTCATCGGCCCGCGCAGAAAGCTCATCGTCGAGAAAAAACCGGTGTACCAAATCGTCGTCAGGATGCCCGAGACGCCGAACAGCGCGACAAAGATGCGCTTGGGATTGCCGGGATAGGTGAAGCTTTCGACAAAGGGATTGCCCGCAGTCTCTCCCGATTCCTTCATTGCCTGGAACACCGGGCTTTCGGACAGCTTGAGGCGCATCCACAGCGAGATAGCGAGCAGCGCGATCGACAGTAGGAACGGCACCCGCCAGCCCCATGCCGCAAAGGCTTCCGCCGGGATCAACGCGCGGCAGGCCAGCACGACGATGATCGACAGCACGAAGCCGCCCGCCACGCTCGCCTGGATGAAGCTGGTGTAGAACCCGCGCTTTTCGGGCGGGGCGTGCTCGGCGACATAGATCGCAGCGCCGCCATATTCGCCGCCCAGCGCCAAGCCCTGAATGATCCGCAGCAAAATGACGATGATCGGAGCAGCCATCCCGATCGTGTCGACCGTGGGGATCAGACCCACCCCCGCGGTGGCGATCCCCATCAGCATGACGGTGACAAGGAAGGTGTATTTGCGCCCCAGCTTGTCGCCCAGAAAGCCGAACAGGATCGCCCCCAGCGGGCGGAAGGCGAAGCCCACCGCGAAGGTCGACCACACCAGCAGCAGACCCAGTGTCTCGTTATCGGTGGCGTAGAACGCGTCCTTGAGGATGTAGGCGAGCGTGCCGTAGATGAAGAAATCGTACCATTCGAAGATGGTGCCCGCGCTCGAAGCGCCGATCACCAGACGGATTTCCTTGTCGCTCGGCTCGCGGTCTGCGAGCGCCTGCGCTTCTGCCATGTTGCTCAATCCCCTTGGGTGCGCCGCTCTCACTGGCGGCGGCAATAATGCTCCAACCCCTAGCCCGCTGCCGCGCCGCTTGAAAGCGCCTTGCTCGCGGCCTTCCACGGTAACAGCAAGGCACCGTGACGCGCGGGATGATCGCGCGCTGGTGCCAGCAGCGCCAGATCGGGCCAATCGGGCAGGTCGCCCGCCCCCTCAAGCCAGGCTTCGAGGCCGTGCAGCGTCAGCGCGACATCCTCAGCCGCCCGGCCGCGCGAATCTTGCGCCAGCAGCGCCGCCGAGGCCTGCCCGATCGCGCAGGCCTGCACCTGCATCCCCACCCGCACAATCCTGCCTGACGGTGTCAGTTCGAGCCCGAAGATGATCTCGCTCCCGCAGGTGCGCGAGCGTGCCTCGGCGCGCAGCGGCAAGCGATCATCGAGCGGAAAGGCGGCAAGTCCGGTCGCCAGCGCTAGAACGCTCCGCGAATAGAGCCGTGGCGAACGCGCGCCGGTCACAGCGATCAGTTGATGACCTTGGACGAGACCTTGCCCCGCGCTTCGGATTCGCGGCGGAGCTGGTCACGCCGCACCGCGATCATCGGCACAAGCTGGCGCGAGAAGGCATCGGCAGCCGAATAGGTGCGCGCCGAGGTGATCCAAAGGGGTCTGCCGGTGTAGCCCCAACCCTGGTCAAACCCGAGCGCCAGCACCGAAAAGGCGAAGACCGCAATCAGCGCGCCCTTCACCGCGCCAAAGCCGAAGCCCAGCACCCGGTCGATCGGGCCAAGGATCGCGCCGTCCGAGGCTTCGCTGATAGTGCCCGCAATCAGCTTCATCGCGGTATAGGGGATGAGCAGCAGCAGCACGAAGGAGAACACCGGCGTGATGCGATCGGAATTGAGAAAGCCGCTGATCGCAGGCGCCAGCGCGGGGTGTAGGAAATGCACCGCAATGGCAGCGAACACCCACGCTGCAAGCGACAGGACTTCCTGTACCAGCCCGCGCATGAACCCGCCAATGGCGGCAACCCCGACGATGATGAATACGATGATGTCTAGACCAGCCATGGACGGCGATGTCTATGCACAGCCCATCACTTGGTCAACGAGGTTCGCAAGTGCGCCCAATCCGCGATAGCCGCGTGCATCCTCCAGACCTGACGCACCAGCCGGGCCGTAGGAGCGCGAAAAGCCGAGCTTGGCGGCCTCGCGCAGCCGTAGCGGGGCGTGTGCGACAGGGCGGATCTCGCCTGCAAGGCTGACTTCGCCGAACCAAGCGGCCTTGTCGGGCAAGGGCTTGTCCGCCAGCGCAGAGACCAGCGCGGCCGCCACCGCAAGATCGGCCGCAGGATCGGTCAGTCGGTAGCCGCCAGCGATATTGAGATAGACCTCGGCCGAGGAAAAATTGAGCCCGCAGCGCGATTCGAGCACCGCCAGCAGCATGGCGAGCCGCCCGGAATCCCAGCCCACCACCGCGCGGCGCGGCGTCGCGCCCGATTGCAGCCGGACGATCAGCGCCTGGATTTCGACCAGCACCGGCCGCGTGCCCTCCAATGCCGGAAAAACCGCGCTCCCGGCCAGCGGCTGATCACGGCCCGAGAGAAAAAGCAGCGAGGGGTTGGCGACTTCCTCCAACCCCTCGGCTGCCATTGCGAACACGCCGATCTCGTCGACCGCCCCGAAGCGGTTCTTGAGCGCGCGCAGAATCCGGTACTGGTGGCTCCGCTCACCCTCGAAGCTCATCACCACATCGACCATGTGCTCGAGCACCCGCGGGCCGGCGATGCTGCCATCCTTGGTAACATGGCCAACCAGCACCACCGCGCAGCCGGTTTCCTTGGCGTAGCGGATCAGTTCGAGCGCGCAGCCGCGCACCTGGCTGACGGTGCCGGGCGCGCCTTCGATAATGTCGGAATGCATCGTCTGGATCGAATCGATTACCAGCAGCGCAGGCGGTTCGCCCTGCCCCAAGGTGGTCAGGATATCGCGCACCGAGGTTTCCGAGGCGAGCCGGATCGACGCATCGGCCACGCCCATGCGCGCCGCACGCAGCCGCACTTGGCCAGCCGCTTCCTCGCCGCTGACATAGACCACATCATTGCCGCCGCGCGCGATGGTCGCCGCGGTCTGGAGCAGCAGCGTCGATTTGCCGATGCCCGGATCGCCGCCCATCAGCACCGCCGAGCCCGGCACCAGCCCGCCGCCCAGCGCGCGGTCAAACTCGGCCAAACCGGTCGATTTGCGCACCGGCAGCCTGGTCGGTGCATTGAGCGCCTCGAACGCGACCGCGCGGCCACCGCTCGACAGGTTGTGCTTTTGCCAGAACACTGTTGCCGGGACATCCTCGACCAGCGTGTTCCATTCCGCGCAATCGGGGCATTGCCCCTGCCAGCGCGGCGATACACCCCCGCAGGCCTGACACACATATCGACGCTTCGCCTTTGCCATAAATACGGGTCTTAATGGGAACAGAACTAGAACGCAATTGCATTTGCGCTAATTTGCGCGCACCACTGACGGGATGCGCCAGAAGGAACTGCGTCTTGCCCTTGTCTGCTATGGCGGCGTCAGCCTTGCTGTCTATATGCACGGCATCACCAAGGAAATCTGGCATCTTGCGCGCGCGAGCCGGGCGTTCCACATGCCCGATCCGACCCCGCTTGACGGGGTGGCCGAAGCCTATCGCAGCTTTCTGGCGGCAATCGAACAGGATCACGGATACCGCCTGCGGGTGCTGCCCGATGTGCTGACCGGGGCGAGCGCCGGGGGGATCAACGCGGTGTTTCTCGCGCAGGCGATCCATGCCGGGCACAGCCTCGAGCCGCTCACCGATCTGTGGCTCGAAAACGCCGATGTCAGCAAGCTGACCGATCCTGATGCCGAACCGATGTGGCGCTATGCCAAGCTGTGGGCGCAGCCGATTGCCGAGTGGTTCCTGAGCCGCCCGGGCAATGCGGTGAGTGCCACGGTCTCGCCCGAAACCCGGGCCGAAGTGCGCCACAAGGTGTCGCGCTTCGTGCGCGGGCGGTGGTTCAATCCGCCGTTTTCGGGCGCGCGCTTTTCCGCCATGCTGTTCGAGGCCTTGGTCAAGATGGCCGACGAAGGTGATGGCCTGCCGCTGCTGCCGCCGGGCTATCCGATCGATCTGACGGTAACAGCGACTGATTTTCGCGGCCATCCGCAGGCGCTGCGACTGAACTCGCCCGCGCAGGTCGAGGAAATGGAACACCGCCTGCCGATCAATTTCCGCGCGCGGGTCGGCAGTCACCCGGAGCAGGCGCTCGCCGATCCGCTCGAACTGGTGCTGGCCGCGCGCGCCACCGCGAGCTTTCCCGGTGCCTTTCCGCCGCTGACCCTGACCGAGATCGACAATCTGGCGATAAGCGAAGGCCACCACTGGGCCACGCGCGGCAGCTTTCT
Organism: Erythrobacteraceae bacterium; assembly: GCA_046339235.1. Taxonomy (GTDB): domain Bacteria; phylum Pseudomonadota; class Alphaproteobacteria; order Sphingomonadales; family Sphingomonadaceae; genus Erythrobacter. The sequence goes on along the minus strand of JBKDUW010000280.1, from coordinate 10,829 downwards.
GGCGCGCATCATGCCGGTCCATGTCGCCAATGGCACGATCGACACCGTCGCGCTGATCGACGGGGCGGTGCTGGTCAACGCGCCGTTCGGGGCGGCCAGCGCGGCGCTCCACGGACGTCCGGCGCAGCGCGAGGTTGACCGGCGGTTTGTCTATATCGACCCGCGCCCCGATGCGAGCGGGATGACGCCTAGCGGCAAGGTGCGCGAAATCGGCTTTCTGGGCGCGATCTTCGGCTCGCTTTCCAGCATCCCGCGCGAACAGCCGATCCGCGACGATCTCGAACGGATCGACCAGCAATCGCGCGATGCTGCGCGCCTAAAACGCATCATCATGGATCTGCAGCCCGATATCGACCGCGCGGTGGAGAAGCTGTTCGGCTTCACCTTCCTGCTCGATCGCCCCACCCCCAAGCGACTGGCAGGCTGGCGGGCCAAGGCGCAGCAGGCCGCTGCCGAGCGTGCGGGCTATGCCTTCGGGGCCTATGCGCTGGCAAAGTTCGCCGCGATCCTCGATCAGCTGTCAGGCCTAATGCTGCGGGCTGCGTGGACGCCGATGAGCGATCCTGCGCCCTTGGCCGAGGCCCTGCGGAGTGAATTGGCCGCGCGCGGGCTCCGCCAGCTTACCGATGCGCATGGCGGTGCCAATCCGGCCGCGATCGGTTTTTTCCGCGCGCATGACACGGGCTTTCGGATCCGCCGCCTGCAATTGCTGGCGCGCAAGCTCTCGCGCGATTGGGAGCTTGATCCCGACATTCCCGAAGCCGCGCTCGATCAGGCGCGTGACCGGCTCTATGCCATTCTCGCGCTCTATTACCGCGCCGACGAAGGCGTGCTGCAATCCCCGCAATTCGCTGAGCTTGCCGGACGCGCTCTGGAAGCGCCCGGCGCGGTGCTCGATTTCCTCGCCACCAAGCGCCTGCTGCCGACCACCGATCTGGACGCCGAACAGCTGTTGATCGACGCGCTTGAGGATATGCCCAAGACCCTCAAGGGGCGGATGCTGCTGACCGATCTCGGTTTTCCCTTCTACGATGTAGCGACCTTTCCGCTCTCGCGGCGCGAGGGGCTGGACGAGTTCAACCCGGTGCGGATCGACCGCATCTCGCCCGACGATGCCCGCTCGATCCGCGAGGGCGGAACGGCAGCGACCTTGCGGGGAATCGAGTTCTACAATTTCGGGGCTTTTTTTAGCCGCGACTACCGCGAGAACGACTATCTGTGGGGACGCCTCCACGGGGCCGAACGGATGATCGATCTGGTCGCCTCGACCGCAGGTGGAGCCGTGCCCGAAGATCGCCTGCGCGCGGCCAAGCGCGCGGTGTTTCTGGCGGTGCTGGAGGAGGAGGAAATCGCCGGACGCTGCCAGCGCGGGCTGGTCGAGCGGATCCGCACCGAGGTGCAAGAGCGGATGGGCTAAGCGCGCCTAGGCCTTTAGCGCTAAGAACAGCAGCATCACCAATCGCGCATCCTCGGGCGTGGTGCCAAAGCCGAGGGCGGCATTGTGGAACTGCCGCGGCGAGAACAGCAGCAACCGGTTGAACCGCGCCAGCACGCGCATGCTGCGCTCCCATTTCGCGGGCGTGGCGGTGTCGCGGTTGACCACATCTCAATTAGCGCGTTCGCGTTCGCATAGCCCGATGCCACAATCCGCGCCGGATCGGTATCGGTCGGCACGGCTTCGAGCCCGCTGCGCTTGTGACGGAAGAAATCGGTGCCGCCCGCATCAGCCCGCGCGCAATCCTCGGGCCGCGAGAGATAGAGGATGCCCGAGTAGCTGGCGGGATCAATATGCAACCCGCTCCGCCCCTTGTCCCCCTTGCACGTCAAGCGGCAAGCGCCGTGCTGGATGCCGGGCGCCGGTCCGAGCTTTATCCCGAGTAGCCACCAGACCGCGCTGTCCATCGCCGCCGTATCGAGCAGCGCGGAGCAATTGAGGCCGGGGAAACTGCCGTGCTGGCGCGCCGGATCATAATCCAGCGCCAGCGCCGCCCACGGGTCTTTGAGGAAATCGTCGATAATCAAGAGCGAGAGAAGCATCAGCTCCCGAACACGTCCTTGAGCTTGTTGAAGAAGCCATGCGTTTCGGGGCATTCGTCACCCGTCTCAGTCGAGCGGAATTCCTCGAGCAGTTCCTTCTGGCGGCGCGAAAGCTTCGTCGGGGTTTCGACCACGATCTCGGCCACCAGATCACCGCGTCCGCGCCCTTGCAGCACCGGCATCCCTGCCCCGCGAACACGCAGCTGCTTGCCCGACTGGATCCCCGCCGGAATGTCGAGCCGGTTGGTCGAGCCGTCGAGATCGGGGATCTCCACGCAGCCGCCCAGCGAGGCGGTGGTGAAGCTCACCGGCACACGGGTCAGCAAGGTGGTGCCCTCGCGCTCGAACACGCGGTGCTGCTGGACGTGGAGGAAAATGTAGAGATCGCCCGGAGCCGCGCCGCGTTGCCCGGCCTCGCCCTTGCCGGACAGGCGGATGCGGGTACCGGTATCGACGCCTGCGGGAATATCGACCTTGAGCGATTGCGGCTGGTCAACCCGGCCCTCGCCCCGGCAAACCCGGCACGGATCCTCGATCACGCTGCCACGCCCGCTACAGGTGGGGCAAGGCCGCTCGACCACGAACAGCCCTTGTTTGGCGCGCACCGAACCCATGCCCTTGCACAGGATGCACTGGCGTTGGCTGGTGCCGGGCGCGGCCCCGCTGCCTTCGCAGGTTTCGCACGACTGCGAGACTTCGATCTCGATCTCGGTGGTCTTGCCTTGGAAGGCTTCTTCGAGGCTGACCTGCATATCATAGCGCAGGTCTGCGCCGCGCCGGTTCTGGGCGCGCTGCGCCCCGCCGCCGCCAAAGGCACTGCCGAAGATCGTTTCGAAGATGTCGCCGATATCGGCAAAGCCGTCGTGGCCCCCGAAACCGCCGCCACCAAAGCCGCTGCCGCCATTCATGCCTTGCGTGAAGGCCTCGTGGCCATAACGGTCATAGGCCGCGCGCTTCTGCGGGTCCTTGAGGCAGTCATAGGCCTCGTTGATCGCCTTGAACTTGGTCTCGCAGGTCGCATCGCCCGGATTGCGATCCGGGTGATACTTCATGGCGAGCTTGCGATAGGCGCTTTTGAGCACCGCGCCATCGGCGTCGCGGGCGACTTCAAGCGTCTGATAGTAATCGGTCTGGGCGCTGGACATGGATGTGACCTAATCCCTGTGACCAGGCGCCGCCGACATGCCGGAAAGGAGAACCGGGCATATCGGCGGCACGCTGGATGGCATCGGGACTTAGCCCTTCTTGTCTTCGTCGACCTCGGAGAATTCGGCGTCGACGACGTCCTCTTCAGCCGGCGTCTCTTCGGCAGCATCTGCCGCCGCATCGGGCCCGGCGGCCTGCTGCTGTTCGTAGATCTGCTGGCCCATCTTCATCGCCGCTTCGGTCAGCGCCTGCGCCTTGGCATTGATGTCATCGGCATCGCCGCCTTCGAGTGCGGTCTTGGTTGCCGCGATGGCTTCCTCCACTGCCGACTTGGTGGCGGCGTCGATCTTGTCGGCGTGCTCGGCAACCTGCTTTTCGGTCGCGTGGACAAGGCTGTCAGCCTGGTTGCGCGCTTCTGCGGCCGCCCGGCGCTTCTTGTCTTCTTCGGCGAACTTCTCGGCATCCTTGACCATCTGCTCGATGTCGTTGTCCGACAACCCGCCCGAGGCCTGGATCTTGATCGTCTGTTCCTTGCCAGTGCCCTTGTCCTTGGCCGAAACCGAGACAATGCCGTTGGCATCGATGTCGAAGGTCACTTCAATCTGCGGCACGCCGCGCGGGGCCGCCGGAATGCCGATCAGGTCGAAATTGCCGAGCAGCTTGTTGTCCGCCGCCATTTCGCGCTCGCCCTGATAGACCTTGATCGTCACCGCGTTCTGGTTGTCTTCGGCGGTCGAATAGGTCTGGGACTTCTTGGTCGGGATGGTGGTGTTGCGATCGATCATGCGGGTGAACACGCCGCCGAGCGTCTCGATACCGAGCGAAAGCGGGGTCACGTCGAGCAGCAGCACGTCCTTGACGTCGCCCTGCAGCACGCCGGCCTGGATCGCCGCGCCCATAGCGACGACTTCATCGGGGTTTACACCGGTGTGCGGCTTAGCGCCGAAGAACTGCTCCACCACTTCGCGCACCCGCGGCATGCGGGTCATCCCGCCGACGAGGATCACTTCATCGACCTGATCCTTGGAAATGCCCGCATCAGCCAGCGCCTTCTTGCACGGCTCGAGCGTGCGCTGGATCAGCGCGTCGACCATCTTTTCAAGGTCGGCGCGGGTGATCGTTTCCACGAGGTGCAGCGGAGTGGTGGCGCCGCCTTCCATGCGCGCGGTGATGAAGGGCAGGTTGATTTCGGTCGTGGCCGCGCTCGACAGCTCGATCTTGGCCTTTTCCGCCGCTTCCTTGAGCCGCTGGAGCGCAAGCTTGTCGGTCTTGAGGTCCATACCTTCCTTCTTCTTGAAGGCGTCGGCGAGGTATTCGACAATCGCATTGTCGAAATCCTCACCGCCAAGGAAAGTGTCGCCGTTGGTCGACTTCACTTCGAACACGCCGTCCCCGATTTCGAGGATCGAGATGTCAAAGGTGCCGCCGCCAAGGTCGAACACGGCGATGGTCTTGCCGTCGTCCCTGTCCATGCCATAGGCTAGCGCGGCCGCGGTCGGCTCGTTGATGATGCGCAGAACTTCGAGGCCCGCGATCTGGCCGGCGTCCTTGGTCGCCTGCCGCTGGGCGTCATTGAAATAGGCAGGCACGGTGATGACGGCCTGCGTCACGGTTTCGCCGAGATAGCTTTCGGCTGTTTCCTTCATCTTTTGCAGGATGAAGGCGGACACCTGCGACGGGCTGTAATCCTCATTACCGGCCTTGACCCAGGCATCGCCGTTCTTGCCCTTGGTGATGGTGTAGGGAACGAGGCCCATGTCCTTCTTGGTCATCGGATCATCGAATCGGCGACCGATCAGACGCTTGATCGCGAACAGGGTGTTGTCGGGGTTGGTCACCGCTTGACGCTTGGCCGGCTGGCCGATCAGACGCTCGCCGTCCTTGGTGAAGGCGACGATCGAAGGCGTGGTGCGCGCGCCTTCGGAATTCTCGATCACCTTGGGTTTGCCGCCATCCATGACAGCAACGCAGGAATTGGTGGTCCCGAGGTCGATACCGATTACTTTACCCATTTTTACCCCATCCATCTGGACAATTGTTGGACGCCGCGTTCGCGCTTCCCACAAGGCGGCAAAGCGATTTGGCGGCTCGTTTGTGAGCGCGATATAGGTGCGGTTTCGCTTGGCACAAGACTTCGCAGCCCCTAGTTTTCCGCCATTCCAACAAGGAGCAACACCACGTGAAAAAGTTTGAGGGTTCACTTTCCGCTCTGCGCAAGGGCGCGGCGGCGGCCGGTTTGGCAGTGGCTATGCTGGGTCTGGCGGCCTGTAGCGGCACCGCGGAAGCCCCCGCCGAAGCGGTTGAGGGCCAAGTGCCAGGCCTGACGGTCAGCAACGCCCGCCTCGTTCTCGCCCCGGTGGCGGGCAATCCGGCGGCGGTTTATTTCGATCTCGCCTATGAAGGCGAACAGGGCCTCACCATCCGCAAGGCCGACGTCGAAGGCGCCGGTATGGCGATGATGCACGATTACGGCGAGTATGATTTCAAGGTGCAGATGATGGAGGCGCTGCCCGTCGCACTGACCAAGGGCACCAAGGTCCAGTTCAAGCCCGGCGGGCTGCACGTGATGGCAATGGAGCCGGCCGCCACGCTGAAGCCGGGCGGCAAGGTCAAGGTCACGCTCACCATGTCGGGCGGCACCACGCAGGTGTTTGAAGCCGAAGTGCGCGCGGCGGGTGAAGAACGCTGAGTGATCCGCTGACAGGGCAGGCGAAAGCGGCGGCGATGCAGGCTGATGCAGCGCCTCTGCAGCCGTCGACCTGCCCTGTCGGAGGCGTTCGGAAGCTAACACCGGGCGAGATTGCGCTCGCCCGCACTGTCTTCGGCGATGCGATCGACTATCCTCGCGTCACCATCCAGCGGCGCAAATTCTTCGCGCTCCATCCGCGCAAGGTGACGATGGCTCCAATGGGCCATCTCCATTTCCACCCTGGCGCCGAGCATTACTGCGACGATTTCGCTACTGCGGCGCTTCACCACCAAGGCCATTTCATCCACGAGATGGTGCATGTCTGGCAGGCGCAAACCTTGGGGCGCTGGTATCTGGTGCTGCGCCGCCACCCGTGGTGCCGTTACGACTATGCGTTAAGGCCCGGTTGGAAACTCGCGCAATATGGGCCTGAGCAACAAGCCGAAATCGTGCGGCACGCATTTCTTTTGAGGAACCGGGGGATCATCCCCGGCGCCCCGCCGCTCAAGACCTATGAAGCGGTCTTGGCGACGGCGTTTACCGGGTCGGCATACTAGTCCGGCTTCTTCGCCACCGCCACCATCGCGGCGCGCAGCAACCGGTCCTTGATCATCCATCCGGCCTGCATTTCCTGCACCACCGTACCCGCTTCGTGATCATTGCTCGGCACTTCGAGCATCGCCTGATGCTGGTTCGGATCAAGCGGTAGGCCCATCGATGCGATGCGGGTGATGCCGTGGCTGGCGAACACCTTCTCAAGCTCCCGCTGGGTCGCTTCGAGGCCGATCACAAGACCCTTCATGCTCTCGTCGGCCCGCAGGCTTTCGGGGATCGCCTGCACCGCGCGCGACAGGTTGTCGGCCACGCTCAGGACGTCGCGGGCAAAGCCGGTCGCGGCATAGGCGCGCGCTTCCTCCTTCTCGCGCTCCAGACGGCGGCGGACGTTCTGGGTTTCGGCCTGAGCGTAGAGCACCTCCTGCTTGGCCGCCTCGAGATCGCGGCGCAGCGCCGCCAGCGCCTCGCCCAGCATGTCCTCGCCGGCGTCGTCAGCCTTGTCGAGGAACTCCTCGGGCACGCCGTTCAATTCGTCTTCGGCCGCTTGATCATGCGGCTTGTCGGTGTCGATCATGTCGTATTGCTTCCATTCAAGCGATGAGCTTGCCCAGCGAACGGGCTGTCAAATCCACCATGGGGACAACCCGCGCGTAATTCAACCGCACAGGACCGATCACCCCGAGCACGCCGACCACCCTGCCCTCGCGATCACGATAGGGCGAGGCGATGACGCTGGAGCCTGAAAGCGCGAACAAGCGGTTCTCGCTGCCGATGAAAATCCGCGTCGCCTCGGCCTCGCGCGCTGTATCCAGCAATTCGGCAACCGATTGCTTGTTTTCGAGATCCTCGAGCAGCATCCGCACCCGCTCGATATCGCCCACCGCCGCCTCGTCGAGCAGGTTGGCCGCGCCGCGCACGATCAGCACCGGGCGCGCTGCCGCATCCTCGCTCCACACGGCCAGCCCGCGCTCGACCAGATCGCGGCTGGCATCATCGAGTTGTGACTGGCCAGTCGAGATTTCCGAACGCATCGCCTGCGCCGCCTCTGCGAGCGTGCGGCCGGCAAGCCGCGAGGTGATGTAATTGCTCGCCCGGTCACGCGCGCCGGCGTTGAGCGCGCCGCCGATGGTCAGCACGCGGTTTTCCACCCCGCCATCTTCGCCCACCAGCACCGCGAGCGCGCGGCCCTGCCCCAGATCGACCAGGCTGAACTGCGCAAGCCGTTGTTCGCGCGGGGCGACCAGGACCATCCCCGCCGCACCCGACAGGTCTGACAGGATCGCGCTCGCCTGCTTCAACGCGGCCTCGAGTGGCCCGGCCTCGGCCAAGCGCGCCTCGATCGCGGCCTGTTCATGCAAGGTCGGTTCGGCCACGCGCATCATCCCGTCGACAAAGATCCGCAGGCCCGCGTCAGTCGGCAAGCGCCCGGCACTGGTGTGCGGCGCGGCGAGAAATCCGAGCGTCTCCAGATCGGCCAGCACCGAACGGATCGAGGCCGGCGACAGATTTAGGGTGCCGTCCGCCGCCAGCGTCTTCGAGCCAACCGGCTGCCCGCTCTCGATATATTCCTCGACCACACGGCGGAAAATCTCGCGTGCGCGGGAGGTCAGTTCGGTCACGGGGGGCGAGCTCATGGGGGATACGTAGGAAAACTTTGCCGCAAACTCAAATAACGGCCTCGCCGCGCTTGTCGAACCGTGCCGCTTTCCTCTAGCGCGGGCCGCACACAACAAAGGTCAGCCCAATGCGCCCATCAGGACGCGCGCCCGACGAGATGCGCGCGATTACGATCGAGACCGGTTTCACCAAGCACGCCGAAGGCTCGGTGCTGATCGGGTTCGGCGATACAAAGGTGCTTTGCACCGCCAGCATCGAAAAGGGCGTGCCGCCGTGGCTGCGCGGCAAGGGCGAAGGCTGGGTGACGGGCGAGTATTCGATGCTCCCGCGCGCCACCCACACCCGCGGCCAGCGCGAAGCAGCCAAGGGCAAGCAGTCGGGACGCACTCAGGAAATCCAGCGACTTATCGGGCGCTCTTTACGCGCTGTTGTCAATTTGCAGAAGCTCGGCGAGCGGCAGATCACGCTCGATTGCGACGTGATCCAGGCCGATGGCGGTACGCGCACGGTGGCGATTTCGGGCGCGTGGATCGCGCTGCGCTTGGCAGTCAACGGCCTGTTGGCCGCAGGAGATATCAAGCATGATCCGATTGCCGCGCAGGTCGCCGGGATCTCCTGCGGCATCTTCAAGGGCACGCCGGTGCTCGATCTCGATTACGACGAGGATTCGAGCGCCGAAGCCGACGGCAATTTTGTGCTGCTGTCAGGCGGCCAGATCGCCGAAGTGCAGGCAACGGCCGAAGGCGCGACCTATGACGAGGAGGCCCTGCTGCGCCTGCTGCGCCTCGCCCGCATGGGTTGCGACCGCATTTTCGCAGCGCAATTGGACGCGGTGAAATGACACGCCGGCTCGGCTCCGGTTCCCTCGTGATTGCCACGCATAATGCGGGCAAGCTCAAGGAAATCGCCGCACTGCTCGATCCTTACGGCGTCACCTGCGTCTCGGCCGGCGCACTCGGCCTGCCCGAACCGGCCGAAACCGGCACCACCTTTGTCCAGAACGCGCTGATCAAGTCACGCGCAGCGGCCGAGGCTTCGGGCATGGTGGCACTGGCGGATGACAGCGGGCTCTCGGTGGCGGCGCTCGATGGTCGTCCGGGGGTCTACACCGCCGACTGGGCCGAGCGGCAGTGGTTCGAGGGGATGCCGGGGCGCGACTGGTATATGGCGATGGGCAAGGTCGAGGGGATGCTCGCCGAAAAGGGCGCCGAGGTTGACCGCTCGGCGGCGTTCCACTGCGTGCTGGCGATTGCCTGGCCTGATGGAGACTATGCGATCTACGAAGGGCGCTGCGATGGCGCGCTGACATGGCCGCCGCGCGGGGCGATGGGCTTCGGCTATGACCCGGTGTTCGTACCGACCGGCGGCGCACTGACCTTCGCCGAGATCACACCGGAGAAAAAACACGCCATCAGCCACCGCGCCGATGCCTTCGCCAAGCTGGTCGCCGAGCAGTTCCCGCGCTGACCTATCGCCGGGCGAGGTGCTCGCCGGGATCGATCCGCTGCCCCCAGACATTGCCCGCCGGCCAGTAGCGGCACACCAGCACCTCGTCGCGTGCAGTCTGGGCGACGGCGCAGCCGAACTCGCGGGTCTGCGGCCAGATGATCTGGGTGTAATGCGCTACATCGCTCCAGCGGCCGGTGCGCGAGACATCGGGGAAATGGCCGGGGCGGAAGTGGCGCTTTTCCTCGACGAAAAACCCGACCGTTTCCCGCGCCGTCCATTGTCCCTTGGGCCCACGCCACAGGTTTTCGCCCTGCCCCTTGCGAGCTTCCGGTGAGGCGTGATCATAGAGATTGTAGCGTGCGAGATGCTCCGCCCATTCTCCGGCATCATTCGCCAGCCTCTCGCTCCAGACGAGCGGGACCAACCCGACCTCGTCGCGCGCCATGGTGTGCGCTTCGAGCAAGTCACGTTCCTGCAGCGCAGAAGTGCGCGACGCTTGCGGCTGTGCCGGGGCGGCTGCCATAAGCAGGGCCATACAGGCGCACCGGATCATCGCGGATACGAAGGCGAAACTCTGCATGTCATCAGAATTATCGCGCAACAATTAAGCCGAGCTGAAGATTCCCCCAGTGACGCGCACTGGCCGCCGCGCCGTTTCGTCGCTAGGGGTGCTGCATGATCACTCGCGCAAGTTCGGGATGGATGCGCAAGCTCTTGCTGGGCCTTGCCGCATTGCTGGGGCTGGGAACTGTTGCAGCGCTGAGCGTGCAGGGATTGCAGAATGCCTGGCAAAACATCGGCGAACACGAGACGCTGATCCAGCGCGCCATGACCGCCTTTCAGATCACCTATGCGTTGCTGGGGCTGCTGGCTGTGTGGCTGGTTGGGCAGCGCCATCCGTTGGCCTTACGAGCGGCATTGGCTTGGGCGGTCGCGCTGGTGGCTGCGATCGTCCTCATCATCCCGGCCTGGGCCCCCGAAGAGGCCGATAGCTGGCTGCAGTTCCTTGCTGCGGGAGCGGCGTTCGCACTGGTCGGCGGTAGTGGGATGTGGTGCCTCGCCCGGTTGCGGAGCACACCCTGATGCGGGCACGTGCGCTTTATATTCACTGGCCCTTCTGTGCGAAGAAATGCCCTTATTGCGACTTCAATTCGCATGTCCGTGAAAGCGTGGACGTTGCCGGATGGCAGGCCGCGCTGCTGACTGATATGCGCGCCGAGGCGGCGGTGGCAGGGGGCGAAAGGCTGACCTCGGTGTTCTTCGGCGGCGGCACCCCTTCGTTGATGCCGCCTGCGCTGGTCGGCGCCCTGCTGGGTGAAGCAGAGCGGTTATGGGG
>JBKDUW010000279.1:0-2904 GCA_046339235.1 Erythrobacteraceae bacterium | reverse complement strand
CGCGAGCTGTTCGGCAGCCCCAAGCAGGAGCGGCTCGACCAGATGCGCGGCAAGACCGTTTGGATCATCGGTGAGCACCTGTCCGATTATCTCGCCGAAACCGCGCGCGCCTTTATCGAGGATTGCCACGTCGCCAATGTGGTGCTGATCACGCGCACAGCGGAAGGCTTCGAAACGATCAAGTCGCAGCTTGAGCCCGACACCGCCGTCTCCCTCACCTCGCTGGTGAAAACCACCAATATCGAGGCCGCGATGGACGAGGCGCTGGCCCAGTGGGGCAAGCCGACCACGATCCTCTCGACGCCGTTTGCGGCGCTGCCGGGCAAGCTGTTCGGCAAGGATGATCCGCTCACCCCGGAGGAATTCCGCACCGTGGTGGCTGACAACCTCACGCACCACTTCCGCGTCAGCCGCCGGGCGTCGCTCTATGATGATTGCCAGCTGGTGCTGACCTCGCCCGATGTGCCGATGGGCGACAAGTCCCCGGCCTTCGCCCTGGCGAACTTCATCAAGACCACGCTCCACGCCTTCACCGCGACCTTGGCGGTCGAGAACGAGCGGCTGGTGCATGATGTGCCGGTCAACCAGATCAACCTCACCCGCCGGGTGCAGTCCGAAGAGCCGCGTGACCTCGACGAGCATCTCGAGGAAGTGCGGCGCTTCGCCCGCGCCGGGCTGCTGGTCGGCGCGCCGCTACCGGACGCCGAGGATTCGCGCTACCGCGCGCGGATCTATCGCGGCATGTCGATGACGGTTTAAGCGGAGGACTTGGGGGGCGTGATCCAGTATCTTCCGTTCGAAAAGCCGATCGAGGCGCTCGACAAGCACGTCGCTGAACTCGCTGCGCATCCGGAAGGGACGCAAGAAGCGACGATGCTGCGCGAGCGGGCTGAGCGCCTGCTGGCGGACACCTATGCCCGGCTCACCCCGTGGCAGCGCACGCTGGTTGCCCGCCATCCGCAGCGGCCGCGGTTCGAGAGGCTGGTGGCAGGGCTGTTCGAGGGCTTCCTGCCCATGGCAGGCGACCGTGTGTTCGGGGACGATCAGGCGATCATCGGCGGTTTTGCGCGTTTTGAAGGGCGCAAGGTGGTGGTGATCGGCCATGTGAAGGGCGAGGATACGCCCGGCCGCCTCAAGCACAATTTCGGCATGGCGCGGCCCGAAGGCTATCGCAAGGCGATCCGGCTGATGGAACTGGCGGACAGGTTTGGCCTGCCGGTGGTGACGCTGGTCGATACCCCTGGCGCCTTTCCCGGCGTCGATGCCGAGGCGCGCGGGCAGGCCGAGGCCATCGCCCGCTCGACCGAGGCGTGCCTGGCCTTGGGTGTGCCGCTCATCGCGGTGATTATCGGCGAGGGCGGATCAGGCGGCGCGGTGGCTCTGGCCGCAGCCAACCGCGTGCTGATGCTCGAGCACGCGGTCTATTCGGTGATTTCGCCTGAAGGCTGCGCTTCGATCCTGTGGCGCAGCGCGGGCCAAGCCGCCGATGCGGCGGAGGCGATGAAGGTGACCGCGACCGACCTGCTCAAATTGGGTGTGATCCACCGCATCGTCTACGAACCCAAGGGCGGGGCGCACCGCGATGCGGGCGAGATGGTCAAGCGCCTGACGCTGGCGCTGCGCAGCGAACTGGACAGTCTGGCAGCCCTCACGCCTGCAGAATTGCGCCGCGAGCGCGAGGAATTTTTCCTCAAGCTGGGGTGAGGCGGGTGCAAGCGTTGCGCCGGTGCGGAATGTCTTGCCCTAAAGAGTGTTGCTGTAGTCCACTTGCCGCGACCCGGCGGGAAGGCTGATCAGATCGCCATCCTTCGCGATCCGGATATCGCCGTTGTAGGCCTTTTCGGTGCCTTCGAGGAACAGGCTCTCGACCAAGGTGAACGGCAGCGGCGGAATGGTGTGATAATAGACCAGCATGCCGGCATCGGCCAGCGCCGCCACGCGGGCGGCATCGACCGGGCTGGTATGGTATCCGGGAATGTCCGCCAATACCTTGGCGATGGGCTTGGCCCCGCGCCGCTCTGCCGCCTTCTGCATGGTTCCCACCAAGGCCGTATCAAGCGCCTCGTGGAGCAGCACGTCCACGCCCTTTGAAGTGCGGGCGAAGCGGGGATCGAAGGCCGTGTCGCCGCTGATCGCGACCGAACGGCCTTTGTAGTCGATGCGGTAGCCGTAGGCGTCCTTGACCGGATCATGCGAGACTCGGATCGCGGTCACCTTGAGATCGCCGCGTTGCAGCACGATCACGCTGTCGCTGCCTTCGGGGATGATGAAATCTTTCGCCGCCAGACCGTGACCGGCGGGATTGGCGACTTCGGGACCGTGATGCGCGGTGCGGTAGACAGCATCGACGGCATAGGCACGGTTGAACCCGGCGGCGACTTCGGCCGTACCCGGCGGGCCCATAACCGGCAGGGGCGCGGCGCGGGCACCAGTCACCCAGCTCTGGACCATCAGCTCGCCCAGACCGTCGAAATGGTCGGAATGGAGGTGGGTAAGGAACAGTCGCTCGGTGCGGCCGACCGGAAAACCCATCCGCCCCAGCACCCGGATGCTGCCCGATCCGACATCGAAGATCATCCGCGTATCGCCCGCGATCACCCCGAGGCAGGCGCCGGCGCGGTCAGGATCGGCCATCGGCGAACCCGAACCGCAGACATAGATATGCAGGCCGTCCGGCAGGGCTGCGCTGCGATCGTTGCCGACGTTTTCGCCGATCACGCGCTCCACCAGATATCGCGCCAGCGGTTTTTCGAAGAACTTGAAGGCGACTAGGCCGAGCATGACCACGCCAAGCACCACGAACAGGATGCGGAATCTGCGGTTCATTGCGCCATCTCCCCTCGGCCCCTCGCCCAGGCGCTCATTTGCGAGTGGCATGACGCAAAAGTGGTGCCGGCTGCAGGA
>JBKDUW010000278.1:0-4813 GCA_046339235.1 Erythrobacteraceae bacterium | reverse complement strand
CTGCTCCCGTATCGAAGCAGAGCCGCGCGCTCAAGTCACCTTTAATGTCAGGCCGCCGAACCCGTGGACAGGCTCCTGCACCCCTTCCGCGCAAGACCCCGGTAACAGCCTTAATCCCGTCTTTACCCGTGGGCCCTATGGAACGGGTGTGTCACCCCGGGACAATTGCCCGGGCCAAGGAAAGGCGAGCGGCAAGGCTGATGGCGGAGATGGAAGGCCACCCCGAGGCGCAGGACAATGCGCGAATCGTGATGCTGATCGACGATGAACCTGCCCAGTCGCGTCTGGTCACCGCGATTGCCGCACGCGATGGCTGGCGCACGATTGTCGCTCCCGATGCCGAAACCGCGATTGCCGTGCTTGGCACCCGCGAGGGGATGCAGCTGTCCGCAATCCTGCTCGATCAATGGGTGCCAGGCGATGATGCCTGCACGCTGATCGCCGAACTGAAATCGCGCCGCCCGGCCCTGCCGATCCTGATGCTCACCACCAGCGCCTCGCCGCTGCTTGCGGTCGAAGCGATGCGGGCGGGCGCGAGCGATTATCTGGTAAAACCCGTCTCGCCCGACCGGTTGATGGACGCGCTGCGCTCTGTCACCACCCGCGAAGGCCCGCGCTACGAGCTTGTCCCGCTGACCGAGAAGATGTCGGCCAGCCTCGATTTCGACGCGATGATCGGCACCGCCCCGCAATTCCGCGCCGCGCTGGCACAGGCCGCCAAGGCCGCGCGCGGTCAGGGCCATGTGGTGATCGACGGCGAAAGCGGCACCGGCAAGGAAATGCTGATGCGCGCGATGCATGGGGCCAGCCCGCGCAACAAGGAAGCCTTGCGCACGGTCAACCTCGCCAGCGTTCCGCCCGGCTCGATCGAATCGGTATTGTTCGGCCACGAGCCCGGCAGCTTTCCCGGCGCCTTTGATCGCCAGATCGGCGCATTCCAGCATTGCGATGGCGGCACGCTGATCCTTGACGAGATCGACCGGCTCACCCCGGCGCTCCAGCAAAGGCTCGGCGAGGCGCTCGAAAGCGGCATCATCCGCCCGGTCGGCGCGAGCTACGGCTTCCGCGTTGACGTGCGGCTGCTAGTCACCAGCAATGCCGGGCTCGATCTGCTGGTCGATGCGGGGCAGTTCGATGCAGGCCTCGCCGCGCGGCTGGGCATGACCTCCATCCACCTGCCCCCCTTGCGCAAACGCACAGGCGATATCCCTGCCCTCACCCGCCACTTCCTCGCCCGCATCGGCGAGCAGCCGGGGCTCAACCACCTCTCGATCTCCGAAAGCGCGCTGGCGCTGCTGGCGGCCTATGACTGGCCGGGCAATGTCCGCCAGCTGCAATCGGTGTTGTTCCGCGCGGCGGTCTATTGCGAAGGCAATGCGCTCGCCGGGGACAGCTTCCCGCAATTGTCCGAGATGCTCGGCGAACAGAGCAGCGCGCGCGCTTCGATGGCGCATGATGGCGTGGGCATAATGCTCTACACCGATGACGGCAACCTGCGCCCGCTGGAGGACATCGAAGCCGATGTGATCCGGCTTGCGATCGGCCATTATCGCGGACGGATGACCGAAGTGGCGCGGCGGCTCGGGATCGGGCGCTCGACGCTTTATCGCAAGCTCAGCGATCTCGGGATCGATAGCGCGGCTTGAACGCGGCTGCCGGCGGGACTAGCCCTGCTGGCATGACACAGATTCAGGATTTCGCGCCGCAGGATTTCGTTGGGCGCAGCGCGCTCGTCACCGGGGCGTCATCGGGGATCGGTATGGCCTGTGCCGTTTCGCTTGCCGCACGAGGCGCGGCCAAGCTGTTCCTCGTCGATGTCGATGGCGCTGGCCTTGATGCGCTCGACCTACCCTGCAAAGTCCACCGCATTGTCGGCAACGTGGCTGACGAGGGTCTTTGGCAGGTCATCGAGCCGCAGTTGGCGGGTCTTGACCATGCCGTTGTCAACGCCGGGATCGGTGCAGGCGGGTCGATTGCCAGCCTCACGCTGGCCGAATGGCGGCGGGTGATGGACGTGAACCTCGACGGTGCCTTTATGACGCTGGCGACTTCGCTAAGGGCAATGGGCCAAAGCGGCGGCAGCGCGGTGGTGGTCGCCTCGACCACGGGGATCAAGCCGGTGCCGGGCATCGGGCCCTACGGCGTCTCCAAGGCGGCGGTCGCCCACATGGCCCGCATTGCGGCGGTGGAGAACGCGCGCAAAGGCATCCGCGTCAACGCGATTGCGCCGGGCGGGGTGGACACGGCGATCTGGGAAGGCGGCGAGGACTTCAAGGCCTCGGTCGCAAGCATCGGGCGCGAGGCAACGCTGAAGGCCATGGCCAAGACGACGCCGCTCGGCCGCTTTGCCACCTCGGAAGAGATGGCCGACACCATCCTCTACCTGCTGAGCGACGCCGCTTCCAACATTACCGGCCACGTGATGGTTTCAGATGGCGGATTTACGCTTTGAATTACTTACGGTTTTTCGCGTAAATCCAAACAGGCGACAAGATGTTTCACTTGAAACATATAATGAACATTACCAGTTGAAGGCCTGCTCCGCCAGCGTGCCGCTCTGGTTGTCCCTGAGCGTCATGGTCAGCTTCTTCGCCTTCCAGTCGATATCGATCAGCCCGTAATTCTCGACCGAGAAGAACCGCGTCACACGCGCCGGATCAGGCTCGCGCGCGGTGCTCTTGTCATTGTCGTGGCCGAAGGCGAGGTTCAATGAGGAACTGGTCAGCTCCCAGAAGGTCTCGCCCTTGTGCTCGGCCTTGTAGACGCCCGCGGCATGGCGATCGCCCGAGAGCATCACCAGCCCGCTCGCCTCGCGGCTGGCGAGCACATCATAGAGCTTGGCGCGTTCGCCGGGGAAATTGGTCCAGCCTTCGAACTGGTGGGCATCGGTGATCACCTGAGTCGAGGAGACCAGAATGCGCAGGTCAGCGGGCTTGGCCAGCTCGGCCTTGAGCCACGCCCATTGCTCGGCGCCCAGCACCGTCTTGGCCGCGCTGTCATCGGGCAGATAGACGCCGAGCGGCGGGCGGTCCTTCGACCATGCCATGCGCTTCAGATCCGAACGGAAGAAACGCGTGTCGAGCAGGATCACCTGCACGCGCTTGCCCTCGGGGCCGGTGATCGCGCTGTCATAGATCCCGTCACGCCCGCGCACGGTGTCGGACGAGCCCCAGAAGCTCTCGAACAATGCCTCGCCCCAGCGCCGCATCGGGAAACTGCCGCCTGCATCATTGAGGCCGAAATCATGGTCGTCCCAGGTCGCCATCATCGGATGCTTGGCGCGGAAACCGGCAAACTCGGGGTGCGAGGCTTGCAGCGCATAGGAGGCGCGCAAGGATTCCAGCCCGGCATCGGCATCCCAGCCATTGTCGCCGTAAACATTGTCGCCGATCATCAGGAACAGCTGCGGATTGGCCGAGGCAATCTGCGCCCACATATGCTGCGGGGCGGACTGGTGGTTGCAGCTGCCGAAGGCGATGCGGGTGAGCGTGGTCGCAGGCGCCAGCGCGGGGGTAGGCCCGGCATCGGGCATTACCACTGTCTTGCGCAGCTCGGCATAATAGGGCGCGAGCAACTGGTCAGGCGCGAGGCTGACGCTGACCGGCGCGTCGCTTGTCTCGCCATGATTATCGGCCATCAGCGGCGCGGCCGCGAGACCGGCAGCGGCGAGCGTGGTGGCGGCGAGCAACGGCAGGCGCATGGGGAGGCTCCTTGAAGGGATTCGCTTTGGTGGGCGCGTTCTGGTCGCGCTCCATGACACAGGTGCGACAAGCCGCAAAAGCGGTTGTCAGAGCGGCGGAAGCTGGCTGAAGTCGGTCAGCGCCGCGTCGCGCAGGCCCCGCCAGACATTGCGCGCCTGCACCGTCTCGGCCACATCATGGACGCGCAGCAGGTGGACGCCGGCCTCCATCGCCTTCACCGCCAGCGCGATCGAGCCGGCGAGCCGCACGTCGGCATTCTCCTCGCTCGACAGCGCCCCGATCACGCGCTTGCGGCTGACGCCCAGCAGCAGCGGGCTACCCAGCGCTTGGAACAGCGGCAGGGCATTGATCAAAGAGAGGTTTTCGCCGAGTGATTTGCCAAAGCCGATGCCGGGATCGAGCAGGATGCGCTCCTCGGCGACGCCTGCGACAATCGCCCGCTCGCGCGCCAGCTTGAGGAAGTCGAACACATCGCTTACCACATCTGCATAATTGGCGCCCGCGTGGAGATCCTCGCCAGCGCCGGGCGCATGCATCAGCACCACCGGACAGCCGCTGGCCGCCACCTGCTCGATGCTGCGCGGATCATAGCGCAGGGCTGAAACGTCGTTCACCATATGCGCGCCTGCTGCCAGCGCGGCATCGAGCACGCCGGCGCGGCGGGTATCGACGCTGATCGCGGCGCCCATCGCGGCGCAATATTCGACCGCCGGCACGACGCGGCGTATTTCTTCGTCCTCGAAGGTCGCCATCGCGCCCGGGCGGGTGCTTTCGCCGCCGATATCGATGATCGCTGCGCCCGCCTCGATCATCGCTGCGGCGGCATCGCGCCCCGCCTGCGGATCGAGGTTCGCGCCGCCATCGGAAAAACTGTCGGGCGTGACGTTGAGGATTCCCATCACCTGCGGCTGGTCGAGCCGGATGGTGCGCTGGCCCAGTTGCAGCGGCGCGTGGGCCTTTCTTAGGTTGGCCCATTGCCGTGCCGCCTCGCGCCCGGCACCTTCGGGCAGGCGGGCGATGGCGGCGTCCATTCCGGAAGCGGTGGTGACGATCCGCTCGGCCACCGCGCCATCGCGCCGCAGCACCAGCGCGAACTCGCGGGCATAGGCCAT
>JBKDUW010000277.1:0-12581 GCA_046339235.1 Erythrobacteraceae bacterium | reverse complement strand
TCGAGCTGCTTGTCCGCGACGAGGCGGCGCAAATCAGCGAGATTGGCCTCCAAAGTCGGATCAGGATGGTGGTTGGGAAAATGTCCGTCAACTTCGGTAAACAGCAGATGATGTTCCCCCGGCAGCCGGGCCGCCAGCGCCTCGAGCGCGGGTCCGGCGGCGCCATTGCCGGCATCCCAGCCGACGCGCAGCCCTTCGAGCGCCTTGGGTTCGATTCCATCCAGTCCCTTGAGGAGGCGCTCGACATTCTCGCCCATGATGTCGCGCGTGGTGACATCTCCCGTGCCGCTGGCGAACGCCCTTTTTGATGCAAGTTCCCCGAGCTTCTGGATATCGGCGCCGAAGAACGGACGCCCCAGAAATACCATCTTGAATCCATTGTAATTGGGGGGATTGTGGCTGCCAGTTATCTGAATGCCGCCATCCACCTGTTCACTTGAGGCCTCGGCATAATAGAGCATCGGGGTCGCACTGAGCCCGATCCGCACCACGTCGCACCCGCTCGCATTGAGCCCTTCGACCAGCGCGTGTTCGAGCATCGGCGAGCTGACCCGCCCGTCATAGCCGACCGCAACAGTTGTGCCCCCCGCCTTGCGCAGCAGCGTGCCGAACGCCCGCCCGATCGCGCGCGCATCCTCCGCCCCCAGCGTTTCGCCGATGATCCCGCGAATATCGTATTCGCGCAGCACGGTGGGGTGAAAGTGGTGTTGCATCAGGGGGTTCTCCTTGCCGCTTCTTGACGCGGTTGCTCGTATCACGGATGGGAGCGCACCATTATCCGCGCCGGCCTACCGCATTTCCGCCAAACCCCTGCCGCGCGATTGTGTCAATCCCGCGAAGCTGGGTAGAGGCGCTTAGCCAGTGTCCCGGGCACCCGGCGCAGGCAGCGCTTCGAGCAGCAGATCGCGCGCGGCATTGGCCTCCTGCATCGCAGCATTGGTGCCGCCGATATCGGGGTGCACCAGCGCGGTCAGCCGGCGATGGGCCGCGATAATCTCCTCGCGGCTCGCCTCAGCCTCGACCCCGAGCAGCTTGCGCGCACGCAACACCGCCTGGCTGCGCGTAGAGCGCGCGCGCAGGACCTCCCACGGCCACTTGCCCAGCGCCCAGCGGCAGAAAACGCACACGGCCGCGATCAGTAGGAGATATTTCATACCAGTTCGAGCTCGCTCTGGGTGCGGGCGAAATCAGGCAGGTTCAGCGCCTTCACCAGGCTGCGCAGCTCCTGCCGCGCAACAAGGTGGCTGGTGCCCAGTTCACCAAGATGCCCCTTGTCGAGCAGCGTCAGGCCGGACGGGAACAGCTCGCGGTAGATCACGCGCTCCGACAGGCCCGGCGTGACCCGGAAACCGACGCGTTTGGCCATTTCGGTGAGCGCCTTCTGAAGGCGCGCCATGTTGCGCGCCTCGACGTGGCCGGTGCGGTTGCGCACCACGATCCAGTCCATCTCCGGGCGCTGCCCCTCGATCGTCATGCGGCTGCGCTTGAGCCGGGCTTCCCAGATCAGCTCGGCAAAGAAGCTCAGCTTGCGCACCTTGAAAGTCTCGGCGTCGACCTGGCCGATGAGGTCGAAATCGACGAAACTGTCGTTCATCGGCGTCACCAGCGTATCGGCGTTCTCCACCGCGAGGCGGGCGAAGGGATCATCGCGCCCGGGATTGTCGATGATCAGGAAATCGCAGGTGGCCTCCAACCGTCTGATCGCGGTAAGCAGCTCCTCCTGCGTTTCTCCGCGAAACACCTCGCATTGCGGGGTCGGCAAGGTCAGGCGTCGCTTCTCCAGCGTGGCGAGGCGGTTCTCGATATAGCGGTGCATGGTGCGCTGGCGCGGATCGAGATCGAGCGAGCCCACCCGCGCGCCGAGATAGGCGAGCGCCACCGCGACGTGCACCGCGGTGGTCGATTTGCCGGTACCGCCCTTCTCGTTGGCGAAGACGATGCGGTGGGCCTTGCCGGGGATCCGCCGCGCAGGGGCAGTGCTGGCCATGGTGATCGAAAACCTCTCGTTGCACGCTTTTGCCCCGCCGCGCGCCCACTACGCTTCAAAAAGCGTAAAGCCGCGGCTAGGGATGCCCCCGGTTCTAGTGCCAGGGGAAGGCCCGTGCAAATTGCAACGACCCGCGATGTGTTGAGAAATGCGGTGGCGGCACTGCGCCAAGAAGGTGTGGGCCAAAGTGTCGGGCGGATCGCGCTGGTGCCGACTATGGGCGCGCTGCACGAAGGCCACCTGACGCTGGTGCGCCGCGCGCGCGAAATGGCCGATCACGTGGTCGCCTCGATCTTCGTCAATCCCAAGCAATTCGGCCAGAATGAGGATCTCGATGCCTATCCGCGCCAGCTGGCCGAGGATGCCGCGATGCTCGCGGCTGAAGGCTGCGCGCTGCTGTGGGCGCCGACCGCAGCCGAGATGTATCCATCCGGCTTTGTCACCAATATCAGCGTGACCGGGGTGAGCGAGGGCCTGTGCGGCGCGGCGCGACCCGGCCATTTCGACGGGGTCGCCACCGTGGTGTGCAAGCTGTTCAACCAGGTCCAGCCCGATGTCGCGCTGTTCGGCGAGAAAGACTTCCAGCAGCTCGCGGTGATCCGGGCGATGGCGCGCGATCTCGATCTCGTCCGGCCCCATGTCGACGCGATCATAGGCGTGCCGACCGTGCGCGAGGCGGATGGTTTGGCGATGAGTAGCCGCAACCGCTACCTCTCCGCCGAGCAGCGCGCTGCCGCCGCCAGCCTGCCGCGCGCAATGCGCGCCGCGATCGCCGAGATCGAGAGCGGCACGCCGGTGGCAGGCGCGCTGGCGGCGCTCCAAGCGCAGGTGATCGCTGCCGGATTTTCCAGCCTCGACTATGCCGCGCTGGCCGATAGCACGAGCCTGGCCCCGCTCGCTGCACTCGGCGATGCGCCTGCGCGCTTACTGGTCGCTGCGAGGATCGGCGGGACGCGGCTGATCGACAACATGGCGGTTGGGGCTGCGCTTTAGCCCTCGATCTTATTGACGGATTAGCGCCTTCGGTGGCATGCCCTGCCGCAGGAGTGACGCGGGTATAGCTTAGTGGTAAAGCTCCAGCCTTCCAAGCTGGCTATGCGGGTTCGATTCCCGCTACCCGCTCCAGCCCTCCCTTCCCAAACAGCCCCAGAAAGTCTATAAAACCCTTGGAAATCCGAGGGATTTGGGCCCTCGGTCGTCCGAGAATGTCTCTATTCTTCCCGCTGCATCCGGGGCCCTTGGGGGCCACATCGCGGGGCCATGGCATTTCGGGCAATTGGATTGGCCCCCACGTGGGGGCCACGAGCTGGGAAAGGACCGAGGGCCATGCCGCTGACAGATGTTGCGATCCGGAACGCCAAGCCGCGAGCGAAGCCCTATAAGGTGGGCGACACTCTCGGCCTGTTCCTGTTGGTGCAGCCATCCGGCGGCAAGCTGTGGCGGGTCAAATATCGCATCGACGGCAAGGAAAAGAAGCTGGCGATCGGCATCTATCCTCAGGTTGGTCTCGCGGAGGCGCGGCGCAGGCGTGATGCCGCCCGCGAGTTGGTCGCTGCCGGCAAGGATCCGGGCCGCGAGAAACAACGCGAGAAGGTACGGTC
Source organism: Erythrobacteraceae bacterium (assembly GCA_046339235.1). Lineage (GTDB taxonomy): Bacteria > Pseudomonadota > Alphaproteobacteria > Sphingomonadales > Sphingomonadaceae > Erythrobacter. The sequence goes on along the minus strand of JBKDUW010000277.1, from coordinate 8,993 downwards.
GCGCATTCAGGCCGAAACGACCTTTGACGCTATTGCCGCTGAGTTCTGCCATAAGCGGCGGCGCGATGGCCAGAAGGCTTGGGCTGTCAGCACGGCCACACGCAGCGAATACCTTCTGTCGCTGCTCAAGGGATCGATCGGCAAGCTTCCCATCACCGATATCGAACCTGCCGACGTGTTGATTGCCGTCCGCAAGATCGAGCGCAAAGGCCAGCTGGAAAGCGCCCGCCGCACTCTGCAGCTTGCCGGCGCGGTGTTCCGCTATGCGGTCGCTACCGCCCGCCTCGCTTCGGACCCCACGCGCGACCTGCGCGGCGCGCTGACCGCGCCCACCGTCACCCACTACGGCGCGATCATCGATCCCGCCCGGGTGGGTGAGCTGCTGCGCGCTATTGATGGATATGAAGGCCAACCTATCACTAAACTGGCGATGCAATTGGCTCCGCATGTCTTCGTCCGCCCGGGCGAGTTGCGCCACGCCGAATGGAACGAATTCGATTTCGAAGGGGCCTTGTGGACCATCCCAGCGGGCAAAACCAAGATGCGCAAGGATCACCTTGTCCCGCTCTCACGCCAGTCGATTGCGATCCTGAAAGACCTCCACGCCCTGACCGGTCCCGACGGCTACGTTTTCCCCTCGATCCGCTCCCGCAAGCGCCCGATGAGTGACAACACGATCAACGCGGGTCTCCGCCGCCTCGGATACTCCACCGATGAAATGACCGCCCATGGCTTCCGCGCCATGGCCTCGACCCTGCTCAACGAAAGCGGCAAGTGGCACCCCGACGCAATCGAGCGCGCCTTAGCCCATGGCGACAGCGACAGGGTCCGCGCCGCCTATCATCGCGGAGCCCACTGGAAGGAGCGCGTGGCTATGGCACAATGGTGGTCCGATCACCTCGACCAACTTCGCAAGGGCGCGGAAGTTGTGCCGATCAAGGCGGGGAAGAGGTGATCAGCCTGGAGAAACCGCAACTCGTCTACGATCCGCGAGTGATTGAAGAATTTTGACATTGTTTCAGCTTGTTAGAGCGGAGTGACTTGCCCACAACTCGCCGCAAACCCGCATAACTCGCAGGCGGATCATTTGTGCACAAACCGTATTTCCATCGAAATATCAGAGATATGCAACCCGAATTCGCGGGGTAGGGTGTGCGCAAAGTTGTTCCCTATTTGGACCGATGTGATCGACCACTTCCCCGCCTAGTTTCCGATGGCAAAGGCCTTGGTTTCACGCGGATTTCCTAGCCCAAATCGGGCTTGAGGGATAGCCATTCCATCAAGGGTCTCCGGCCTGGAAACCGCGCATTTGTAGCAAATGGCCATCTGGAAATACCAAACTCACGGCGGCCGTCGCGGCGGCGCTTGGTCTAACCATCGTGCGCCGATGGGCATCTCGAGGATTGGTCTGCCAAGCAAGATCGTCGAATAGACTGTTCGCGGAATTAAGCTACTTTGCATTTACGGGAGCGCATTAACTCTTCGACCATCCTCATGATGATAACAGCGTCACTTCGTTACCGAAAATTCCATGCTAAAGGGTTCGTCATGAGCGAAAGGTCAGCTCCCGATCTTGTTCGACTAAAGTTACTGAACGATCAAACGACGCCCTACCCATTCGTAGTTGAACTGCTTGAAACCGTCTTTGGAAAGGCGCCGCTCGATGCGCAACTGACCGCCACGACCGCTCATCATTATGGTGAGGCGGATTGTGGATTGTGGCCATCAGCCGTTGCTGACGCCTTACTCGCCACCGCCCAGGCGAGGATAAATGAGGCGGGACATCGTCTCGCTTTCGGCAGGTCATTAGCTGACGGATACGAGGTTGTCGGTCAGGGGAGTTGCTCCATATGTGGAAAGCCCGAAGGCCATGCACGCAGCATGTACCGGAGCGGGGATGCTAGTATATGTGACAGCTGCATCCTTGATGCCTCTGAGCACCTTTCGAAGACTGTCGCTTCCACCCAGTTCAAACATGCCTACGAAGCGCTCAACGCGCATTTTGGTACATTGGGCCTCTCCGATATCGAAACATCAGTTCGCAGTTTCCCCTTGCGAATGCGTGCCGACCTGCAGCTTGGCTTCGACCAGATACTGACTCCTAACACAATCCGGCAAGTCGGTATCAAGGCGGGCTACCGTTATCAGTCGATGGAGTTTGCCGACCTTTGGGAAACAGGCAATTCGGCGCAGATGATTGTCCCTGTTCAATACGCAGAACTCGACATCGGCGAGGAAAGCCCACGACGATGTGTCGGCACCGCGCTATGGCTTCTTGATAAAGACGGATTGAAGCATGCAGTCTTCGTCTCTCAGGAAGAGGGCATGCGTGGCGATCCGCGCGTCAAGGTGGAGATTGCTGTCCCGACTGGGCAGGCTGGCGCGAGCCTTGTCGCTTCATACTTCCGTGACATGGAACGGGTGATTGAAAAGGCTGAGTCCTATCGAGGAAAAGTGCTTTCCCTTGAGATGGATACCCGGTGGCAAGGGCTTGCAGGCGGGATTACAATCCACCGGCTTCCACCGATTGCGAGGGAGGATGTAATCCTGCCGGAGAAGACACTCGCCCTTCTGGATCGCAATGTCCTGGACTTCGCAGCACTCCGCCCGAAGCTGCGCGCAATAGGGCAGCCGACGAAAAAGGGGCTACTATTCTACGGACCTCCCGGCACCGGGAAAACGCACACGATCCAGTACCTTGCCAGTAGCCTGACAGGCCATACCACGTTGCTAGTGACGGCGGATCAAGTCTGCCTACTGAACGAATATTTTGGACTTGCGCGGCTCCTTCAGCCCTCGGTTTTGGTGATCGAGGATGCCGATCTTATCGCTAGGGATCGCGAGGACATGCGCGGCGCGGGTGAGGAAGCCCTGCTCAACAAGCTCCTCAACGAAATGGACGGCCTGCGGCAAGATGCGGACATCTTCTTCGTTCTTACAACCAATCGGCCCGAGCACCTCGAACCTGCTCTTGCAGGGCGTCCTGGACGTATCGACCAGGCAATCGAATTCCCGCTTCCCAACGAGCAAGGCAGGCTGAAGCTCGCCCTCCTGTATGGCGGCGAGTTGCAGCTTGATGAAGGAGTCAGAGGCAAGATCGTGCAGCGGACCGAAGGCGTGAGCGCTGCGTTCATCAAGGAACTCATGCGGCGTATTTCGCAACGCGTGATTGAGGATGGCGCAGCAGAGCAGCGCGCCTCCGAGGCCCATGTGCTCGCAGCTCTGGACGAAATGATGTTCGCGGGCGGGACTCTGAATGCGCAACTGCTCGGCGCAGGCCGGGTGGAATGACCGACACGTTTTCTACACTCACCGAAAAACTCGCCCGCCATCCGGAACTTCAATGGGAAGCCGGGGATGGCTTTGTTCGGGTGAATGCTCCGGTTTCCGGCGGGTTCGCATTGGAGCTTCAGCACCAGGGCGGCGAATGGACTGTCTTTTTGGGCAGTGGAGGATGGCATCAACACTTCGACGATGGAGCGGACGCGCTGGAATTCATCGCTTGGTGCTATTCAGGTAATGTCCGGGTTCGCGAAGTCTGGCGTGGAACGTCGCTCCAAAAATCGGTGCTCGAAACACAAGTGGATGGCGCGTGGCGGCAAACCAGCCACACGGGCTACTTCCTCGTGCCGTTCTGGCGCAAAAAGACAGAGGTGATTATGCAGAACCCGGACTTGCTTGCGCCTGCCTAGCTGCACTGCCGCGTGCCGGCACTAGGACGCCTGCGCGGCCTCGGAGCAAGCCGCAATTGCGTCGGCAATTTGATCCTGAACATGCGAACGCTGGACGCTTTGAAGCCACTTGTGCAGCGCTGGAAGATAGGCAGGATCACCGATAATCTCGGCGGCCTCGAATGTCGCATATTCGCATTCGTGCCTGAGAAGCTCTTCTGCAATCAGCGGCATCGCTAAAGCCTTGTCACGTGTCGCAAGGCCACTGAGAGCCTCAGCTCGAACGGCCGCATCTTCGTCGGCTGCCGCAGTCAATAGTGCATGGCGGACTTCTGGAGTATCGACCTCAGTGATTGCCACGAGCATGGTCGCCCAGTCCCGATTGGACACATCGTCGTCTTGCATCAGAGCGATGACCCGCCTCAGATTTTCCTTTGCAAAGGCACTTCCTGTGATCGGCACGTCGCCATTGGCGACCTGCACCAGGAAAGCAGAACTCGGCGCGTATCCATGATCCATCTTGGCCCTATATGCCGACACGGGTTAAATTCAGGCCACAGCATCGAGCCCGCTGCGCTGGATGATCGAAAGCAGCCGAAGCGCAGGACCTCCCGGTTTCTTCGCCCCGCGTTCCCAGTCAGACACGAGGTTCTTCGACACGTTGAGATAGCGCGCGAACACCGGCTGCGAGACATGCTCTGCCTCGCGGATCGCCTTGATCTGGTCCGGCGACAGGACGGGCGCAGGCGCAAGGCAGGCCTCATCAAACTCACGCATGGTGCGCTTGTCGATGCTGCCAGCGTCGTGAAGGCCCTCCATCATTTCGTGGATGGCGGCCATCGCCTCGCTCTTGTAGGTCTTTGCCTTAGCCTTGCTCATCGTCTTTCACCTCGACCAATCGGCCTGCTTCAACTTCGGTTTCGATCTGGTCCTCGCTCAGCTCCAGCATGATACTGGCAGCCCTGCGATAGACTTTCAGTTCCGCCGCACTCAGATTCGCCTTGTCGCTCTTGGCGAAGGCAAACACGAATATGGCCCGCTCGCCTAAGCGGAAGATCAGGATCGAGCGATAGCCGCCCGACTTGCCTCCACCCTGGCGCGCAATGCGCTGCTTGATCAGGCCGCTGCCTAGATCAGCATCGATCAGGCCGGATTCGGCCCGATGCACGGCATCAGCAAGCGAGGCATCGCTGATCTTTTCCTTTGCCGCGAACTTGGCGAACCAGCGGTTGGCGTAGATGCGGATGCGCGGGTTCTCAGTCATGCAGCAACGGCCCACTATCATACTTAGTGTTACGGCTCAATGAATACGAGCCGCTCATGCCTTGCTCGATCAGGTTGCCGATCCGCTGGGCTGCCTCGATGACATGCCCATCGTCAAGGTGGGCATAGCGGGTCGTTGTCCGCACATCGGCATGGCCCAACAGCTTGCCGATCATCGGCAGGGTTTCCGAATGGGCGGCGGCATGGCTGGCAAAGCTGTGCCGCAGATCGTGAATGCGAACGCCGGGTAGACCTGCCTCGTCACGCAGCTTGCTCCACAAATTGCCGATGTCCGTGATCGGGCGCTGGGTAGCAGGGTTCCAGAACACATAGCGCTGCTTCTCACGGCGCGGCAGGGCGTGAAGAATGGATGCAGCCGCTTCGGCCAGCCAGACCGTGCGCGGGCCAGTCTTGCTGTCGGTCAGCAGCAAGCGCCTCCCTCGCACTTCGCTCCATTTGAGACACGTGATCTCCGACTTGCGGCAGCCAGTTAGGATCAGCAGGCTGATCGCGGCGCAATGCAGCGGAAAGGTTTTGCCGTGCCGGTTGAGCACTTCCCCGATCCGCCTGAACTCCTGATCGGACAGGAAGCGCTCGCACTTCCGGCCCTTGTTCTTGCGGATATAGAGGCAAGGGTTCGACCCTTCGGGCCGCACGCCCCATTGCTCGGCCTTGTTGAACATGGCGCGCAGGATTTCACCGCAACGGTTGGCAGCACCGGGACCGCCTGTGTTGGTGATCCGGTTGAACCATTCCTGCACATGGCGTTCTTCGATCTCATCGAGGAACAGGCCTTCGAAAGCGCGGTCGAGATATTTCCGCTTGTAGTAACGGTGGGTGTAGAGCGTGGAAGGTTTCCATTTGGGCGACACACGGTCCCAGTAGGTCTTGAGAAAGTCCCGGTAGGATGGAACTTTGCGCAGCCGCTTGCGCTCCTCCGCCGGATTCTCGCCGGTCTGGGCACGGAGCAGGACGCGGCGGGTGACATCCATCGCCTGCGCACGGCTCAGCACCTTGGCATTACCGATCGTCACGGTGCGAGTGCGCCCTTCCATCCGTGCCTGGACGATGTAGACCTTTCGTCCGCTGGCATAATGCCGGGTGCCAAAGCCGGGCAGGTCGCGCGTCCAGCACGTCTTGCGCAGCTCGCCCAGGCCGCCGCACTTGCCGATGACATGGAGCCGGAGGCTGCCAAGCTCCTCGGCGACGATCCCCCGCAGAGTCAACGCGTTCATTGCCCGACTCCGATCAGACGCGCGATGGAGCCGGATACGCGTTCTGCCGCATCGGCAACGATCTCGTCGGACAGGTGCGCATATCGGGTCGTCGTTTCTGCCAGCGCGTGGCCCAGCAGCTTACCGATCACCATCAGCGAGATGTTGTTGCGGATCGCGACCGAGGCAAAGCTGTGACGCAAGTCATGCAGCCGCACATCCGGCAGGGCCGCGCGGTTGCGGATTTTCGACCAATGGATGCCGAGCGTGATCGGCTTCTCGGGATTGCGGAACGAGGGAAACAGCAGACCGGTTGGTTTCCGATTTGGCAGGGCTGCGATTACATCTACGGCCTGCCGGTTGAGATAGACGATCTTCGCGCCGGTCTTGCTGTCCGGCAGCATCAGGCGCGGTTCCTGCACCCATTCCCAGCGCAGTTGCTCGATCTCGCCGCAACGTGCGCCGGTGAAGATCAGCAGGCGGATCGCCGCGACATAGAGCGGCTGCTCGGCCTCATAGTCCCGCAATGCCGTGGCAAGCCGCGCATATTCGTGCGGTGATAGAAACCGCTCCATCGGTTTACGCTTGTATCTCGGCGTGCCTTTGCAAGGGTTCGAGCCGCGCGGACGCAGACCAAGGCGCTCGGCATATCCCATCATCACGGAGAACACTGGCAAGGTGCGGTTGAACACGCCGGGCCGCTCAACGAAGCTGTCGCGCCAGAACAGGATGTCGCCCTTCGCCAGGTCGTCAATCCGCCGGTCGCCGAAAGCGCCGAGGATTTCCTTGAAGATGGCGCTCTCGTTGCGCTTTCGGGTCGATGGTTTCCAGTGTCGCGGATAGTCAGCCCAGAAGCGCTCGGCGTAGTCGCGCAGCAGGGGCGCATCGCTCTTCTGCGCGGCGCGGGCCTTCTTGCGTGTCGGCAACCCATCGAGCGCCACCTCGGCCAGCTTCGCCCGCGCGAGGCGGCGAGCCGTGGCGGGCGAGATGTCACGGGAGGTTCCCAGCGACACGCGCCGCAGCTTGCCGCGCTGGCGGAACAGGACAAACCATGTCCGCCTGCCGCCGGGATTTACCCGCAGGCCAAAGCCCGGCAGGTCAACATCCCAATACTCGCGGATGCGCTTACCCGGATTGCGCCGAACGATGTTGCCATTGAGCCGTACCCGGTTGCTCGGCTTTGCCTTTTCACCACTCTTACGCCCATCACAGGATTGGGCTTGGGCATGATTCGTGGCTCCATTCGCTGGTAGCAGATAGCCATTTGCTTGCATTGACTTGCTCCTCTTTGCAGAGGAACAACTTCGCGTAACCTATTGCTTAACAATCTCTTTCTGCCGCATGGCGGCGTAGGGTGTGCTCACTGTTCCCCAATTGCGCGGTTCGGATTCAATGCCTCTGACGCCTTGAGCTCGGAACTCTCAGACATTCGCCCAGAACGGAGCCTCGGGCAGGCTAGGCTGTAAAGCCGGGATGGGGTTCGGGCAGTTAAAAGGCATTCAAGATGTCGGCCATTGGCCGTTTGCCGAATGGATTGTCTCGGCGAACAGGGGCATAAAACAGCAGCCCGATCAGCCACGCCAAGACGGCAGCTGTCGACCCAAATTCGGTCGATCACGAGCGATAGATTGAGCGGCTAGTTCAACCCAATGCCGTCATGATGCTTTAAAGATCGCCATGCGACCGCACCCATGATTGGTGATTGGCAGTCTTTGGAATTTCGCGCTTCGGTGCAGGTTGTATCGGAACCCCTAGGAAAAGTTGTGAGGCGACGGATTTTGCCGGCTCTCGCGCGTCGTATGGCGTTCACAGCGAGCCGGGCCGCCCGGAACTTGCGTGTTTCCGGCAATGGCAAGGGCCCATGACGTAAAGCTGTTTCGATCGGAATGCGAGGACTCGGCGTCCGACGCGCAATCAAACAATAAATGCCTCGACCGATCCAAGCCCGTAAAAGCTGGCCGTCACGTGGCTGCCTGTTGAGACCTCGTGAACCCCCGTGATCGCGCCGCTCGAAATCCACCAGCCGGGCTTGAGCCCGATGCCGCGCTGGGCCAGAATACTTATCAGGAACCGCGCCGCGCCGAACGGCCCGTCGAGCATCGTCGCAGTTGTTGCCCGCCCCACTTCCTTGCCGTCGATCGCCAGCGAAACATCGATCGCGTCGAGCCTGTCCCAGTCCGCGCGCGGGATCGTCCGCCCGAGCAGCAGCCCGCAATTATTTCCGTGATCGGAAATGGTGACACAAGGACCGTCGATATTGATTGCGGCATAAGGCGACGAAGCAATTTCGATCCCGATCCGCACCTCGTCGATCCAGTCCATCGCTGCCTGCGCGGTGGCGGGCGGTGGACCGGCTTGCGGGGCCAAGCGCAACATGAATTCCGCTTCGGCTGCGGCAAACCCGCCGTGAAACACGCGGAACGTCTGCGGTTCCTCGCCCGCCATGCGGATCGTGTCGCTAAACGCCGGTCCGACCAGCCGGTCGGCACCGAGGCGGACATCTTCGGGCGGGTTTATCCGGCCCACTTTCCAGCCCCCGACCTCGCGGTTCCAGAGCGAAAGAGCACAGTCCTGAATGGCGTAGGCGCTCGCGAGATCGAGTGGACGGACGCCGGGAAAACGGTCGATCGCGTTGCCTTCCCGCCTTGCGCGGACGAACGCAGTGGCCACCTCGCGCGCCTGCGAAATCACGCTGTCCCTCTCGTCAAACCGTCCCACAACAAACAGCCTTGGCGAAAAAGGAAACCGGTGTCAAAAGCTTTCTTGGGAGCGCCTATCGTGTCTCCAGCGGGCCTTTTTGCTTTCGCAGGATTGCCGACTACAAGGGGCATCGCAGGGGTAAGGG
>JBKDUW010000276.1:0-4240 GCA_046339235.1 Erythrobacteraceae bacterium | reverse complement strand
CCTGCAAACCGTCCAGCGCGTCCTTCCATTCACCAACCGTACCTGCCCAATCCCCGACCAGCATGATCTCAACCTCCGCCTTTCGCGGCAGAGTGAACCAAATTTTCAACTCATATGCAACTGGAGTACTAGGTAAGGAATTTCCGCAACGCGGCTTGCGACAACGGGCTTGCCCAAGGCCAGCTCCGTGAAGCGATAAAAGCTGTCGCGCGAATAGCCCCTCATCTTGCAGGCCTGGCTGACGTTGCCCAGCTGCTTGGCAAGCTCGAGCAACCCCACTTTGCCGCGAATGATCTTCTGGTCCTTGGTCATATCGGTGTCCTTCAAAAAGCCGGGGCCGGGCGCTGCGTAACCCCGGCAATGCCGTGAGCCTTATGACACCGTCTGTCAGATTTAGTCAAAACTTTTACAGCTGAAGCGGCTTCGTACCATGCACGAGGGTGGCTAAATCAATTACGCGGTGTCCCAGATGCGGTCCTTTAGAAGCGGCCGGCTGGCGTGTCTGCTTTCACACGATGCGTGCGGCATCAGATACCACCCAAAAATCAGCGTCGAAAACGCCACCGATCAAACTTAAATTATGTTTTTCAGAGCTTTGGCACCGATGCTTACAAAAGCAGGGCACGCCGGATATGGATCCCGCATTAGCGACGGAACCGCTCGGATTCGAACCCACAGGGTGCAAATGGGTCGCGGATTTCCGGCCATAGCGAGTTTCGGCCGTGTTTTACTGCTGTGCCCCCAAATCTGCCAATTCCCGCCCCCAGATGTGCCCCCAAACGGCGTTGGCACAAATGAGATGAGCAATCTTGTTTCAGTTTGGAAAATTTATCGGAAAGTCGAGGTGCAAAATATCATAATTTCCATACTGATTTTAGAATTTTACGAACTAAAATTAGTAAGAAAAATTCTTGGCGGAGCGGGTGGGATTCGAACCCACGATACGCTTTTGACGTATACACACTTTCCAGGCGTGCGCCTTCGACCACTCGGCCACCGCTCCGTAACCCCCTTGTTGCGCTACCGCTTCGCTGCTTGAGCGCCGAATGCGTGTGCGTTGGGAGGCAAGCACGCGCCACTAGCCGCGAATGGATTGCTTCGCAAGGCGCGTAGTGGCACCAATGTTGGTATGAGAACCCTGCTTCTGGCAGCTTCGGCTGCGCTCGCCCTTGCCATGCCCGCTTCTGCTCAGGAGGACCCCAAGGGAGCCCCAGCACCGCCGGAGATTGTCGCGGCTGCGCCCAAGGCGGACTGGGTGGCGATTGCGGCGGAGGATCTGCTGGTGATGACCCTCGCGCCGGATGCGGATGGTAAGCCGCGCGCAGTGGTGATCCAGCTGATGCCTGCGCTGTTCAGCCAAGGCTGGGCGCACAACATCCGCCTGTTCGCGCGCGCCAAGTGGTATGACAACATCTCGGTCAACCGGGTGCAGGACAATTACGTCACCCAGTGGGGCGATCCCAATTATGACAATCCCGAAGCGACAGGGACACCCAAGCCCTTGCCGCAAGCGCTGAAAGTGATGGGGGAGCGTGAATACACGCTCAACGATCCCAACCCGGAATTTCAGCGAATCCGCGATGCCTTCATAGAAAGGGAGCGCCAGCGAGCCGAGATCGCGGTCAGGAACGCTGAACGCGAAGCCGCCGCACGCGAGGCAAGCCGCACCGGCACACCCACGGTTACAATACCGAGCCCGCTTCCGGGATTTGCCCTGATGCAGAAAGATCCTTATGCGCAGGCTGCGGGATTTGTCGCAGGCTGGCCGATCGGCATTGCGCGTGATGCCTTCTGGCCCACCCACTGCAATGGCATGGTCGGCGTGGGGCGGAACTATTCGCCCGACACGGGATCAGGCGCGGAGCTTTACACCGTGATCGGCCATGCACCGCGCCATCTTGATCGCAATATCGCGCTGGTGGGCCGGGTGATCGAGGGAATGGAGCATCTCTCCTCGCTCCCAAGGGGCAAGGGCGCGCTAGGGTTCTACGCCGCCGACGAAGCGCATAAACGCACGCCAATCCTCAGCGTCCGGGTGGCGAGCGATCTTCCGCCATCGGAACAACCACGTTTCGAATACCTCTCAACCGAGAGCGCCACCTTCGCGACCTACGCCGAGGCCATCGTCAACCGCCGCGATCCGTTCTTCATCGTGCCCGCAGGCGGCGCGGACATTTGCAATATCCGTGTGCCGGTGCGGCAGGTAGCGGAGGGCGGCTGAGCCTACTGCCGGTCCGCCTGCGCCACCGCGTCGCTGGCGCGCAGGGCGGAGAGGATGCGGTTAAGGTGCGCCACGTCCTGCACCTCCACCTCGATGTTGTAGGTGACGAAGGGGTGATCAATATGGGCCTGCGACAGCGTGGTCACATTGGCTTTGTTCTGGGCAAAGATGCCCGCCATTTCCGCCAGCGTGCCGAGCCGGTCGTAGATCGTCACCGATAGCTGCCCCACCGCGCCGACCGAACGGTTGCCCCAGGCCAGATCAATCCAGTCGCTATCGACCCCGCTCGCGAGTTCGAGGCAGTCGATCGCGTGGACCAGCACGGTCTCGCCCTTGCGGCGGATGCCAACGATGCGGTCGCCCGGCACCGGGTGGCAGCAGGTGGCAAGCTCGAAGGCCACCCCCGGCGTCAACCCGCGGATCGAGATCGCGCGCTCGCGCTGCGACCATTGTTCGTCTTCCTTGAAATCGGCGGTGCAGCCCGGGACCAGTGCTTCCATCACCTCGCGGTCGGTCAGCTTGGCCGCGCCGATGGCATACATCAGGTCATCGGGCTCATCCATGCCGAGCCGTTCCAATGCGGCGCGGATCGCTTTCTTGCCGATGCGCGCAGGCACGCGGATGGCGATCTCGTCGAACAGCTTCGATCCGATCGCGGCAACCTCGTCGCGCTCCTTCATCCGCACCGCGCGGCGGATCGCGGCGCGCGCCTTGCCGGTGACAACGAAGGCGAGCCATGACAGCTGCGGCGCGGCGTGCGGGTTCTTGATGATCTCGACCACGTCGCCATTATTGAGCGGCGTGCGCAGCGGCATGTGCCGTCCATTGATCTTCACGCCGGCGGTCTGCATCCCGAGATTGGTGTGGACCGCAAAGGCAAAATCCACCGCGGTCGCCCCCTTGGGCAGTTGGAACAGCGCGCCCTTGGGGGTGAAGGCAAAGATACGATCCTGATAGATCGCCATGCGGGTGTGCTCGAGCAGTTCCTCGGCATCGTGGCTGGCATCGACGATCTCGATCAGATCGCGCAGCCAGCCCACCTCGCCATCGGGCCGGTCGCCCTGCTTGTAGGCCCAGTGCGCCGCGAGGCCGAATTCGTTGGTGCGGTGCATCTCGCGCGTGCGGATCTGCACTTCGACCCGCATCGAATTCTCGTACATCAGCGAGGTGTGCAAGCTGCGGTAGCCGTTCGACTTGGGCGTCGAGATATAGTCCTTGAACCGCCCGGGCAGGAACTGCCAGGTGGTGTGCAGCACACCCAAGGCGCGGTAGCAGTCCTCCTCGGAATTGGTGAGGACGCGGAAGGCCATGATGTCGGTGACCTGTTCAAAGCTGACATGGCGTTCGGCCATCTTGTGCCAGATCGAAAAGGGGTGCTTCTCGCGCCCGTAGACCTCGACCTTGAGCCCCGCCTCGGCGAGCCGCTGCTTGACGGTGAGCGCAATCGCATCGACCTGCCCGCCATCCTGCGAGCGCAGCTGTTCGAGCCGGGCGGCGATGGTGGCAAAGGCCTCGGGCTCAAGCTGGCGGAAGGCCAGCGCCTGCATCTCGTGCATATACTCATACATGCCGACGCGCTCTGCGAGGGGCGCGTAGATATCCATCGTCTCGCGCGAGATGCGCTGGCGCTTTTCGGGCGACTTGATGAAATGCAGCGTGCGCATGTTGTGCAGCCGGTCCGCCAGCTTGACCAGCAGCACGCGGATATCCTCGGACATGGCGAGCAGGAACTTGCGCAGGTTTTCCGCCGCACGCTCGTTCTCGGGCACGGTCTCGATCTTCGAGAGCTTGGTCACCCCGTCGACCAGCCGCGCGACCTCGGGGCCGAAATGGGCCTCGATATCCTCGATCGTGGCGAGCGTGTCCTCGACGGTATCGTGCAGCAGCGCGGTAATGATGGTGGCCTGATCAAGCTTCAGGTCGGTCATCAACCCCGCGACTTCGACCGGGTGGCTGAAATAGGGGTCGCCGCTCGCACGCTTCTGGCTGCCATGTTTCTGCACGGTATAGACATAGGCG
>JBKDUW010000275.1:0-7811 GCA_046339235.1 Erythrobacteraceae bacterium | reverse complement strand
CATCCATACATCCGAGCGGTTGGTCTCCGCATCGTGGGTCACCTCGATCGAGAGGTGCGAGAACGTGTAGACCAGCTTCAATGTCGCCAGCACGAAGCCGAGGATCACGCCGGTAAGCAGATCGATCGCGACCACGCCGATCAGCGTGACGAAGTAGATCGCCAGCTCCTGCCGCCCGAACTCGGCGATCTTGCGGATCTGCGCGACGTTGACCAGCTTGTAGCCGGTGTAGACCAGGATCGCCGCCAGCACCGCGGTTGGGATTTCGTTGAGGACGAAGGGGAAGGCGACCACCGCCAGCAGCAGCCAGCCGCCGTGCAGGATTGCCGAGAGGCGGCTGGTCGCGCCAGCTTCGACATTGGCGGCCGAGCGCACGATCACGCCGGTCATCGGCAGCGCGCCGAGGACCCCGCAGATCAGGTTCCCGATGCCCTGCGCGCGCAGTTCCTTGTCATATTGGGTGCGCACGCCGATGTGCATCTTGTCGACTGCGGTGGCGCACAGCAGCGTCTCGGCGCTGGCGACGAAGGCGAAGACGATCCCCAGCGTCAGAATGTCGGGATCGAGCGCAGACTTCAGCGCCTCGGTCGTGGGAATGTTGAGCGCGTCGGTGAGGTTGACAGGCACCGCCACCAGCGTGATCGGCAGCGCGAAGATCACCGCGAAGGTTGTCCCCACGATCACCCCGAGCAGCGGCCCGGGCAATAGTGCCAGGCGCTTGGGCTTGAACCTGTTCCAGAGGATGATCGTGGCGATCGTGATGATCCCTGCCATCGCGGCCAGATGGTGCACCGAGCCATCGGCGGGGAATACCTTGATGATCGCCTCTGGGATCGCGGCGATATTGGCAAGGCCGCCCGCGCGCGGGGCATCATCCAGCATCACATGGAACTGCGAGGCGAAGATCAGCACGCCGATCCCCGCCAGCATCCCGTGGATCACCGAAGGCGAGATTGCGCGGAACCACTGGCCCAGCTTGAACACCCCGGCGAGAAGTTGCAACGCCCCGGCGATCAGCCCGACCACGCCGAGCATCATCAGCCCGTGTTCGTTCACCAGCTGATAGACCAGCACCGCCATGCCTGCTGCCGGGCCGCTCACCTGCAAGGGCGAACCGGCGAGGCTGCCCACCACCAGCCCGCCGACGATCCCGGTGATCAGACCGAGCGCGGGCGGGGCTCCCGAGGCAATCGCGATGCCCATGCACAGAGGCAGGGCCACCAGAAACACCACGATCGAGGCGAGGAAATCCCGTCCGACGGCGGCAGACGAAAGGTTCGGGGAGGATAGTGACGTCATGTCAGGCAGGCTCCGGGGAGGGGACCGAGAGAGGGCGGCTCGCAAAAGGGGGCGCGCGCGGCCCTAGTGGGCGTGGTTGGCGACCGCAGATGCGGCCAGCTCGCTCGCGTACCGTTCCTCGACCGGCAGCCACGCTCCGGTCACCTCGTCAAAGGCCGAAACCTCGCCGGTCTTGATGTCATAGACCCAGCCGTGCAGCTTCACCGCCTTCTGCGCCAGCGCGACCGCGACCGTGGGGTGGGTCTTCAAATGCTGCAATTGCAGGATGACGTTCTGCTCGAGCAGCATCTGCATCTTGGCCTCGGGATCAAGTCCGCCGCCGAGCGTTTCGACGATGTCGACCGCGCCCTGCGAATAGCCCAGCCACTCGCGCACGTGCGGCAGGTTGGTCAGTCCGTCGCGGTTCATCGCGCCCTTCATCGCGCCGCATTCGGTGTGGCCGCAAACCACGATATGCGGGATCTGCAGCGCGCCGATGGCGAATTCGATCGAAGCGGTCATCCCGCCGGTCTGGTTCGTGTGCGGGGGCACGATGTTGCCGGCATTGCGGCAAATGAACAGCTCGCCCGGATCAGTCTGGGTGATCATCGCGGTTTCGATGCGGCTGTCCGAGCAGGTGATGAACAGTGCCTCGGGGCTCTGACCGGAGCTCAGACGCTCGAACAGCGCCTGCTTTTCGGGGAACACTTCGCGCTGGAACTTGATGACGCCAAGGGCAAATCTCGACATGGGGAAGTCCTTTCGGTTTTAGATTGCAGGGGCGTCGCTCGTCCACAGCTCGCGCACTTCATTGATTTGCAAGCTTTCACCAAGGCGATGACGGACTTCGACGAATTCGAGCGCCTCGACGATCCAGGCAGCGATGCCGGGATGGGTCAGGCGGTAGAAATGATTGCGGCCCTCACGCCGGTCTTCGACGATGCGGGCGCTGCGCAGCTGGGCAAGATGCTGCGAAATGCGGGTGGCGGGCAGATCGAGCGCGGCGGCAATACCGCCGACGTCGCGTTCGCCCAGCCGCAGTTCCTCGATCAGCCGCAGCCGATCGGGGTGGGCGAGCAGCTTGAGCAACTCGGCCAGTTCGCGGGATACGATGATCCGGCTCGGCAAGGCATCCCCCATAACCTGCATAGGTGTGCAGATTTTCAGATGTGAAGGTATGTATAAATTCTGAGTCGGTCAAGCGGGTTGGGTTGCATTTCGGCTCTGCGGGGCCGACATTGATGGCCTGCGGCGGGACTGTTTGCGATCGCCGCGAAAGGAACGCATCGATGGCACGGCCAAGCGCGCACCCCGATGATCCGCACTATGTCCACCGTACCGGCTGGCTGCGCGCCGCTGTGCTCGGCGCGAATGACGGGATCGTCTCGGTTTCCTCGCTGATCCTCGGGGTGGCAGCAGCCACGCCCGATCCTGGCGCGATCCTCGTTGCCGGGGTAGCCGGGCTCACGGCAGGCGCGATGTCGATGGCGGCGGGCGAGTTTATCTCGGTCTCCTCACAGGCCGATAGCGAGCAGGCCGATATCAAGCGCGAACAGCAGGCGCTGGTCGAAATGCCCGAGCACGAGCTGGAAGAACTGGCCGCGGTCTATCGTGGCCGCGGACTCAGTGCCGAAACCGCGCTGACCGTGGCGCGCGAGCTTTCCGCCAAGGATCCGCTCGGAGCGCATGTGCGCGACGAGCTGGGCCTGTCGGACCAGCTGGCGGCCAAGCCCTTGCAGGCGGCGCTTGCCTCGGGCGTCACCTTCAGCGCGGCGGCAGCGATCCCGCTGCTGGCGGCATGGCTGGCGCCCACCGATGCGGTCGTGATGGCGGTGCTGCTGGTCTCGGTCGTCACGCTGGCGATCCTCGGCGCGCTGGGCGCAAAGGCAGGCGGCGCGCCGCTGGTTCCGGCGACCTTGCGGGTGGTCGGCTGGGGCATCTTCGCCATGGCGGTGACCGCCGCGATCGGCTGGCTTTTCGGCGTGAGCGTCTAGCGTCTCTTTCACTGGCCCGCGCGCGCCGAGACTGCTAGGCTAGCGTCGGAAGACAATCGCAAGAAGGATGCAGGGGCGTGGCAATCGGCTTTTCGGTCAATGGCAAGGATGTGAGCGTTGCGGCGGAGCCCGATACGCCGCTGTTGTGGGTGCTGCGCGAGGATCTCGCGCTGACCGGGACAAAGTTCGGCTGCGGGATCGCTGCCTGCGGGGCCTGTTCGGTGCATGTCGACGGCGAGCTCACCCGCTCGTGCAGCGTGCCGGTCAGTGAAATCGCGGGCAAGGCAGTGACCACGATCGAAGGGCTCACGGCCGAGGACGGCACGCTCCATGCGGTGCAGCAAGCGTGGATTGCCGCGCAGGTGCCGCAATGCGGCTATTGCCAGTCGGGCCAGATCATGGCTGCGGTTGCCCTGATCGAGCGCACCGGGACGCCGTCTGACGCGCAGATCGACGAGGCGATGACCAACATCTGCCGCTGCGGCACCTATCCGCGCATCCGTAGCGCAATCCTCTCGGCCACCGGCAAGGCCGCCCAGAGCGCCCCCGCCCCGGCCGCAGCACCTGTGACGGGAGAGGCATGATGGCTGACAATCCCAACCCCAATATCGACGAACGCCAAGCCGCACCGGTCGAGGTCGCGCCGGTCAAGAAGAAGGGCGTCAAGCGCCGCATCTTCCTTGCAGGGTCCGCGCTGCTGGTGGGCGGCGGGATTTTCGGCGTGTGGTGGACCGACAATGCCTCGAAGTCCAAGGCCAGGTCGCTGATCGAGGGCGAGGGCGAACACGCCTTCAACACCTGGATGAAGATTGCCGAGGACGACACCGTCACGCTCTATTCGCCGCATATCGACTTCGGTCAGGGCTCGCACACGGCGCTTGGCCAGATGCTGGCGGACGAGCTTGATGCCGACTGGACCAAGCTGACAATCGAACAGGCCCCGGCCGATTTCGCCTTTGCCAATGCCGATCTTGCCAAGGGCTTCCTGCCCGAAATGGCGGGCGAGACTCTCGCTGGCCTGATGCCCGATGCCGTGATCGGCATGATGGCGCGGTCGATGCCGATCATGATCACCGGCGGCTCCTCGGCGATCCGCTTTACCGGCGAGGTGGGCATGCGCAAGACCGGCGCGGCGGTGCGCGCGGCGCTGATCGCCGAAGCGGCGGACCGGCTGGGCGTGCCCGAAAGCGAGCTTACCACCGCCGACAGCAAGGTCACCCATGCCAAATCGGGCAAGGTGCTGCGCTATGGCGAACTCGCCGCAGGTGCTGCCGGACGTTCGCTGGCGAGCGATCCGGTGCTCAAGACCCGCGAACAGTGGAAGCTGATCGGCAAGCCCGTGCCCCGGCGCGATATCCCCGCCAAGGTCGATGGGTCTGCGGTCTACGGGATCGACTTCACGCTTCCCGATATGCGTGTGGCGACGATTGCTGCGGCGCCTGTGCGCGGCGGCACGCTGGAATCGGTCGACGAGGCACCGGCGATGGCGGTTGCAGGCGTCGAAAAGGTGATCAAGCTCCCCGATGCCGTGGTGGTGATTGGCAAGGGCTACTGGGCCGCGACCAAAGGCCTCGCCGCGCTTTCGCCCAAGTTCACCGACGGCGGGCACAGCGCCATGTCGACCCCCGCGATCTATGCTGCACAGGCCAAGCTGCGTGCGGGCGGCAAACCCGACAACGAGGGCGGCGAGGGCGATGTCGATGCGGCTTTCGCAGCCGACGGCGTCAAGCTGGTCGAGGCCGAATACCGCGTCCCCTTCATCCACCATGCGATGATGGAGCCCTTCGCTCTGACCGGCCATTTCAAGGACGGCAAGCTCACCATCTGGGGCGGCTTGCAGGACCCGCTCAGCACCCGCAAGCGCGCGGCCAAGGCGGCCGGGCTCGATGTCGAGAACGTGACCTTCAATCCGATGATCATGGGCGGCGGCTTCGGGCGGCGCTTCCCCGATGTGGTCGAGATCATCGACCAGATCGCGCTGGTCGCCAAGCAGGTGCCCTATCCGGTCAAGCTGGTGTGGAGCCGCGAGGAAGAGGTGCGCCACGGCACCTATCGCCCGCAGTCGTCGGCCGGGCTCAAGGCCTCGCTCAAGGACGGGGCGATTACCGCGCTGCGGATCGACTATGCCCAGAGCGGCAATGCCGAGGGCGAGGTGCCCTTCATCTATGCCATTCCGGCGACCTCGCGGCGACACTTCGCCTACCAGTCGAACCAGATCGACGGACCGTGGCGCTCGGTCAATGCGACCCAGCTCGGCTTCTACACCGAGAGCTTCATGGACGAACTTGCGGCCGCAGCGGGCGATGACCCCTACAAATTCCGCCGCAAGCACCTGCCCGATGGATCGCGCCACCAGAAGGCGCTCGAGGAATTGGCCAAGCGCTCGGGCTGGGACACGCCGCTGACGGCAGGCACCGGCCGCGGGATCGCGATTGTCGAAAGCTTCGGCACGATCGTGGCCGAAGTGATCGAGGCGACAGTCAACGCGGACGGCAGTCCCAAGGTGTTGAAGGCCTGGGCCGTGGTCGATTGCGGCACCACTGTGAATCCCCTCAATGCCGAGGCGCAGATTGCAGGCGGCCTCATCATGAGCCTGTCCGCTGCCATCGGCGAGGCGATCACGCTTGAGAAGGGCGCGGTGGTGCAGAGCAACTTCGGCGACTACCCGATCCTCAAGCTCGCCGACGCGCCGCCGATGATCGACGTACACTTCATCGAGAGCGGGGCGAAGACCGGCGGGATCGGCGAGCCGGGCACGCCGCCTGCGACCCCTGCGCTCGCCAATGCGCTGGCGGCGGCGACCGGCAAGCGCATCCGCACCCTGCCGTTGTTGACCCAGGCCAAGGCCTGATGTGCAGTCCTGGTCGGCGCTGATCCTCGCCGCCGGCGCCGGACGGCGCTTTGGCGCTGGTAAGAGCGGGGCCAAGCTGCTGGCACCGCTCGCCGGAGCGCCGGTGATCCGGCGCACGGTCGAGGCTGTCTTGTCAGCGGGCCTGCAAGACGTGGTGGTCGCTACCGGCGCTAAGCACGAGGCCATTGCCGCCGCGCTCGAAGGCCTCGCCTGCCGCCTCGTGCCGACGCATGATTGGGAGGAGGGCATGGCCGCCCCGCTCCGCACCGGTCTTGCCGCGCTTGCGCCCGATGCGCGCGGCGTGTTCGTGTTTCTGGGCGATATGCCGCTCGTCCCGGTCGATTTGTGCAGCGGGCTCGCCACTCGGGCCGAGGCAGCGGGCTATGCCGCGCGGCCGCGTGTATCCGGCACACCCGGCCATCCGGCGGCCTTCACCCGCGCGGCCTTCCCTGATCTGGCGCGGCTCAGCGGCGATATCGGCGCGGCCGCACTGCTCAAGGGCCGCAGCGATGGGGTGGCCTATATCGAAATCGAAGCCTTCGGCGCGGTGCTCGACATCGATTCCCCGGCCGATCTTGCCGCAGCGGAGCGCGTGTGGAACGCCTGTGCGACTTCCGCCACCAGCGACAGCGCAATCTCGCGCGGGGCCTTGCCGAAACCCTGAAGCCCGATCGGCGCGTGCCGCCGCGCGATCTGCGCCTCGCTCACCCCGTGCCCGCGCAGCGTGGCGAGCCGCGCATCAAGCCGCGCGCGCGCGCCGATCGCGCCGACATAGATGGCTTGCGATTGCAGCGCGGCGGCCAGTCCGCGTTCGTCATCCTCGCGGTCATGCGAGAGCACCGCGACCGCCGTCCAAGGGTCGATCCCGATCGCCGCGAGCGCGTCTGCTGGCGGAGAGCGATGATAGGCGAGGCCGGGCAAAGGCGGCGGCGCGTCCGGCCCGCCGGGCGTGATCAGCGCCGCCTCCATCCCCGCCTGCATCGCGATCGCGGCAGCTGCAAGCGCCGCGCCGTCCTCGCCGATCAGCACCAGCCGCGTGGCAGGCTCGAACAGCTTGGTGTAGCGCGCGCCGTCCCACGCACAGGCAGGCGCATTGTCGCACAGCGCAGCGTCGCGGGCGCGCCCATCGCGCGACCACAGCGCCGGGCGGCGGGCGGCGTGGCTGGCGAGCAGCGCGGCCAGTGCCGGATCGTCCGCCTCGACCGGCTCGACCAGCACTGTGATCCCGCTTCCGCAGGCAAGCTTGATGTCGATCCACGGGCTGCCTTCGCCATAACGCAGCAGCCGCGGCGCGCCCTCCGCCATCGCCTCGCGGCCATGGCGCGCGACATCGGCCTCGATGCAGCCGCCCGACAGGAAGCCCCAGTATTCGCCTTGGGTGATCAGCATCTGCGCGCCGCACTCGCGCGGGGCTGACCCTGCAATCTCCACCAGCGTGGCGATGGCACAGCATCCCCCTGCTTCGGCCAGCGGCACCCTGATGTCATCGATTTGGGCGGTCATTCGCCAGGGGGTCATGCGCGGCCTGCTTGCGGGGAGATGGGCTCCGGCTCTAGTCCCCGGAGGTCAGCGGCGCAATTGCCTTGGCCAGTGGCCAAATGACGCAAGGCTGGTATTTCTTGGCCAGCGCGGCATTCGTGAGGGGAGAGACACAGATGCGGTTGCTGGCTGTGTTGATGGCGTTGCTG
>JBKDUW010000274.1:0-4547 GCA_046339235.1 Erythrobacteraceae bacterium | reverse complement strand
ACCAGCTGGCCGGGGATCGCGATTTCGTGATCGGGCAGGCACTCGATCAGGTCCTCCCCGCAAGCGACCGCATCGACGCCGCAGAATTCCATCACCACGCAGTGGCGCGTGCCGGAAAAGGTGATCGAGGCCCAGGCGGTCTCCTCGTGGCCGAGCACGGTGCCGAGCCCGCCGGTCAGCGCGGCGCGCACCCGGTCGGCGGTGGTGCGGCGCGGGCGAAAGGCAGCGGCGAGCGACTTGACCTCGATATCGTTCAAGTCGGCAAACGCGTGGGCGAAGGGGTCGCGCAGGCTCTCGGTCAGCGTCATGCCATCTCCTTCAGCTGCGCATTGGCGCGGTCGGTGTAACCCTGCATCCAGGCGCGGGTGCGCAGCTCTGTGTCGCGGCGCGGGGTGCGGCCCATGCGCAGATCGAGCTCGAAGCGCGGGTCATGGGCAGCGAGCCCCCCGAATTTGGTGGCGGGCATGGCGTGTTCCCTGAGTAAGATTTCGACGGTCCGAAGCAGCATGGTTTTGCGTCCCTGAAGTTGCTGAGTGGGCGGTTGGCACCGGGCGACTCGCTCGATGTTCCCGAAATGTTTCACTCAATTTCCTACACGGCTAGGAAAAATCCTAGATGTAGGAAGAATCCATGGTCACGAACCCGCAAAATCTCCGCCTGAGCCCCGATGCGCCCCGTGTGCGGCTGCTCGAATTATCGCAGGAGCGGGGGGTGAGCCTCGCCGCTCTCTCCTAATTGCTCGGGCGCAATCCGTCCTATCTTCAGCAATTCATTCGCAAAGGTTCGCCCCGCAAGCTCGAGGAGCAGGACCGCGCGACGCTGGCGCGGTTCCTCTGCGTGAGCGAGCAGGAGTTCCGCGAGGCGAAGGAAATATCCTACATAAATCCCCCTAAGCGGCGCGAATCGGGCGAATGGGTGGATGTGCCGCGGCTCGATCTGGGGGCATCGGCCGGGCCTGGGGCGATTGCCGGGGGCGAGGGGGCGTTCGACACCTTCCGCTTCTCGCGCCGCTGGCTCGCCGAGCAGGGTCTGGAAAGCGCGCAGCTCTCCGCGATCCGGGTCGAAGGGGATTCGATGGAGCCGCTCTTGAACGACGGCGACGAAATCCTCGTCGACCGCAGCCCGCGCACCTTCCGCGATGGCATCCACGTGGTGCGTCTGGGCGAAACCCTGATGGTCAAGCGTATCGCCAGCGCCGTGCCGGGGCGGATGGCGCTCTTGTCGCAGAACCTCGCTTATCCGCTGGTCGAAGTGGCGGCGGACGAGGTCGCGATCATTGGCCGGGTTGTGTGGAAGGGGGGCCGGGTTTAAGTCTGCCTCCATGACTGACCAAACGACTTTGCCCATGCGCGCCGCGATCATTCCGGTGACGCCGCTTCAGCAGAACTGTTCGCTGATCTGGTGCACCGCAACCATGCGCGGCGCGCTGGTCGATCCGGGCGGGGATCTCGACAAGCTCAAGGAAGCCGTCGCCAAGGCGGGCGTCACGCTCGAGAAAATCCTCGTCACCCACGGGCATCTCGATCATTGCGGGCAGGCGGGGATGCTGGCCGACGAGTTGGGCCTCCCCATCGAAGGCCCGCACGAGGATGACCGCTTCTGGATCGACCAATTGGACGATGACGGCCCGCGCTGGGGGATGGTGGCGAAGAGCTTCACGCCGACCCGCTGGCTGAAGCACGGCGACACGGTGACGGTGGGCGAACTCACCTTGGACGTGATCCACTGCCCGGGCCACACGCCCGGCCACGTGGTGTTCTTCCACGCGCCCAGCCGTTTCGCGATTGTCGGCGATGTGCTGTTCCAGGGCAGCATCGGCCGCACCGATTTCCCGCGCGGCAATCATCAGGACCTGATCGATTCGATCACCCAGCGCCTCTGGCCCCTAGGCGAGGACGTGATGTTCATACCCGGCCACGGCCCGACGAGCACCTTCGGCCGCGAGCGCAAGACCAATGCGTTTGTCTCGGATGATGCGCTTTCTTGAGTGTGGTCGCCCCTCCGGGCGAGCATCCTCGGTGCTGATCCCTCCCCCCGGATCAAGTCCGGGGTACGGGACACCTGCGGGCGGCCGGTCGGCCTTGCGGCCCGTCCCTTGGCGGGCCGTGACTGTGCTTTCCTGAGAGGGAGGGGCCTACATCACCCCCGCCGCCACCAGCGCTGCGACCACCGCGAGGCCGAGCTGGATCAGCATCGTCGTCAGCGTGCCGATCATCCGGCCCACCTTCGCCTTGCCGCCGTCCATCCCGAAGCCATGCGCCACGCGGCCGAGGAAATAGGCCGCGCCCACGTAAGCCAGCCACCAGCTGCCCTTGCCGGCCAGCTCGATCGCCGCAATCAGCACCAGCACAAAGGCGGTGTTCTCGACATAGTTCAGTTGCGCGCGCATCCGGCGCTGCAGGCTCTCGTTGCCGCCATCGCCGACCGAGATGCCGAGAGCGGTGCGCAGCGCGCCGATCCGGATCGACAGCCAGATGTTGAGAATGGCGGCAGCCGCGGCAGCAGCGAGCGTTACTGGAAGCACAGTCATAGTAAGATCCCCTCGAATACGTGTCCGCGTTGCTAGGGCGCGGCGAGCCTGCTTGCAACGCGCGAATTTTCCGCTATAGCGCGCGCCTTCCCGCCATTGCTGGCCAAGGAATGCACGCACCTGCTCTTGCTTGTGCGCGCGCTCTCCTTGCCGTAAGGCCGGCCTTCGAGAATCACGCCTTCGTCCAGAACAGTGCCGGCGGCGCGAGCAAATGTATTTATTTGAGGAAATGGTGCCACCATGGCTGTCCCCAAGAGAAAAGTATCGCCCAGCCGTCGCGGCATGCGTCGTTCGCACGATTCGCTGAAGGTTGAAGCCTTCGGTGAATGCGGCAACTGCGGCGAGCTGAAGCGCCCGCACAATATCTGCGGCCACTGCGGCCATTATAACGGGCGTCAGGTCGTCGCCGTCGGCTGATTGCCGGTGGCCCGCTCGATAGACCGGAGAGAAGCGCGATGAACCTGCCGCGTATCGCTGTCGATGCGATGGGCGGCGATGTCGGCGTGCGCGTGATGGTCGAAGGCGCGGCGCTGGCCCGCCGTCGCCACGAAGACTTCAAGTTCCTGCTGGTCGGAGATACCCCGCGCATCGAAGCCGCGCTCGAAAACCACCCGAACCTGCGTGCCGCGTCCGAAATCCTCCATTGCGAGGATGTGGTCGGCGGCGATGAACTGCCGAGCCGCGCGATCCGCCGCGCCAAGACCACCAGCATGGGCCTTGCCGTCAACGCGGTGAAGACAGGCGCGGCTGGCGCTGCGGTGAGTGCCGGCAACACCGGCGCGCTGATGGCGATGAGCAAGATCGCGCTGCGCACCATGCCGGGAATCGATCGCCCCGCGCTCGCCGCGATCATGCCGACCTTGCAGGCGCATGATGTGGTGATGCTCGATCTGGGCGCCAACACCGAAGCCGACGCGCGGAACCTCGTGCAATATGCGGTGATGGGCGCGGCCTATTCGCGGATCGTCAACGGCTTCGACAAGCCGGTGGTCCGCCTGCTCAACATCGGCACCGAGGAACTCAAGGGCACCGAAGAGCGGCGCGATGCCGCCGCGATGCTCACCGCCGCCTGCGCGCGCGCTGATGGCGGGCTGGCGCTGGTGTTCGACGGGTTCGTCGAGAGCGACAAGATCAATCGCGGCGAGACCCATGTGGTCGTCACGGACGGGTTCTCGGGCAATATCGCGCTGAAGGCGATCGAAGGCGCGGCGCGCTTCGTCACCGATCTGCTGCGGCAGGCCTTCACCTCGTCGCTGCGCTCGAAGATCGGCTTCCTCGTCTCGCGCCCGGCGACCGAGTTGCTGCGCCACCAGCTTGATCCCAACAACCACAATGGCGCGGTGTTCCTCGGCCTCAACGGCGTGGTGGTGAAGAGCCACGGCAGTGCCAATGCCAAGGGCGTCGCCAATGCCGTCGCGGTCGCCGCGCGCCTGCTCGAAAACAAGCTGACCGCGCGGATCGCGCATGACCTATCGCAGCTGGGCGAGGGCGCACTCGGCCAGAACGGCCGCCATGGCGCCGCAAGGGACGGCGAGGAGAGCGCGTGACCGGATCAAGAGTGATCGGCACGGGCTCAGCCTTGCCCCGCCGGATTGTGACCAATGCCGAGCTGGCCGAACGGGTCGAGACCTCGGACGAGTGGATCATCGAGCGCACCGGCATCCGCCAGCGCCATATCGCCGGGCCGGACGAGACCACCGCCACGCTGGCGACCGCTGCGGCGCGCGCCGCACTGGCTGATGCCGGCATCAAGGCCTCGGACATCGATCTGATCGTGCTGGCCACCGCCACCCCCGACAACACCTTCCCCGCCTCCGCCACGAAGGTGCAGGACGCGCTGGGCTGCAATGGTGGGATCGCGTTCGATGTCGCGGCCGTGTGCTCGGGCTTTCTCTATGCGCTGAGCATCGCCGATTCGATGCTGCGCACCGGCATGGCAAAACGCGCGCTGGTGATCGGCGCGGAAACCTTCAGCCGCATTCTCGATTGGGAAGACCGCACTACCTGTGTGCTGTTC
>JBKDUW010000273.1:0-4687 GCA_046339235.1 Erythrobacteraceae bacterium | reverse complement strand
CCACCGTCCCCAACCTCGGCTCCTGCCCCAGCTCCGGTCGCAGCGCCCGTCCCGCGGCCGGAAGTCACGACCTTTGCGGCACCTGCCGCCCCTGCCGCCGCTCCAGTCGCCGCACCACTGCCCGCCGCCGCGCCTGCCCGCCCGCTGCGCGTCGCTGATGCCTTTGCCGATTTCGGCGATGATGCACTGCCCGATGCCAAGGTCAGCGGCGACGCAGTCGATCTGGAGCGAATCACCATCAAGCGCGATGCCCCGCCGCCGCCGCCCAAGCCCAAACCCAAGGAGCCGGCCAAGCCGGTTCATCCCAGCCGTGTCTGGGTGCAGCTGGCGACTGGCAAGAATGTTGATGCACTCGGCTTCGACTGGCGCCGGCTGTCTCGGAGCGGCGGCGATCTGCTCGCGCGATTGAAGCCGCACACAACCCCCTGGGGCGAGGCGCACCGGCTGCTGGCAGGGCCGATCGACAGCCGCGAGAAGGCGCAGACCCTGGTCCGCGAGCTCAAGACCAAGGGGCTCGATAGCTTCCTTTACGTCAGCCCAGAAGGTGAAGAAATTGAGATAGTTAAGTGATTTTTTCCGGCTCTCCCCCACAATCTTTGCACAGGCTTTGAACAAGCTAGGCAGGTTCTCCCCAACTGGCCCCGGTCCGGCGATTGCCAAGCTGCCCCTTGCGCGTCCATTCGTGCCGCCGATGATTAGTTCACGTGCCTTCACCTTCGCCCTCCGGCCCCGCTGCCGGGACGTGTTCCGATGAGGCCGCGCGCGATGGACTATTCCGCCGAAGATGATGCCGCGCCGGTCGAAATGCTCGCCGCGCTGTTCGAGGCGCGCGGCTGGCCTTGCGAGATGGTCTCAGATGACGAGATGAGCGGCGAAGTGCAGGGCAGCTGGGCTAATTACCAGCTGCGGGCGATCTGGCGGCCGGAAGACCGCGTGCTGCAGTTCCTGTGCCTGCCCGATATCCGCGTGACAGATGACAAGCGCGCATCGGCTTACGAGCTGCTGTGCCTTGTCAACGAACAGATGTGGCTCGGCCATTTCGACATCTGGTCGAACGGCGATGTGCTGCTCTATCGCCATGGCGCGCTGCTGGGCGAGGAGGGGCGGCTCAGTCTCGACATGGCGCAATCGCTGGTCGAGATCGCGATCGACGAGTGCGACCGGTTCTACCCCGCATTCCAGTTCGTGCTGTGGGGCGACAAGACCCCGCGCGCCGCGCTTGAAGCGGCGATGGTTGACGCGGCGGGCGAGGCCTGAGAGCCTGCCTGCCAACATGATCTCCCACCTCCTCATCATCGGCTGCGGTAATATGGGCGGCGCGATGCTCGCCGGGTGGCTGGCGGCGGTCGAGGATCCGGCGCGTTTTTCTGTCCTTGATCCTGCCCTGCCGCAAGCGCCTGCGGGCGTGACGCTCTACCGCGACGCTGCCGAGGCGGCGGCAGGCCGGCATGATGCGGTGCTGCTCGGCTTCAAACCCCAACAATTGCGCGCACTCGGTCCGGGTCTGCAGGCGCTGACCGGCGACAATGTGACAGTGTGCTCGCTGCTCGCCGGGATCACGCTTGCCCAGCTGGGCGAGGCGTTCCCCGTGGCGCGCGCGCATCTGCGGGTTATGCCGAACCTTGCCGCCGCTATCCGCAAATCGCCGGTGATCCTCGCCGAGGCCGGGCTGGACTCGGGCGGGCGTTCAGCGATGTTTGCGCTGTTTGATGTGCTCGGCACGGCCGTATGGCTCGAAGACGAGGCGCAGTTCGATCTCGTCACCGCGCTGGCCGGATCGGGGCCGGGTTTCGTCTACCGCTTTATCGACGCACTGGCGGGCGCGGCGACAGAACTGGGGCTGGAACCCGATATGGCCGCAAGCCTGGCGCTGGCCACGGTCGAGGGGGCAGCCGCGCTCGCCGCCAGCGCCGAGGTCGGCCCGGCGGAGCTCGCAAACCGGGTCGCCAGTCCGGGCGGAATGACCTGCGAGGGCCTCGATGTGCTCGATGATGGCGCAGCGCTTCGCCGCTTGCTGGTGGCAACCTTGCGGGCCACCGCCGAGAAAGGCGCGGCGCTTTCCAAGGGCGCTTAATGCAAACGGGCACCAAGCTGAACAGATTGCATGTTTTGCAATCCGGTTTCGCTTGAAATGTGTCGCCGAAACACCGATATTCAAGCCTATGGAGAGCGCGGCGTTTCGCGCTCCAATACTAGGACCAAAGGGTTTCGCAATGGTTGACTGGAATGACACTCCGCGCGATGCGCAGCGCCTCGGCTCGGTGCCGCGCGCCGGTGGCGATGTCGCTAGCCGTTATGACGAGGGCCTGCGCAAGCACATGCTCTCGATCTACAACTACATGGCGTCGGCCGTGCTGCTCACCGGGATTGTCGCGCTGGTTTCTGCCAGCAGCGGCCTTCCGCTCGCGATTGCTGGTACCCCGCGGAGGTGGGTGGTGATGCTCGCCCCGCTCGCCTTCGTGCTGGCGATGAGCTTCGGCCTCAACAAGATGAGCAAGAGCACGCTGAATATCTTGTTCTGGGCCTATGCCACGGTGATGGGTCTGTCGCTGTCGACGATCTTCCTCGTCTACACGGGCGAATCGATCGCGGTGACGTTCTTCGCGACCGCCGGCGCCTTTGCCGGGCTCAGCCTGTTTGGCTACACCACCAAGAAGGATCTGTCGGGCTTCGGCAGCTTCCTCATCATGGGGGTGGTCGGCCTGATCATCGCCGGCCTCGTCAACCTTTTCCTGCAGTCGAGCGCGATGTCCTTCGTGATCAGCGGCCTCGGCGTGCTGATCTTCGCGGGGCTAACCGCCTATAACACGCAGCGGCTGAAGGAGGAGTATGCCCACCTGCGCGGCACCGAGTATATCGGTAAGGCCGTGATCATGGGCGCGCTGAACCTGTATCTCGACTTCATCAATATGTTCATGTACTTGCTGCGCTTCCTCGGCAATCGCGAGTAATCCGCGTGCGCAGTTGCGGGCCACAGGCCTAACGCAGATGTTGAAATGTCGGATGCCCGGGGCCTTTCGGTAGGCTCCGGGCATTTGCTTTGTAAGCCGGTGCGGCTATCGCGAGGCCTTAAGGCTGGATCAAGCCGCACGCTGCCACCTTGGCAGAAAATGGCAGCAGGAGAGGTTGAAGCCAATGTCCGAGACCCCGCAGCACGCTTTGTCATCTACCCGTACCCGGCGCACGCCGTTCGGCCTTGTTATCGCAACCGTCGCGCTTGGCTCGGCGTTGCTGGCTGCCTGCGCGACCCCGGCGCCGCCCTCGCCTCCGCCTCCGCCGCCGCCGCCGGTGGTCGAAGCGGTGCCCTATCGCCCGCTCCCGCCGGGCGGAGCGCATTACGTGATGGACATCCCTGCACACGGGCCTGACGGCAAGCGCGTGACGGTCAACACCGGCATCTCCGACGATCAACTCGTGTGGCACCTGCGCTCGGCCTGGAATGTCGCCGCGCTCAATTGCCTCGCGCCCGAATACGAGCCGATCCTCGAGGCCTATCGCGGTTTTCTGACCAAGAACGCCCGCTCCTTGAAGGCCACCAACGACCGGATCGAGGCGGAATATGCCAAGAAGCACAAGACCAAGCGCGCAGCCTATGTCGCGCGCGACGGGACGGTGACACAGGTCTACAACTTCTTCGCGCTGCCGGCCCCGCGCTCGGGCTTCTGCCGCGCTGCGCTCGAGATGTCGAACCGCGCGCTGGCCTCCCCGCCGACCGATCCGCTGGCCTTTGCCCGCGCCAATTTTGACGGGCTGCTGGTGCCGTTCGAAACCTTCTTCGATGACTACGAAGCCTATCAGCGCGCTTCGGCCGAATGGGACGCGAAGTGGGGCGCGCAATATGGCGCCTCGCAGCCCGGCTGGGTGGTGGTGCAACAGGCTCGTGCCAGCGGTGCGCCGGTGCCGGGCATTGGCGATCTGACCGGGCAGGGGGTCGAGATGACCACCGTGATCGACCCTGTCACGGGGGCCGCGGTGCCGGTGGTTCCGGTGAACGAGAACGTCACTTCGCAGCCGGTGGTGCAGCCGATCAAGGCGCAGACCCCGCGCAAGCCGAAGCCCTGAGGCGAGGGGGCCAGCACGGCCAAAAGGCCGTTGCATGGGCCCGCGCTTCTCGCTAATGCGCGCGCTCGCCTCGCCGGGGTTCGTCCCGTGTGCGGGGCGCGGAAACCTGGAACGGGGCCGTAGCTCAGATGGGAGAGCGCGTCGTTCGCAATGACGAGGTCAGGGGTTCGATCCCCCTCGGCTCCACCAGGTGTTTTTTGTTTTCGCCCTCAGACGCCGGGCGGCGGACGTCCGTCCGCCTTGGCTTCGCCGCATAAGCGGTGACGCGCGGTCGCGCTTGCGGCCCTTGGGGCCGAGGAACATCCAACCAACCTTGCGAATTGGCACTTTAACGGCGCGCAGCGCCGCAAGCGCGACCGCGCTCCGCGCCTTATGGCGCGTATTGCGCTCGCGGAGGGGAGCGCTTAACAACAAGAAGCGCCAAGGTAACGGGAATGCGGTTTGATTCCGCAGCTGTCCCTGCAACTGTAAGCGGTGAGTATCGGTTCGCGCGCCCTCTCTTGCAGGGGGCAGCCACTGGAGCGGCGACGTTCTGGGAAGGTGAGCACCGGATATGCTGATCCGTGAGCCAGGAGACCGACCGGGGCGTGTCGCTCTTTGCTTGGCTCAGGGATTGGCCAGGCGC
>JBKDUW010000272.1:0-16191 GCA_046339235.1 Erythrobacteraceae bacterium | reverse complement strand
GGGCTGGGCGGGCATTTCCTGCTGGACCAGAACATCCACCGGGTCGGTCTGGCGCTGGCGCTGGTGGTGGCGGTGGTCGCAATCGGCTGGGGGCTGTGGCGCCATCGCCGTCCGCTGCCCTTCGCCATCGCGGCGACTGGGATCGGCCTGATGGCATGGGCGCTGGCAGTGCCGCACGGCGCGAACGAATTCGTGCTGACCCTGCTCGGCGTTGCGCTGGTGTCCTTCGGCCATTTCCTCAACCTGCGCGCGGCCGACTGAACGCAACCCCCCCCAAACTCGCGGTTGCAGCCCAGCGCCAAGTGCCTATGTCTCGCGCCATGAGCACTCCCAAGAGCATTACCCTGAACGGCGCGCCGCATCGCAGCAGCGCTGCCACTATCGCCGATCTGGTGCGCGAGCTTGAACTTGCGCCCACCAAGGTCGCGGTCGAACGCAATGGCGCAATCGTCCCGCGCTCGACGCTGGAGGACGCCCCGCTGGCCGAGGGCGACAAGCTCGAGATCGTGCATTTCGTTGGCGGGGGCGACCATGCAGCCGATAGGTGGACCGTCGCGGGTCGCACCTTCACCTCGCGGCTGATCGTCGGCACGGGCAAGTACAAGAGCTTCGAGCAGAACGCCGCCGCGGTCGCTGCTTCGGGCGCGGAGATCGTCACTGTGGCGGTGCGGCGCGTGAATGTCAGCGATCCCAAGGCGCCGATGCTGACCGACTTTATCGATCCCAAGAAGATCACCTACCTCCCCAACACGGCAGGCTGCTTCACCGGCGAGGATGCGGTGCGCACATTGCGCTTGGCGCGCGAGGCGGGGGGCTGGGATCTGGTCAAGCTCGAGGTGCTGGGCGAGGCGCGCACGCTTTATCCCGATATGCGCGAGACGCTGAAGGCGACCGAGGTGCTGGCCAAGGAAGGCTTTCTCCCCATGGTCTATTGCGCCGATGATCCGATTGCGGCCAAGCAGCTGGAAGATGCGGGCGCGGTGGCGATCATGCCCCTGGGCGCGCCGATCGGCTCAGGGCTAGGCATCCAGAACCGCGTGATGATCCGGTTGATCGTCGAGGGCGCGAAGGTGCCGGTGCTGGTCGATGCGGGCGTTGGCACGGCATCGGATGCAGCGGTGGGCATGGAGCTGGGCTGCGACGGCATCCTGATGAACACCGCCATCGCCGAAGCCAAAGACCCGGTTCGCATGGCCCGCGCGATGAAGCTCGCCGTCGAAGCCGGGCGCGAAGCCTATCTGGCGGGCAGGATGGCACGGCGGATGTATGCGGATCCAAGCTCGCCGCTGGCAGGGTTGATCTAGGTTAAAACCGTCTAACCCTTAATTAACCATGCTCTGCGACAGTTCTCCTTGTCCGAAGGAGACCTGCGCCATGATGATGCCGATTGTCGAAATGCGCGAATTTGCGGGGTTTGCTCCGGCCGAGCAGCGTTACATCAAGCGCAGCTTGGATATCGGCCTTGCGCGCACCGATGCGTTCCGGCGCTGGGGCCGCAGCGAAAGCGAGAACACCGCGATCCGCCGCCAATATGTCGCCTATCAGGACCTCAAGGCCCTGCGTGCGCTGATCCCGGTGGAAGGCACGCCGAACGAGGTCGAGCGCTTCCTGGGCAAGCTGGTGCGCCTCGCCGCGCATGATCTCGAACAGGAGCGGCTGGCGAGCTTTTCGGCCTTCCGCTTCCTCTATGAACGCCTGCTCGGCGCCAAGGCGCGCGCCTATCTGCCGGCGGCCTTCTGCGCCGCCAGCGCGCTGCCGGCAATTCGCCCCGAGCGCCGCAAGCTGCTGCTGCAGAGCTTGAGCGAAGCCGCCGCCACCGCGCCCGCATGGTCCGAACGCGAGCCGGGTTTTTATCCGGAATATGTGGACGATTTCGAGGCGGCGTGAGCAGGTGACGAAGGCTTAAGGGCCTATCCCTTATGCCGAACCCATGACGGCGCACTTCAATGTCAACGAGATCGGCTTCTTTTCGCTCGAACAATGGCCGGCCACGGTCTGCGCGTGGCGGGGGTGCTGTACCGAGGTGTTCGCGCGCGCCGAACATTCGGTTGCGGATTGTCTGAGGCACCTTGGCCAAACCGGAATTGTGCTTGGCAAGGATGCGTGCAGTCAGGCAGCGGTTACACGGCTTCGCGGGCTGAGAGACATTCTTCATCGCTACGATTTTGGCGGCCACGGCAAGGTGGCCGAACGTCGGCTCGATGCATGCGAGCGCATCTACGAGACACGCGCCTACCTCGCCCATGGCCAGACCAGGGCGCGGCCCGACGGCATTGTCATCGATCTGCTGACCTTCGATGGGAAACCGGAAAAGCGCATGCCGCCCAAACATATAAGCCAGATGAACATGCTTAAGGCGCTGGCAGAAATCGAACAGGCCCAGCGACTGATGCACCAGCAACTTGGGCACATCCGTGCCCTAGCCCCCGCCGCCAAACCCCTTACCCCCTGATCCCTCCCCGCTTGCAGCGCCGCGCAAATGCGATAGACTGCTGGCGCTCATCCTGCTGGTCGCGAGCCTGACGCTCGGGCAGGGCCGCACCACCATCGTGCAGGGCGTGGTTCACCTGGTGATCTTCGCGACCTATCTGTTCACGACGATCGTGCCCCAGGGCGCCGCCCTAACCCCGATACAGCCCGTCGACCCGCTCCTGATACCGCTCGCGGATCTTGTGGCGGCGGATCTTCATGCTCGGGGTCATTTCCTCGTTCTCGATGGTGAAGGCCTCGTCCGCGAAGGCGAATTGGCGGACCTTTTCGATCACCGACAGGTCAGTATTGGTGCGATCGACCGCGGCGCGCACCGCGTTCTTGAAGGCGGGCAGCTCCTGTAGCGCCTTGAGATCGAATTTCTCGCCGTTGGCGCGTGCCCATTCCAGCGCCCATTCGGCATCGGGCACGATCAGGCCGACCACATAAGGCCGCTTGTCCCCGCTCACCATCGCCTGCGCGATCTCGGGCTGGAGCGTCAGCATCCCTTCGACCTTCTGCGGGGCGATATTGTCGCCCTTGTCGTTGACGATCATGTCCTTCTTGCGGTCGGTGATCTTGATCCGGCCCCTGTGGTCGAAATGGCCGATGTCGCCGGTGTGGAGCCAGCCGTCTTTCAGCGTGCGCGCGGTCTCGGCTTCGTTGCGCCAGTAGCCGTGCATCACCAGCTCGCCGCGCACGAGGATTTCGCCATCCTCGGCAATCCGCACCTCGACATTGCGCAAGGGCGGGCCGA
The DNA here is from genome assembly GCA_046339235.1 of Erythrobacteraceae bacterium. Classification (GTDB taxonomy): domain Bacteria; phylum Pseudomonadota; class Alphaproteobacteria; order Sphingomonadales; family Sphingomonadaceae; genus Erythrobacter. The sequence goes on along the minus strand of JBKDUW010000272.1, from coordinate 12,965 downwards.
CCGTGTCCATCTTGAGCCCGGTCTTGGGGCGGTTGCAGCTGATCACCGGTCCGGCCTCGGTCTGGCCGTAGCCTTGCAGCACGGTGAGACCCATCGCGTCGAAGAAATTGCCAACTTCGGGGTTGAGCGGCGCGCCGCCTGAGACCATCGCCTTGACCCGCCCGCCGAATTTGGCGCGGATCTTGGGACGCAGGGCTTTCTCGACGAGGAAGTCCAAGGGATGGTCGCGCAGGCGCTTCTTGCCCTCCTTGGAGTGCTCGGCGATCTTGAGCGCGCTATCCATCATGAAATTGGCGACTTTGCCCTGCTTTTCGACCTGCTTGATGATGCGCGTGCGCAGCACTTCGAACAAGCGCGGGACGACGACCATGATTGTCGGGCGGGTTTCCTCGATATTGCTGGCGAGCTTTTCGAGGCCTTCGGAATAGTAGATCTCCGCGCCGACGCCGATCGGCAGAAACTGCCCGCCGCTGTGTTCATAGGCGTGGCTGAGCGGCAGGAACGAGAGGAAGCGTTCCTCGGTCAGCCCGAAATCGTTGATCAGCACCTCGGCGGCGCCCGCCGCGTTGCACAAGATCGCGCCGTGGTGCTGCATCACGCCGCGCGGCGCGCCGCCGGTGCCGCTGGTGTAGATCAGGCAGGCGGTGTCGTCGCGGGTGATCCCGGCGATGCGGGCATCGACCGCCGCGCGCGTTGCCGCCGCATCGCCGGTGAGCAAGCCTGCCCAGCCGTGATATTCGAAGCTGCCGGTCTGCCGGGTCTTCAATGTGTCGATGCCGATCACGTGCTCGACCAGACCGGTCTGCGTGATCGCACCGACCAGCGGCACCAGCAGCTTCTCGTTCGAGACGAACACCGCGCGCGCGCCCGAATTGTCGAGGATATGCGCGTGATCGCGGCGGGTGTTGGTGGTGTAGGTCGGCACGGTGATGCACCCGGCGGCCATGATCGCGAGGTCGGCGATGCACCATTCGGGCCGGTTTTCCGAAACCAGCGCGACCCGGTCGCCATCCTCCAGCCCCATGGCGCGCAAGGCTTCGGCGAGCAGGACCACGTGCTCGGCGGCCGAACGCCAGCTTTGCGTCACCCACTTGCCGCCGGCCTTGTGGCCAAGGAAGGGGGCACCGCCCTTCTGGTCCGCACGCTTCAGGAACAGCGCGACAAGGTTCGGCGCGCCATCGATATCCTGCAGCAGCTGATCATCGGCCGGATTGACGACGGCGTGGGCAGCAAGAGTCAAGTTGGGGGCATGCACTGGCAACGGCTCCTGATCCCTTCGAGCTTATCCTTCGCGAGGCCAGATGCGACCCGCGTGTGCAGCCCTGATTAGAGGCTCAGCGCCGTAGCAGCAAGCGTCAGGGCGTCACGACGCTGACGAGGCGCGGCTCGGTCGCCACTTCCCATGTTCCGTCGGCGCGGCGGCCAAGGGCATTGGCCTTGATCGGTGCGGCGCCGGCGCGGATACCCTTGTGGCCAAGCCCTTCCAGATCGCCCTTCATCCCCACCAGCGCGCTGCCATCCTCGATCAGCAAGGCGTCGCCGAAAGCCATGGCAAAGGGCATGGCGAGTGCGTCCTGCGCGCCCATCCCGAAATCGAGCACGCCGATGATTGCGCGCGCGACTGTGACTGGGATGGTCGGGCCACCTGCGGCGCCAATCACCAGCACCACCTTGCCATTTGCATCAAACACGACGGTTGGTGCCATCGAGGACCGCGGGCGCTTGCCCCCTTCGACCCGGTTGGCGACCGGCTTGCCGTCCGCTTCCGGCGTGAGGGTGAAGTCGGTAAGCTCATTGTTGAGGTAGAACCCGCCCCAGTGCAGTCCCGATCCGAAGGCGCCTTCGATGGTCGAGGTGTAGCTCACCGCATTGCCCGCGCTGTCGACGACCGAGAAATGGGTGGTGCCATGCTCGGGTTCTTCCGGCCCGTCACCGCGCGCAAGCGGTGCGCCGGGCGGCACCCCGGCCTCGACCTTGGCGAGGGTCGTTTCGGGCGAAATCAGCGCGGAGCGACTGGCGAGATAGGCGCGGTCCACGAGCCCGGCGACCGGCACCGAAACGAAATCGGCATCGCCCGCATAGAGCTCGCGGTCGGCATAGGCGAGGCGCTGGCTCTCGACGAACAGGTGCCAAAAGGTCGGGCTGTCCGGGCCGAGCGCGGACAGATCGAAGCGTTCGAGCTGGCCGAGCATCTGCGCTACCGCGATTCCGCCCGAGGACGGCGGGCCCATCCCGCAGATACGGTAGGCACGGTAGGGCGCGCAGACGGCATCGCGGTCTTTGGCCACGTAGGTCGTCACATCGCCTGCCTTCATGCGCCCGTCCTGCGGGGTTTCGGCGGCGACATAGGCGGCCAAAGCAGCGGCGGCATCGGCGCCGTAGATGGCCTTGGGCCCGTCCTTGGCGAGCGCTTCGAAGGTGGCGGCGAGTGCGGGGACCTTGACCGTCGCCCCGTCCGGCAGCGGCTCGCCATCCGCGCCGAAGAACACCGCCTTGGCGGCAGCGGACTTGTCAGCGCGCCCCTTGTTGCCGCTCAGCGATCCGTAGAGCCGCCGGTTCATTGTGAACCCGTCGCGGGCCAGCGCGAGGGCGGGCTGGAACAGCGCCGCCCAGGGCAGTTTGCCGTCTTTCGCATGGGCCTTGGCCGCGAGCGCGATATTGCCCGGCACCCCGACGCTCAGGCCCGAAAACACCCGCGCATCACGCCCGAGCAGCTTGCCTTGCGCATCGAGGAAGCGCGTCGGCGTGGCGGCGGCGGGTGCCGTCTCGCGCCCGTCGATCGTCATCAGCGCGCCGCTTTTGCCGTCCGCCTGCACCAGAAACCCGCCCCCGCCGATACCGGAGCTTTGCGGTTCGACCACGGTCAGCGCCAGCATTACCGCAATCGCGGCATCGGTGGCCGAGCCGCCCTGCGCCAGAATCGCTTCGCCCGCAGCGGTCGCGCGCGGATCGGCGCTGCTGACGGCGCCTGCGGTGACGGGGGCGGCATCGACGGCGGTGATGGTCTGGGTGGTGGCGCAGCCCGAGAGGGACAGCGCCAGCGGGGCGATCAGTTTCGGGAAAATACGCATCGCAGGCGACGCTATTCGCTTCCCACCGCTTCGGCAATGCTCGCAAAGCCATCGCGCTTCATCAGGGCATCGAGCCCGCGCACGATCCGCGCGCCGAGGCCGGGGCCTTCATAGACCATCGCGGAATAGAGCTGCACCAGCGAGGCGCCTGCGCGGATACGTTCCCACGCGTGCTCGGCGGTGGCGATGCCGCCGACGCCCACCAGCGGAATTGCGCCGCCGGTGGCCTTGCGGAAATCGCGCAGGCGCTGGGTCGCAAGGTCGCGCAAGGGTGCGCCTGAAAGCCCGCCGGTCTCGCCCGCATGGTGCGAGCGCAAGGCGGGGCGGCTGATGGTGGTGTTGGAGACCACCAGCGCTGCCAGCCCCTTGTCCAGCGCGATCCGGGCAATCGCGTCGATATCGGCAGGGTCGAGATCGGGCGCGACCTTGAGGAAAATCGGCGGCGGCGCGGTGCAGCCGGCTTCGTCGCGCGCGGCGATCACCGCATCGATCAGGCTGGTGAGCGCGCCTTCATCCTGCAAGGCGCGCAGGCCCGGGGTGTTGGGGCTGGAGATATTGACGCACAGATAGCTGGAGACCGGCGCCACCACCCGCGCCATGACCGCGTAATCGGTGATGCGATCGGGCGAATCCTTGTTGGCGCCGATATTGACCCCGACGATTCCCGGCCGCCCGGCGCGGGCTTTGAGCCGTGCGAGCGCGGCCTCGGCCCCGCCATTGTTGAACCCCATGCGGTTGATCACCGCTTCGTCCTCGACCAGCCTGAACAGGCGCGGCTTGGGGTTACCCGCCTGCGGGAGCGGGGTGATCGAGCCCACCTCGGTAAAGCCGAAGCCGAGGCCGAGCAGCGCGTCGGGCACTTCGGCGTCCTTGTCGAAGCCTGCGGCCACGCCCACCGGGTTGGGGAAGGCGAGCCCTGCCACTGTGGTCGCCAGCGCATTTGGTTGCGGGGCCAGAGTGTTTTGGGGCCCGCGCAGCGGCAGCGCGCGCAATCCGCGGATCGCAAGGCGGTGACCGGTCTCCGAATCGAGCGCAAACAGGGCGGGCTTGAGCAAGCGGAACAGCATAATTCGCGCGCCTATGGCAGGCCGCCCCCGCTGTCGAGCGTGGAGGTGGCGGTTAGCCCCCGGCGCGCTATGTTAATTCTTTGAGACAAACGCTTAGCCGCCGCGCGGCATCATAAGGATTTCTGCTTGTCGCTCGCATACAATCAATGGCCCGATTCGCTGGCTATAGCCCCCTTGCGACCCGAAGGGCTCGGAGCAGCAATGCAATGAGTTCCTCAACTCAGATGGGCGGTGCTTCCAGTGGAAGTGCCGCCCCTTTTTTTTGCCCTCTTTCCCGGCTGACCGGCGCCTCCAGTTCCACCCCCAATTCCGCCCCCAATTCAAGCCTTGCGGTTGTCAGGGCGGCCCCGGCATGGCTAGACTCTTCGCTTTGCGGGTCGCGGCCTGCACGTCGAAGGGATTGCCATGATACTTGCCCGCCTGCTCGTCGCTCCGGTTTCCGCGCTGGCGCTGGCGCTGGCTCTGGCCGTCACGCTTGCTGCTCCGCTGGCCGCGCAGGAGGCCGCCCCGCCGCCGCCCTCCGCGCCTGCCGATCTCCCGGCAGAGGCCAGCATCGACCAGCTGTTCGCGGCCCATGACGCCGCCAGCCTCGCCCAGTCGCCCGAGGGCAAGGCCTATCGCGGCATCCGCGACGCCGATTACGGCAAGTGGAACGATCCCTCCGACGCAGCCGATGCGCGGCAGGATGCGCTGCTCGACGAGACCTTGGCGAGGATGCGCGCGCGCTTCGATCCGGCGACGCTGGCCCCGCAGCAGGCGCTGTCCTACCGGTTGTTCGAACAGCTCGCCGCGCGCCGCGCCAGTCTGCGTCCCTACCGCGATTACGGCTATATCTTCGACCAGATGAACGGCGCGCAGAGCGATCTGCCGGCCTTTCTGATCAACACCCACCGTGTCGCCAGCGAGACCGAGGCCCAGGCCTATGTGGCGCGCATCCAGGGCCTCGGCCCGCTGCTCGATGCGCTCACCGCGCAATCGCGCGAGCGGGCGGCAAAGGGCGTGATGCCGCCCAAATGGGTCTATCCCTATGTGATTTCGGACATCCAGAACCTGCTCGATGCGGGCGATGGCAATGCGATCCTCGCCGACCTTGCGGGCAAGGTCGAAAAGCTCGATCTCCCGGCCGATACCAAGGCGGGGGTCAATGGCGGCGCGAAGCATGCGTGGTGGGAGAGCGCGGTGCCCGCCTACCAGCGCCTGCTCGCCGAGATGCAGCGCCAGCAGGCGATCGCGCCGACCGAGGACGGCATCTGGCGCCTGCCTGAAGGCGACAAATACTATGCCGCGCTGCTCGCAAGCTACACTACCACCGATCTCACCGCCGACCAGATCCACGATCTCGGTCTCAAGGAAGTGGGGCGCATTCACGGCGAGATGCGCGCCATCATGGCCAAGGTCGGCTTCACGGGCACCCTGCAGGAATTCTTCGCCTTCACCCGCGATGATCCGCGCTTCTTTCACACCACCCGCGAGGCCTACCTCACAGAGGCGGAAGGCCATCTGGCGCGGATGACAGCGAAGCTGCCCGAATTCTTCGCCACGCTCCCCACCGATCCGCTGGTGATCAAGCCGGTCGAGGCGTTCCGCGAAAAGAGCGCCGGCAAAGCCTTCTACCAAAGCCCCGCGCCCGATGGTTCGCGGCCCGGCACCTATTACGTCAACCTTTTCAACCTGCGCGACATGAGCAAGAACGAGCTCGAGGCGCTGGCCTATCACGAAGGTCTGCCGGGGCATCACCTGCAGCGCTCGGTGCAAGGCGCGCTGGGCGATCTGCCTGCCTTCCGGCGGTTCGGCGGGGTGACGGCCTATTCGGAAGGCTGGGGCCTCTATACCGAGGAACTGGGCAAGGACATGGGCTTCTACACCGATCCCTACTCCGATTTCGGGCGGCTCGGCATGGAGCTGTGGCGCGCGGCGCGGCTGGTGGTCGACACCGGCATCCACCACAAGCGCTGGAGCCGCGAGCGGGCGATCGGCTATCTTGCCGAAAACACCCCTAATCCTTCTGGCGATATCGAGAAGGCGATCGAGCGCTATATCGTCTATCCGGGCCAGGCGACGGCCTACATGATCGGCAAGCTCAAGATCATGGAATTGCGCGACAAGGCGCAGGCGGAGCTGGGAACCGGATTTGATATCAGGGCGTTCCACGAGGTCATCCTGACAAGCGGGCCGGTGCCGCTGTCGATCATGGAAGAAAATGTCGGGCAGTGGATTGCGGCCCACCGCCAATAACAAGTGTGGCACCGATAAAGCAGCGGGGGCGCGCAAGTGGACAGGGTCGCAGTGCAGTTCAAGTTGGAAATAATCGCCCCGCCAGCAGAACTGTCGGGCTGGATCAACACTTTCTAGGCTATCGAGACGCTGGAGGCACAGCGAGGCACAGATTGCGGAAGTCGTGCCGGCCGATTCGGCCCAGATGGTCGTGATCGTGCGCGGCGCGCTGGAGATCGAACACGCCAGCGTGTCTGAACGCCCAGGGACACAGGCGATCAACGCGCCGCAGTTGCGTGCCGCACCTTGCATGCTCGGCAGGCCGGCGCTGCTGATCGGCGCCTCGCTCACCCCGGTCGGGTGGCAGGCGCTTGCCAATCTGCCGGCTGACAAGGTGCACGACCGGTTGCTCGCCCCCGATGCGATCCTGACCGGGGCGCAGAATGCCGCCCTTGTCGCCGCCGCCGTCGCCGCCGCCGCCGCTTGCGCTGCGGGCCGGGTGACGCCTCGGGAGGTGTGCGCGCAGATGGCCGCAGAGATCGCAGCAGCGCTGCCTTGCCCTGCGACCCGATCATGTCGCGCTGGTTGAGGCGATGACGCGCTGGCTCGGCAGCGGGTTCGATCCGCCGCTCGCCGATCTGCACGCCGCGGCGCCGGTCTCGCCGCGCCAGCTCCAGTGGCTCTCGCGGCGCTATTTCGGGGCGCGCCCCCGGCGCAGGTGCTCAAGCGCGTGCGGGCGATCCTTGCGGCCATGCTGCTCGCCATCCCGGCACTATCCGATATGCTGCGCGACGACATGATGACGGGCTATTTCGATCAGGCCCACCTGATCCGCGACATCCGCGGCTACACCGGCCGCACGCCGACCAAGCTGCGCGCCCGGACGCCCTCGACCGGGCTGCTCAATCCGAGCGGCTATGGCTATTCGGCGAGCATCCTGCGCGTGGACAAGCCGATCGAACCGGCGTGAGCACCTTAGCGGTTGAAATGCGAGCGCAGCGGTCGTAATTGAAATCGGAACGATTTTGTCCGAATTGAGAACCACTCGCAATGCGTCTGTCCAATCTGGCCGATTATGCCGTGATTACAATGTGTCAGGCTGCTGCCCATTGCGGTGACGGGCGCGTCAGCGCGGCGGAACTGGCGAGCGAGTCGGGCTTGCCAGTGCCGACTGTGCAGAAGCTCGTCTCCAAACTCACCGCTGCCGGCCTGCTGCGCTCGGTGCGCGGCGCGCATGGCGGCTTGCAGCTCGGACGGCCCGCAGCGGCGATCACGGTCGCAGATATTGTCGAGGCGGTCGAAGGCCGGATCGCGCTCACCGCCTGCCTCGATGACAATCCCTGCGATTTCGAGGCCGGGTGCAGCATGAAGCCGCACTGGCCGATCATCAATGACGCGCTGCGCGGCGCGCTGGCAGGCATCACCCTCGCCCAGTTGCGCAGCCCCCGCGCCCTGCGCCCCATCACAGTCGAGGAACATCTGGCATGAGCGAAGAGATCGACATCCAAGACCGCGAGGCCCGCGGAGCCGCCGCCCCAAAAAATGAGGCGGCGCAAGACGCCGCCAGTAGGGTCGCCGATTACGAGCATGGCTGGTCGTCGGACATCGAAACCGAATTCGCGCCCAAGGGCCTGACCGAAGAGACGGTGCGGTTCATTTCTGCCAAGAAGAACGAGCCCGAATGGATGCTCGAATGGCGCCTCAAGGCCTTCCGCCTGTGGCAGACCATGGAAGAGCCCGACTGGGCCAAGGTCGGCTATCCCAAGATCGATTATCAGGACGCCTATTACTATGCCGCGCCCAAGACAAAGATCGAGCTGGATTCGCTCGAAGACCTCGATCCCGAGATCAAGCGGATCTACGACAAGCTCGGCATTCCGCTGGGCGAGCAGGAAGTGCTCGCCGGGGTGAAGGGCGCGAAGAAGGTCGCGGTGGACGCGGTGTTCGAGTCTGTCAGCGTCGCCACCAGCTTTCGCGAGGAATTGCTGCGCGCGGGCGTGATCTTCCTCTCGATTTCCGAGGCGATCCGCGAATATCCCGAGCTGGTGAAGAAGTGGCTCGGCAAGGTCGTGCCGGTGCGCGACAACTACTTTGCCGCATTGAACTGCGCGGTCTTCTCTGACGGCACTTTCGTCTACGTGCCCGAAGGCGTGCGCTGCCCGATGGAGCTTTCGACCTATTTCCGCATCAATGCCGAAAACACCGGCCAGTTCGAACGCACGCTGATCATTGCCGAGAAGGGCGCTTACGTCAGCTACCTCGAAGGCTGCACCGCCCCGATGCGCGACGAGAACCAGCTCCACGCCGCGGTGGTGGAACTGGTTGCGATGGACGATGCCGAAATCAAATATTCGACTGTGCAGAACTGGTATCCCGGTAATGCGGAAGGCAAGGGCGGGATATACAACTTCGTCACCAAACGCGCGCTGTGCCAGGGCGACCGCTCGAAGGTCTGCTGGACGCAGGTTGAAACCGGCTCGGCGGTGACGTGGAAATATCCCTCCTGCGTGCTCAACGGCGAGGACTCGGTGGGCGAGTTCTACTCGGTCGCGGTCACCAACAATTTCCAGCAGGCCGACACCGGCACCAAGATGATCCACAACGGCAAGAACAGCCGCTCGACGATCATCTCCAAGGGGATTTCGGCGGGCAAATCGTCGAACACCTATCGCGGTCTCGTCCGCGTTGGCCCGACCGCGAGCGGCGTGCGCAACTTCACCCAGTGCGACAGCCTGCTGCTCGGCGATCAATGCGGCGCGCACACCGTGCCCTATATCGAGGTCAAGAACCCCAGCGCGCAGATCGAGCACGAGGCGACCACGAGCAAGATCAGCGATGAACAGCTGTTCTACGCAATGCAGCGCGGGCTTGGCGAAGAGGAAGCCGTGGCGCTGATCGTCAACGGCTTTGCCAAGGACGTGCTGAAAGAGCTGCCAATGGAGTTTGCGGTCGAAGCGCAGAAGCTGCTGGCGATTTCGCTCGAGGGGAGCGTGGGGTGAGCTTCTTCAGCCGCATTTTTGGACAAAAGGCCGTCGCTCAACCGGAAGTGCTTATCTTTGTGCAGCGGGATATCGGTGCACCTCTTGGTGATCGTGACGACGCCGCAAAGGATCTCGCCGAGTTTGACGAGGCACTCCCAGTGCTTGTCGAAACTGCTCTTCGTCCCGGTGAGGATGAGACGCTCGTGGACAGCTGCGGGGAGTCGATTGCTGAAATTTGGCAGCGAACATCGGGCTTTGATCGGGCGACCTTTGATCGCCCCCCGCTAATCGCGCAAAGCATCATTGCAGGGTATTTCCCGGGAAAGGCTTGCAAGTGACCACCCGCAAAACCCTCGCCTCCAACACCACCCTCCGGCCGTGGAGCTTCTCTTGACTGTGCCGCAATTTCAGGTCGGCGATGTCGTGCGCCTCAAGTCGGGCGGTCCGTTGATGACCGTGCAACAGGCCACTTATGCCGACAACATTGTGTGCACCTGGTTCGGCGAGAGCAACAAGCGCCTGTCCGAAGGTTTCCATCCGCGCACGCTCCAGAAAATCGGGCCGGAAGGTGCCAATGACTGAACGCAAAACCCTCGCCCTCAACCCCGAGGCCACCACCGCCGAAGCTCCCACGCTCAAGAAGAAGGGCCGCGGGTGGGAGATTTCGGACTCGCGGCTCGATGCGCTGCACGAACAGGCGCGCGAGCTGCGGCGCCATTCGACAGAAGCGCACAAGGCGCTGGCCGAGAAGTTCTCCAAGGCCGATCTCGGCCGCTATACTTTCAAGCTTTTCGCCGTGGTCGGCTCGGCGATTGTCTATTTCAACTGCCACAACCTCGGCCTCGCGCTGTCGATCGACGAGGAGGGGCAGAACGATGCCCTCGCGAAACGCCGCGACAAGAGCCTCGAAAGCGTCGGCATCAAGGTGATGCGGATTGCGGCGAGCGATATCCTCACCGATATCGACGCCGTGCTCAAACAGCTCACGCAAGTGATGCGCGACCGGATCGAGGAACGCAAAGCCGCCGCCCGCGCGCACAAGGCGGCCAATCCCAAGCAGACCTATTCGCGCCCCAAGCCCCCTGGTGCTGACCGTGACGGCGAGCGCGATGGTCCCCGCAAACCCGCCTCCCGAACCCCCGCAAAGCCCAGGAGCCCCCGCGCATGACCGCCGCCCTCATTGCCCCGTTTCTCGCGCCCTTGCTTGCCCTGCAATCGGTCGGCGAGGCCGTCGTGGCCGTGAAGAACGACAATCCGGAAACCTGGAGCGTCGAATATCCGCGCCTGATCCAGCCCTTTGTCGCCGATTACCGCCGCTGCCTCGCGGTCACCAACCGTAGGGTCACCGGCACCGCCAATTTCGAAGCCCAGCATGCCGCCGATCTGCCGCGCTGCGCTGAGAGCCGCGCCAAGGCCGTGGCGGCTTCCAACGCCGAACTCGCCGGAGCCAAGACCGCGATGACGCCGGCCGAAGTCGAACAGCTGTTCGCCAATATCGGCCGCATCCACATCGCCCGCGGCGCCGATCTCGACAAGCAGTTCAACGACCGCATGGCCGGCGTTGCCGCCGCTAACCAGACCTATGATGCCACTCGCCCCAAGGGCCTGGTGATCGAATTGCGCGACGCGAGCGTGGTCAAGGCCCGCACCGACGCGAGCGCGGCCGCTGCTGCGGCGCAGGACAAGGATTCCCAGTAATGCTCACCATCACCGATCTTCACGCGCAGGTAGGCGATAAGCCGATTCTCAAGGGCCTCTCGCTGCATGTGCCTGCGGGCGAGATACACGCGATCATGGGCCCTAACGGCGCGGGCAAATCGACGCTGGCGAATGTGCTCGGCGGCAAGCCGGGCTACGAAGTGACCCGCGGCAGCGTAGAGTTTCGCGGGCAGGATCTGCTGGCGCTCGACCCGCACGAACGTGCCGCCGCTGGCCTGTTCCTCGGCTTCCAATATCCGGTCGAGATCCCCGGAGTCTCCAACGTCCAGATCCTGCGCGAGGCCTTGAATGCCCAGCGCAATAGCCGCGGCGAGGAGCCGCTCTCCGGCGGCGAGTTCCTCACGCTCGCCAAGGAAAAGGCGGGCCTCCTGAAAATGGACATGGAAATGCTCAAGCGGCAGGTGAATGTCGGCTTCTCCGGCGGCGAGAAGAAGCGCGCCGAGATGGTCCAGATGGGCATTCTCGATCCCGCCTTTGCCGTGCTCGACGAGACGGACTCGGGCCTCGATATCGACGCGCTGCGGATCGTCGGCGCGGGGATCAATACGATCATGCGGGCCAAGGAAGATGGGGGGGGCGACAAGGGCGTGTTGCTGATCACCCACTACCAGCGCCTGCTCGACGTGGTGCGCCCCGACAAGGTCAGCATCCTTGCCGGCGGGCGGATCGTCGAGACCGGCGGCCCGGAACTCGCCCTGCGGCTCGAGGCCGAGGGTTATGACGCGGTGACGGCGTGACACTCGCGACCCTCCCCACGCCCCCTCTTCCTACGAGGCGCGACGAGGCATGGCGCTATGCCGATATGGGCGCGCTGGCGCGGCTCGGCGTGGCGGCGCTTGACCAGTGGCAGGCGATCGATGTGGCTGCGGGCGAGAGCCTGACGCGCTGCATGGTCGTCGGCAGCGACGCGCCCGAAGTGCTGCGCATCCGCGTCACGCTGGGCGAGGGCGCGCGCGCCGCGTTCTTTGTCACCAATCGCGGCGGCGATTACACCCGGGTCGAGCTCGAAGTGCATCTCGCACGCGGCGCCCATTTCGAATTCGGCGGCGTGACCATCGGCGGCGGCGATGCGACCCGCGAATTCGTGACGCAGGTGGTGCACGCAGAACCCGAGGCGACCAGCAACCAGACCATCCGCGCGGTCCACTGGGACACCGGCACCGGCAATTTCCTCGGCGAAATCAAGGTCGTCCGCCACGCGCAGAAGACCGATGCGGCGCAGGATTTCAAGGGCTGACTGCTGGAGGCCGGCGCGAGCGCCAATGCCGTCCCGCAGCTCGAAATCTTCGCCGACGACGTGAAATGCGCCCACGGTGCCACCGTGGGCGAACTCGATGAAGCCGCGCGCTTCTACATGATGGCGCGCGGGGTCGATCCGGCCACCGCGCAGCGCCTGCTGGTGCAGGCTTTCATCGGCGATGCTTTCGTGTCGCTGGAGGACGAAGCGGAGCGCGAGACGCTGCTCGACGCGGCGCTGGGCGCGCTCGAGGGAGCGCGGTTGTGAACGCGCCCGTCACCATCGCCGCACTCGCCGACCTGCGTGCCGATTTCCCTGGCATGGTCACGCCTGAGGGCAAGCCGTGGCACTACCTCGACACCGCCGCCACCGCGCAGAAGCCGCAGGCGGTGATCGACGCGATGAGCCGCGCGCTCGGCGCGGATTACGCCACCGTCCACCGCGGGGTCTATGCCCGCTCGGCCGGGATGACGCTCGCTTACGAGGCGGCGCGGCGCAAGGTCGCGGCCTTCCTTGGCGGGTACGAGGACGAGCTGGTATTCACTCGCGGCGCGACCGAGGCGATCAACCTCGTCGCGCAGACCTGGGGCCGGACGAACCTGAAGGCGGGTGACCGCATTCTGCTGTCGCAATTGGAGCACCATTCCAACATCGTGCCGTGGCAGATGGTGGCGGC
>JBKDUW010000271.1:0-25025 GCA_046339235.1 Erythrobacteraceae bacterium | reverse complement strand
CGGTCAACATGGTCACGCCGCTGAGACCAAACCCTTCAAGCTGTCCTCGGACCGTGCTCGCCGGGCCGCCGGTGCCGGCAAGAACCAGATCGGCCCTGCACAGCGCTTCCCCGAACGCGTCCGGCTCGCTCTTGACGCGGGCCGGATGGAAATAATCGACCGGCCGGTTCAGCATCGCTCCGATCCAGTCGGCTATGCCCTTCGCCTGGCAGTTGACGACCGCAAGGATATGCAGTGTTTCAGGCACTTGGTAGGTTTCTTTCGCTGAACTTGGACGCGCTCGTCAGATCTTTTTACAGATGAAGATCACCCGAAGGCTCTTGTTGAGGTGCGAGCCGAACACGTGCGGCTCCATGATTTTGGCGACCAGTCCGAAACCGACTGACTTTAGCGCGGCAATCAGCGCCTCTTCGGTCGCCCAGAAGGAATAGGTGTTGTCGAGCGAGGCACGGACCTGCGCAATCCGCTCTTCGGTGCTCGCCTCCTCCGCGTGTTCCTGCAACAGGTACCCTTCGAAGCGATCGGCCACCTTCACGGGGCCCTTGAGCCGGAAATCCCTGACCGCTTCAGGGGTGCTGACATGGGTGTACAGGAACATCACGTCACGCGTCACCTCGCCCATTGCCTGCAGGAATGGCAGGAAATCGTCCTGACCAAGATGGTGCAGAATGCCTGAGTTGATGGTGAAATCGAACTCGCCGTACGTTTGTTTGTTTATATGGCGCACGTCTCCGAGATGGACCTTCATGTTGGTCAGGTTCAAGGCGCGCGATACTAGGTTTGCCCGGTCAACGTAGAGCTGACGCCCCTCGACACCGACGACTTCCTTGGCCCCTGCTTCGACAAAGCAGGCGCTGAGGCCGCCTTCGGCTGATGCGACATCCAGTACGCGCGTGTCGGCGAGTGCCTTGCCCCCCGAAAAGCACTGATGATATATCAGCGCGAGACGGCCGAGGTTCTTCGCTGCCATGGATTTCTTGTAGAACTTCTCGTCCATGTCGGGCGTGATTGTTTCGACCCCGCATAGGTCAAAGTGATGGGTCCAGGGAGTGCCGGGATCAAGCTTGCCAAGCTCCTCGCGGATTTCTTCTGCCGTAAGCGTAGGATTGTGCGAAAGCGTCATAGCAACTCCATCCTCTTGTCGGGGCGGGTTCTGGCGAAGGAAGATGCTGTTTGCAAGGCACAGTTGATCACTCATGAAGGTCATATCATGCTTTACGCCGAACGATTGTACCGCTCCTAGATGCAGGATTGGGCCAATTGGCAGGCGTATGCGGCGGCCTCATCTGCATCTGCGCCTGCTTGGGCGCGCTGCTATGTAAAGTTGATACAATCATGCAAGCACACAGGAAGGAGTTCGCTTGGGCAACGTCGCATCGGCTGCTTGACGTGGAATGCCACAGATGCCAGCGAGCGGTTTCGCAGTACGAGGCTCTGACTAATCGATGAAAATTGACGGACCGCACAAAAGGCGCGGCATCATTCTGGCCGGTGGCTCTGGAACGCGCCTTTACCCGCTGACACGCGGGGTTTCGAAGCAGTTGATGCCGATCTTCGACAAGCCGATGATCTACTATCCGCTCAGCACGCTGATGCTGGCAGGGATCCGCGAGATTCTGATCATCACCACGCCCGAGGATGCGGCCCAGTTCCAGCGCGTGCTGGGCGATGGCAGCGATTTCGGCGTGGAGCTGACCTATGCCGTCCAGCCCAAGCCCGAAGGTCTTGCCCAGGCGTTCCACATCGGCGCCGATTTCGTGCGTGGCGGGCCGAGCGCGCTGATTTTGGGCGACAATATCTTCTACGGCCACGGGTTGCCCGATCTGCTCCGGAACGCCAATGGGCGCGATGCCGGAGCGACCGTGTTTGCCTACCGGGTCAATGATCCGCAGGCTTTTGGCGTGGTCGAATTCGACGCCGACGGCAGGGCGATTTCGATCGAGGAAAAGCCCAAACTTCCCAAGTCGAACTATGCCGTCACCGGGCTCTATTTCTACGACGAGACCGTGGTGGACCGCGCCCGCGATCTTGCGCCCTCGCCGCGCGGCGAGCTTGAGATCACCGACCTCAATCGTCTCTATCTCGATGAAGGCACGATGTCGGTCGAGATCATGGGCCGCGGCTTTGCCTGGCTCGACACCGGCACCCATGCCTCGCTGCTCGATGCAGCCACCTATGTGCGGATCACCGAGGAGCGGCAGGGGCTGAAGATCTGCTGCCCCGAAGAAATCGCTTGGCGACAGGCTTTCATCACCGCTGACCGCCTGCGCGAGATCGCCGAGCCGCTGCGCAAGTCGGGCTACGGCGAATACCTCATCGAGCTGCTTGAAAGCCCGGTGCTGTCGTGAACATCATCGAAACCGCGCTTCCGGGCGTGCTGATCATCGAACCGCGGGTGTTCGGCGATGCGCGCGGCTTCTTCATGGAGACGTGGAACGCGGCCGGGTTCGCGGCTGCCGGGCTCGATCTCACCTTCGTGCAGGACAACCACAGCCGCTCGCAAAGGGGCGTGTTGCGCGGCCTGCACTTCCAGAACCCCGGCCCGCAGGGCAAGCTGGTGCGAGTGACAAACGGGGCGGTATTCGATGTTGCGGTGGACCTGCGCGCGTCATCGCCCAACTTCGGCCGGTGGGTCGGGGTTGAGCTGAGCGCGGACAACAAGCGGATGTTCTGGGTGCCCGAGGGCTTTGCCCACGGCTTCCTGACCTTGGAGGACGATACCGACTTCCTCTACAAGTGCACCGCGCCCTATGCGCCTGCGAACGAATTCACGCTGGCGTGGGACGATCCGGCTGTAGGGATCGAATGGCCGGTGACGGGTCTTGATCCGATCATCTCAGAGAAGGACGCGCGCGGGCTTGCCCTGGCCGATGTGCCGGTGTTCGCATGAGGGTGCTGATCACCGGCGCGAACGGCCAGTTGGGCGGTGCCCTTCAGCGGCTCGCACCCGCATGGGCCGAGATCAACGCGATCGACGTCGATGACTGCGATCTCACCGACGTGCCGATGCTGCGCGCGCGGCTGACGGTGGAAGCGCCCGACCTGATCCTGAACGCCGCCGCCTATACCGCGGTCGACAAGGCTGAGGGCGATGAAAACCTCGCCCGCGCGATCAATTCCGAAGCCGTCGCCGCAATGGTCGAAGCCATGGCCGAGACCGGCGGGAAGGTGGTCCACGTTTCGACCGACTATGTCTTCGACGGCACTGCTTCTTCGCCCTATGTGCCGGATGCGCCGCGCAATCCGCAATCGGCCTATGGCCGCACCAAGGCCGAGGGCGAGGATCATCTGCGCCCTGAAGACGTGCTGGTCCGCACCGCCTGGGTCTACGAGGCGGGCGGCGCCAATTTCGTGTGCACCATGATCCGGCTGATGAAGGAGCGTGACGAGCTTGGTGTGGTGTGCGACCAGATCGGCGCGCCGACCTGGGCCACGGGCTTGGCGCGCACCATCTGGGGCCTGGTCGAAAAGCAGGCCAGCGGCACGTTCCACCATTCCGATGCCGGGGTTGCCAGCTGGTATGATTTTGCGGTGGCGATCGGCGAGGAGGCGCTGGCGCGCGGTCTGATTGCCAAGCTGCCGGTGATCCGCCCGATCACCACCGCCGATTACCCGACACCGGCGCGCCGCCCGGCGTTCTCGCTGCTCGATTGCCGCGCCACCCGCGCGGCGCTGGGTGCAGAAGCAGTGCACTGGCGCACCCACTTGCGCCTTATGCTCGATGAGGAAGCGAAACTTGGCTAATCTGCTTGTCACCGGGGGTGCCGGCTTCATCGGCGGCAACTTCGTGCATTACTGGAACGCGCATCATCCCGAGGACGCGGTGATCGTGCTCGACGCGCTGACCTATGCTGGCAACCGCTCGACCCTCGAAGGCAGCACGTCCGAACTGGTGGTGGGCGACATCCGCGAGACCGCGCTGGTCGAACAATTGCTGCGCGAGCGCGACATCACCACCATCGTGCATTTTGCCGCCGAGAGCCATGTTGACCGTTCGATCACCGGGCCGGACGCCTTCATCGACACCAACATCCTCGGCACCAACAGCCTTTTGAAGGCCGCGCGCAGCGTGTGGCTGGCGGGCAGCGGGCAGCCGCATCGCTTCCACCATATCTCCACCGACGAGGTGTTCGGCTCGCTCGGCCCCAATGATCCGGCCTTCAGCGAAGTGACGCCCTACGCCCCCAACTCGCCCTATTCGGCGAGCAAGGCGGCCTCGGACCATCTGGTGCGCGCCTATCACCACACCTTCGGGCTCGATGTGACGACCAGCAATTGCTCGAACAATTACGGGCCCTACCAATATCCCGAAAAGCTGATCCCACTGTTCCTGCTCAACGCGCTCCATGGCCGCAATCTACCGATCTATGGCGACGGGATGAACGTGCGCGACTGGCTCCATGTCGAGGATCATTGCCGCGGCATCGCAGCCTGCCTCACCAATGGCCACCCGGGCGAAACCTACAATATTGGCGGCGGGGCCGAACTGCCCAACATGACCGTGATCGACACGATCTGCGCCGAGGTCGACCGCGCTTTTGCCGAGATCGATGGCCTTGCCGCGCGCTATCCCGATGCTCCTGCGGCCAAGGGCGAGGCGACGATCAGCCTCAAGACCTTCGTCACCGACCGCGCCGGGCATGATCGCCGCTACGCGATCGACGAAACCAAGGCGCAGGCCGAGCTCGGCTATGCACCGCAGCGCGGGTTTGAAGAAGGCCTGCGCCACACGCTGCGCTGGTATCTGGATAACGAGGCCTGGTGGCGGTCTTTAGGCGCTGCGCAGTAGGAGCGCCGTCCCGGCTCGCCTGCGCCCATCGCTGAGCCCATTCCAATGCCTGAGTTGGGCGACAATGCACGCGAGCCAATAAGCGGGGCGGGCAGCCTGCAAGGAGCGGAGTGTCTAGGCTTGGACGAGCAGGCGCCCTGCCGAACTGCGAAAATAGATTTACCGAACTGGTTGCCTTACGACAGCGCAATATCGGGCGCGTCTTCCTGCTTCATCCCGACCACGTGATAACCCGCATCGACATGATGCGTCTCGCCCGTCACGCCTGAGGCAAGGTCGGACAGCAGGTAAAGCCCCGCGCCGCCGACATCCTCGATCGTGACATTGCGGCGCAGCGGCGCGTTCAATTCGTTCCACTTCAGGATGTAGCGGAAATCGCCGATCCCGCTCGCCGCGAGGGTCTTGATCGGCCCGGCGCTGATCGCGTTGACGCGGATGTTGCGCGGCCCGAGATCATTGGCGAGATATTTGACGCTGGTCTCCAGCGCGGCCTTGGCGACGCCCATCACATTGTAATGCGGCACAACCTTTTCCGCGCCGTAATAGGACAGAGTCAGGATCGCGCCGCCGCTTTCGGGCATCATCGCGGCGGCGCGCTGGGTGATCGCCACCAGCGAATAGGCCGAGATGTTCATGGTCAGCAGGAAATTGTCGAGGCTGGTGTCGACATACAGGCCGCGCAGCTCGTTCTTGTCGGAAAAGCCGATCGCGTGGACCACGAAATCGAGGCTGTCCCAGCGCTCCTTCAGGGTCGCAAAGGCGGCATCGAGCGATTCCATGCTGGAAACGTCGCATTCGAAGGTGAAATCGCTGCCCAGTTCGGCGGCGAGCGGGATCACGCGCTTGGCCAGCGCCTCGCCCTGATAGGAAAAGGCGAGGCTAGCCCCGTGCTCGGCGAGCTTCTTGGCAATGCCCCAGGCCAGCGACTTGTCATTGGCAAGCCCCATGATCAGGCCGCGCTTGCCGGCCATCAAACCTGGCATCAATCCGTCCATTTACGCCTTCTCCTCGCTTGCGCCGCCCTAAGCTGTGCCGGGGACCATGTCCTGCCCTTCCAGCGCCAGCGCCGCATTCAATTCCGCGCCGATAACGAGGCCGAGCCCGACGAGCCAGAAAAACAGCAATGTCACCATGCTCCCGGCAAGGCTGCCGTAGGTGAGGTCATAGGTAAAGAAGAGCCGCAGCACCACCGGCAGCGCCACAGCGACCGCGATCCACCACAAGGTGGTGAACAGCGCGCCGGGCCAGCGCGGCGCGCCGCTCTTGCGGTGCTGGGGCGGGGTGAGCGTGGCGAACAGCACATAGAGCGACAGCGCCAGACCCAGCGCCGGCACGACCCGCGCACCGCTGAGCTTGGCGATCAGCCCAGCCAGCTGCGGGAAGGCGGCGATAATCACCTCCTGCGCCGCGCCGATCACCACCTGCGCGAACAGCGAGAGCATCAGCAGCACCACCGCGGCCAGGATCAGCCCGGCGGAAAATAGCCGCGTCATCCAGAAAGCCTGCACCGGCGGCGCATGATAGGCGCGGCGCAGGATGTCGCGGATCGTCTCGATCAGGCTCGACACCGTCCACAGCCCGACCGCCGCGCCGAGCCACAGCAGCCAGCCCGAACGGGCATAGATCACATCTTCGGCCACCGGTCCGATCACGCTCGCGACCGAATCCGGCAGCGCGCGGACCACGGCGTCGATCATCGCTTCGGCATTGGCGCGCCCGCCGATCAGATCGAACAGCGCCGCGCCGAGGATGAAGAAGGGGAAAATCGCCAGCATCGACAGGTAGGCGAGGTTGCCGGCATGGATGAAACCATCGTTGAAGGTGCCCACGGCCACCCGGCGGATCACCGAAAACGGCCGGGAGCTGAAGATTTCGCGGACCGGCAAGGCAAGGGCGCCCGGTCTGCTAAAGACCGAACTTCTCCCGCGGCCGCGCGATATCGACCCAGCCTTCGAGCCGTTCCTCAAGCCCGGCGAGATCGGCGGGGAGCTGGATTTCGAGCGCTACCAGCTGGTCGCCGCGTTCGGGCTTGCCATCGACCGTCTTGCCCGATTTCTTGGTCCAGCCCTTGCCCGTCAGCCGCAGCACCGTGCCGCCGCCCGAGCCGGGCTTGATCGTCAGCATCACCGGGCCGTCCACCGTCGGGCACTTGACCTTGGCCCCGCGCACCGCCTCGTCGAGCGTGATCGGCAGGTCCATGCGGATATGGTCGCCCTCGCGCCGGAAGAACGGATGGGTGCCGACATCGACCAGCACGATCCCGTCACCATTGCCGCCCGGGCCGGGGTGGCCCTTGTCCTTGAGCCGCATCATCGTGCCATCATCGACGCCTGCGGGAAGCTTCAGATTGATCGCCTTGCCGTCGGCCAGCGTGATGCGCTGGTCGCGCCCGGCGGCGGCTTCGACGAAGGGCACGGCGAGCCGGTACTGGATATCCGCGCCGCGCCGGGGCGGCGGGGGTGGCGGCTGCTTGCCGAACGGCCGACGCGGCGGAGGCTGCTGCTGGCGAGCACGGCCGCCGAACAGGCCTTCGAACAGATCGCCCAGATCGACATCATCAGGGGTGAAGCCGCCAAAATCGCCGCCGCCCTGCGGGCCGCCCGGGCCGGCGCCATAGGTGCCGCCGCGGGGGTATCCGCCGCGCGCGCCCATCCCTGCAAAGGGATTGGCGGGATTGCCCTCGCCATCGATTTCGCCGCGATCATATTGCGCGCGCTTGGCCTTGTCGCTCAGCAGATCATAGGCGCGGGTCACGTCCGAGAATTTCTCGGCGGCCTTGGGATTGTCGGTGTTGCGATCGGGGTGCAGCTGCTTGGCGAGCTTGCGATAGGCGCTCTTGATGTCCGCTTCCGACGCGGTGCGGGGGACGCCAAGTGTGCTGTAGGGATCGCGCATTGCGTGTTAGCTAGGTGATACAGCGCCCGCGCGCAAGCGGGGAGCCTGCGCCACCAACAGGCGAAATTCACCATCTGCGCCTTTCGCGCAGGCACGCGCGTATCTATGAGCGTCTCGCCGCCAACCAGAAAGACCGCCAATGACCAGCACCACCCCTCTCGACGATGCCCAATTGGCCGATTCTGTGCTGCCCGCAGGCGCCGATCCTTTCGCGCTGTTCGAGACATGGTTTGCCGCCGCGCAGGTCGGCGAGCTGAATGACCCCAATGCCATGGCGCTGGCGACAGCGACCCCCGATGCCGCGCCTTCGGTGCGGATGGTGCTCCTGAAGGGCCACGGCGCGGGCGAAATCGGCGGCGGCGGGTTCACCTTCTTCACCAATTCAGGCAGCCGCAAGGGCACCCAGATCCGCGCCAATATGCAGGCCGCGCTGCTATTCCACTGGAAGAGCTTGCGCCGCCAGATCCGCATCGAGGGCCCGCTGACCGAGGTGACGCCGATACGTGCCGACGCCTATTTCCACTCTCGCCCCTACAAGAGCCAGGTCGGCAGCGCGGCTTCTGACCAGTCGCGCCCCCTGCCTGATCGCCAGACCTATCTGACCCGCGTGCAGGAGCTCTGGGCCGCGCATGAAGCCGAGGGCCGGGTGCCGCGCCCGCCGCACTGGACGGGTTTTACGTTGTGCCCGACACGAATCGAATTCTGGATCGATCGCGACAACCGGTTGCATGATCGCCGCGAATTCATCCGCAGCGCTCCGGACGCGCCGTGGTCCGACACATTGCTTTATCCTTGAGGACGTCCCCGATGCCGCAGAAAATCCCCTATTGGCACGTCGATGCCTTCGCCGCACGCCCGTTTGGCGGCAATCAGGCGGCGGTGATGGTGCTCGAGGAATGGCTCCCCGACGATGTGCTGGTCGCGATCGGGGCGGAGAACCTGTTCGCCGAAACCGCCTTCGTGGTGCGCGACACCACCGGCGCTGCTGACTGGGAGCTGCGCTGGTGCACGCCGACCTATGAAATCGCGCTGTGCGGCCATGCGACGCTGGCGAGCGGGCATGTGCTTTTGCAGCGGGATGCCAAGGGACAAGCGCTTGAGCGCCTGACCTTCCGCACGAGGCTGTCGGGTATTCTCGAAGTGGTGCGGGCAGGCGAAGGCTACGAACTTGCGCTTCCCGCGATTGCAACCGCACCCGACAGCGCCGCCAATCAGGCCGAAGCGATCCGGTTGCTGGGGACCGAGCCGCTGGAAGTCTATCGCTCCGAGCTGGGCTACAACATCTATCTCTATGAAAACGAAGCGGCAGTGCGCGGTCTTGTCCCCGATATCCGCGGGCTGGAGCGGCTGGGCGCTGACCAGTTCATCGTTACCGCGCCGGGCGACCCCGGATCGGGGTCCGGGGCAGGGACCGATATCATCAGCCGGGTGTTCGTCCCCGGCGGCGGGGTCGACGAGGACAGCGTCACCGGATCGGCCCACGCGGTGCTGACGCCCTATTGGGCGCGGCGGCTCGGGCGCGAGAGCTTTACCGCGCATCAGGCCAGCACACGCGGCGGTAATCTCGCCTTGCGCCTCGATGGCGAGAAGGCATGGCTCGGCGGGCCTTGTGTGACTGTGGTCGAGGGCACTTTCACCCTATAACCAGGGCGGAGAGGCGCCATCGGTCGCACAAGCGACCGCAAGCGCAACTGCGCGCCCGCAGCGGACGCAAAGCTGAGCCGCCGCAGGCGGACCACCCGACCTTCAGGTCGCATGAGCGAGGATTTCGCGCCCCGG
This sequence comes from Erythrobacteraceae bacterium, assembly GCA_046339235.1. Lineage (GTDB taxonomy): Bacteria > Pseudomonadota > Alphaproteobacteria > Sphingomonadales > Sphingomonadaceae > Erythrobacter. The sequence goes on along the minus strand of JBKDUW010000271.1, from coordinate 15,562 downwards.
ATGGTGCGGAAAACTAGGACACGGGGTAGAGTTCCAGCACATCGGCCGCCCGCTGCAGCATCACCGGGCGCTCGGCGCTGTCCGAATGGCCGAGCCGCACCAGTGTCACGCCTTGCTCGGGCGAGACGAGGACATATTGCCCCATATGGCCGATGAGGCTGAACAGGCTCTTGGGCGCGCGGTCGGGGAACAGCGGGTGCTCGGACGGTTCGGTGCCAGGAACCTCGCGGTTGAGCCAGGTCTGAAAGCCGTAATGCGGGCTGGCGGGGCTGGGGGTCACCATCGCCTCGACCCAGCGCTGCGGCACCAGCTGTTCGCCGACCGGCGCGCGGCCTTTGAGGCGCAGCATTTCGCCGAGCTTCGCCCAGTCGCGCGCGGTGGCGTGCATCAGACTGCCGCCGACCAGCGTTCCGCTCGCATCGAATTCGGGCACCATCGAGGTCATCCCGAGCGGGCCGAACAGGCGCTGCTGCAGGTAATCCGCCACCGCCTTGCGCCGCGCCTCGGGCTTGTCGCTGGCCGTCAGCGCGCGCGCGGCGATATCGGCGAGGATCACGCTGGTGTTGGAGGAATATTCGAACATCTTGCCCGGCTCGGCTTCGAGCGGCTGTTCGGAGGCCCAGCGCGCCATGTTGTCGCGCCCGTCGAGGAACAGCATCCTGACCTCGCTGCTCTCGTAGGGCGGATCGCCGGCCTCGGTGTGGCGCAGCCCGCTGCGCATTTGCAGCAGATGGCGCAGGGTGATCTCGGCGCGCGGATCGCCGGGGCGCTGCCACAAGGGGACCGGCGCCGGCTCGTCAAGCGCGAGCAGCCCGTCGGACACCAGCATCCCGATCAGCACGCCGGTGACGGTCTTGGCCATCGACCAGCTGACAAAGCGCGTATCCTTGTCATAGCCCGCAGCGTAGCGTTCGGCGGCGAGTTTGCCGTTTGCCATCACCACCACCGCGCGGGTCTCGCCGACGCCCTGCGCGGTGAAGATATCGTCGAGCGCGCGGGCAAGCTGGTCTTTCGGGGCGCCGGAATCTGCGGTGACGGCCGCCAAGGCCTGCTCCGACAGCGGGGTTTCGGCGGGCGTTGCCGCGCCGCACCCGGCAACCAGCAAGAGGGGTGGCAGGAGCAGGGCTGGCGCGAGCAGGAGCGCGCGGTTATGAAGGCAATCAGGTGCGGTCATCGCGCTCTCAATTCCCGATGCAAAAGAGCTTGGCAATGGCGAAAACACCCAACCCTGCTTCCGGGCTCTCATCATCGCGCCGTCGGCGCTACGGGCTCTGGCTGCTGGCGCTGATCGCGCTCGCCGCCGGCGCGGCGGCCTGGGCCTTCCGCGAGCCGATCAATGGCTATGGCAGCATCGCGTCTGTCTATTCGGCGCGGGTGGCGTGCTCGTGCCGTTTTGTCGCGGGCCGCAGCCTTGATGACTGCGCCAAGGACAAGCTTTCGGGGATGGAAGCGGTCACGCTGGTCGACGACCCCCAAGCCAAAAGCGTCACCGCGCGCTTCCCGCTGGTGGCCGAAGCAACCGCGACCTACCGCGAAGGCTATGGCTGCGTCCTGGAGAAGTGGGAGGAATAAGGATTTTTGCCGCACAGTCGTGCGGCGCAGATCCCCCGCTCCGCCTCCCCACCCTGCCACCATAATATAGTGGTACTATCGGTGGCCGGGTGGGGAGGCGGGGCGGGGGGTCTGCGTTTGCGTTAGCGAACCGAAATCAAAGGGTGACCTTCTCGGTCGCGTCGATCCAGCCGCCGCCGATCACCCGTTCGCCGGCATAGATCACCGCCGCCTGGCCCGGGGCAACGCCATACTCGGGCGCGGCAAAGCGGATCGTGACCGCCGCGCCGTCGCCGGGGGTGCCATCGAGCGTCACCGGCACGGGCTTGGAAAGGCTGCGCACCTTGGCGGTCAGCGGTTCATCACCCAAAGGCCCGATGCGGTTGGTCTCGATCAGGCGTGCCGCGTTCACCGCCAGCATCCGCTTCGGCCCGACCCGCACCTCGCGTGCCGCAGCATCAAGGCCGATGACATAGAGTGGTTCGGGCTGGCCGCCGATTTCGAGGCCCTTGCGCTGGCCGACCGTGAAATGGACGATGCCCTTGTGGCTTCCCAGCACCGCGCCGGTGGCGGCGTGGACGATACTGCCGGGCGCCGCGCCCTCGGGTCGCACCTTGGTGACGATCTTAGCGTAATCGCCATCGGGGACGAAGCAAATGTCCTGACTGTCGGGCTTGGCTGCATTGCGCAGGCCCGCCGCCTCGGCCAGTTCGCGCACCTGCGGCTTGGGCATCCCGCCCAGCGGAAAGCGCAGATATTCGAGCTGCGCTTCGGTGGTGCCGTAAAGGAAATAGGACTGATCGCGCGCCGGATCGAAGGCGCGGTGCAACTGCGGGCCGTCCGCGCTCATCACCCGGCGCACATAATGGCCGGTGGCAAGGCAATCCGCGCCCAATTCGCGCGCCATGCGGAACAGATCGGTGAACTTGGGCCCCATGTTGCAGCGGATGCAGGGGACCGGCGTCCGCCCGGCGAGATATTCGTCGGCGAACTGCTCGACCACGTCTTCGCGGAAGGCGGTTTCATGGTCGAACACGTAATGCGCGATGCCCAGCCGGTCAGCCACGGTGCGCGCATCGCGGATGTCGTCGCCCGCGCAGCACGCGCCCTTGCGGCCCGTGGCAGCGCCGTAATCGTAAAGCTGGAGCGTGATGCCGATCACTTCCGCGCCGCTCGCATGCGCCAGCGCGGCGACCACTGAACTATCGACCCCGCCGCTCATCGCCACCACGATCCGGCATTCGGACGCAGGGCGTGGCAGATCGAACAGCGCGGTGGCATCGGGCCCGGCGAGCGGGTCGGCCTCCAGGAGGGTTAGCGTATCCATGGGAATCGCGATCGATATAGCGTTGCTGCCCGCGTTTCGCCAGAGCCTGCAAATTCTGCGCGCAATCCCTGCGTTGTGGGCGCCTTCGCGTTTACCAAGGTTTCCGCCGGGGCCGCACTATTCCTAAGCTGGGGTAAATGGCGGTTTTACCTGATCTTGACGCAATCGCCTTATGACCAACCGTCATGTTCGAGAAATCCGACCCTGTCTCTGCCGCTTTGAGGCCGCCGCTCCACCGGAGCGCCGAGGATGGCGCACGCAAGCGCTGGAGTGCCTCGGCACAGGCGGGCGAGCGAGTCGAATCGCGTGCCGGCCGGCGCGCGGGCGATGCGCTCCGGGCGGTCGAATGGAGCGAGATTACCGCCCGGCTCAACGCGGCCCGCGATCTGCGGCTGTTGCTGCGCAGCGAGTCGAAAGGGCTGATCGGAGCGGTCGCCGCCAGCTTCGGCGATGCCGCCGCAAGCTACTTTGCGATGATCGACGAAAAAGAACCCGTCGTTAACCATGATGCTTTAGACTGCTCTAAAGCCTCTGATGGCAAAGAATATGCCGGCGCTTCGGTTCAGCATGACGCGGTATCGGGGGGCGATGCCGGGCGTTCGACGGAAGCGCACGGAGGCGATGCAAGAGACAAGCAATGATTGAAAACCAGGACATCCGCCCCGCACAGGTTATCGGCCCGCTTGGCGAGCCGTTGACGATTGCCGATCTGCCCGCGCCCGATACCAAGCGCTGGGTCGTGCGTCGCAAGGCCGAGGTCGTGGCTGCCGTCAGCGGCGGTCTGCTGACGCTCGACGAGGCGCTCGCGCGCTATGGCCTCACGCTCGAGGAGTTCGCTTCGTGGCAGCGTGCGGTGGACCGTTCGGGCATGCACGGCCTGCGTGTCACCAAGATCCAGCACTACCGCGATCTCTACCAGCGCCAGCTGAAATATTGAAGCGCTGGGGCGGGCCCGCGCCCGCCGCTGTGGCATTGCCGCCCGAAACCCGTTAGCATCCCGCCCGCAAGCGCGGCCAAGCCTTGGCTGCGCGGCAGAGGAGGAATGCCATGGGATGGATTATCGCACTGATCGTCGGCGGGGTAGCGGGCTGGCTTGCCAGTCTGGTGATGAATCGTGATGCCTCGATGGGTATTTTCTGGAATATCGTGATCGGCTGCGGCGGCTCGGTTGTCGGCAACGCGATTTCCGGCCCTCTGCTCGGCATCAATGGCAGCGTTCAGGAATTCTCGATCACCGGCCTGCTTGTCGCCGCACTTGGCGCGACCGTGCTGCTGGGCATCGTCAATCTGATCAAGCGCGGTCGTCTGCGCTGAATCCTGCGTGTCACCTCCGCCGGGAACCAGCGGGGGTGACCTTCGTCTGTCCTTAAAGTCACCCGTCGATGCAGGCATTGCCCACGCGATGGGTACAGCCTATCAGGCGTTGCGCTCGGTGACTTATCGAGATAATACACTGGCGAAGGCGGATGATCCGCGCCGGCGGACGGCTCCGACAAGGGAATAATAATGAATTACGAGACCACCATCCGGGCCGACGCCGCTGACGGGGTGACAACGGATTATGCCGGTGCGCGCACGCTCGCCGGGCCGCGTGTGCCGCGCTGGCTGATCATCGGCGGGCTGGGTCTGTTCGGGCTGCTGCTGGCGATCGGCGCCTATTTCGCGCTGGCGGGCGGCGAGCCTGTGGCGGTGGGTGACGACAATTCTCAGGCCCCTTCGGTGACGGTTATCACGCCGGGCAAGACCACCGTTGCCGGCCTTATCGAAGCGCCCGGCACGCTCGCGGCGCGCCGCCCGATGCCGGTTGGTGCGGTGGGCGAAGGCGGGCAGGTGCTGCGCGTCACGGTCGATGCGGGTGACTGGGTGCAGCAGGGTCAGGTGCTGGCGGTGATCGACCGTTCGGTGCAGGTCCAGCAGGCCGAAGCGCAGGCCGCGCAGATCCAGGTGGCCAAGGCCGATGCCAATCTGGCGCAGGCCAATCTCGACCGCGCACTCCAGCTGGTTGCTCGCGGGTTTGTCTCCAAGGCCGATGTCGACCGGCTGACTGCCGTGCGCGATGCGGCCGTGGCGCGGGTCAAGGTGGCCGAAGCGCAGCTGCGCGAACAGCGCGCGCGCAACGACCGGCTGAATGTCTATGCGCCTTCCTCGGGCTATGTCCTTCAGCGCAATGTCGAGCCCGGCCAGACGGTCGGCGCCGGCAGCGCACCACTGTTCACCATTGCCAGCGGCGGCGAGATGGAAATGCTCGCCCAGCTCTCCGAGCAACAGCTTGCCGGGCTGTCGGTCGGCACCATGGCGACGATCATTCCGACCGGTTCGAAGGACGAATTCTCGGGGCAGGTGTGGCAGCTTTCGCCGGTGATCGACCAGGCCACGCGGCAGGGCACGGCGCGTATCGCATTGCGCTTCGCGCCCGAACTGCGCCCCGGCGGCTTTGCCACCGCGCGGCTGAACAGCGGCAGCTTTACCGCGACCGTGCTGCCCGAAAGCGCGGTGCTGGCCGATGCCAAAGGCAGCTTCGTCTATGTCGTGAGCAAGGATAACAAGGCGGTGCGCCGCGGGGTCACCACCGGCGCGGTGACCAAGCAGGGGATCGCCATCACCGAAGGGCTTTCGGGCACCGAGCAGGTGGTGCTGCGGGCAGGGGGCTTCCTCAACCCGGGCGAGAGCATCAATCCCCAGCCGCTGAAGAAGTAACCGCCCCGTCCAAGCGGATGCGCTATGCGTATCTGACGGGACACCGTGCCAAGTGCGCACAAGAATGACGAGACCCAAGGCAGGAACATTATGGCTCTCCGCGACATCTCGGCCTGGTCGATCCGCAACCCGGTGATTCCGTTGGTGTTCTTCACCGGCCTGCTGCTTGCCGGGATCGTCAGCTTCCGCTTCATGGACGTGACCGATAATCCGGACGTCGATTTTCCGGCGGTGCAGGTCATCATTTCCCAGCCTGGCGCGTCTCCGACCGAGATCGAGAACCAGATCACCCAGCGCGTCGAAAGCGCGCTGCGCTCGATCAACGGTGTCAATTCGCTGCAATCGACCGCGCGCGAGGGCAGTTCGGCCACCTTTGTCGAATTCGAGATCGGCACCAATCTGATCGAAGCGGTCAACGAGGTCGAGACCGCGATCGACGGCGTGCGCGGGAGCCTGCCCGACGGCATTCTCGAACCGCAGGTGCGCAAGGTCAACGTGGTGGGCGAGCCAATCGGCTATGTCGCGGTCGAAGCCGACGACATGACGATCGAGCAATTGAGCTGGTTCATCGACGATACCGTCGCCAAGCGCCTGCTCAAGATCGAAGGCATGGCCGAGGTCAACCGCTTCGGCGGGGTTGACCGCGAGATCGAGGTGATCCTCGATCCGGCCAGGATGCAGTCCTTCGGGGTCACCGCCTCGCAGATCAACGCCGTGCTGCGCCAGACCAATCTCGACGCCGCAGGCGGGCTTGCCGAGATCGGCGGCACCCGCCAGTCGCTGCGCGTGCTGGGCAATTCGGACAACGCCTTCGCGCTGTCGCAGAGCCAGATCCAGCTCGGCGGCGGGCGCACGGTGCGACTTGCCGACGTCGCCACCGTGCGCGACGGCTTTTCCGAGCGCACATCGATCAGCGAAGTGAACGGCAAGGAAGTCGTCAACTTCGCCATGAGCCGCGCGCGCGGTTCGTCCGATCTGGCGGTCTATGACGCAGCGCTGGCCGAAATGGACAAGATCGAGGCCGAGAACGAGGGTGTGAAGTTCATCAAGCTCTCGACCAACACCACCTATACCCGCGGCCAGTACGAAAGCTCGATCTGGGCGCTGGTCGAAGGCGCGGTGCTGGCCGTGGTCGTGGTGTTCATGTTCCTGCGCGACTGGCGCGCGACCTTCATTTCGGCCGTCGCGATCCCACTGTCTGCAATCCCGACCTTCTGGTTCATGGACCTGCTCGGGTTCAACCTCAATTTCCTCTCGCTGCTGGCACTGGCGCTGGTGGCCGGCGTGCTGGTCGACGATGCGATCGTGGAGATCGAGAACATCGTCAGACATATGCGGATGGGCAAGACCGCCTATCAGGCCACGATCGACGCCGCCGACGAAATCGGCCTGCCGGTGGTGGCGACCAGTTTCTGCATCGTCGCGGTGTTCCTGCCGGTCGGGCTGATGCCGGGCGTCTCGGGCCAGTTCTTCCAGAATTTCGGGATCACGGTGGTGATTGCGGTGCTGATGTCGCTGGCTGTGGCGCGCATGGTCACGCCGCTGATGGCGGCCTATTTTCTCAAGGCCAAGGGCGTTGCCGAGCACGGCGAAGGCCCGATGATCGACGCCTATATGAGCGTGCTGGCCTGGACGCTGGACACCGGCAAGATGGCCGCCCGCCGCGCCGGGCTCACCGCCCCGCGCAGCCGCGCCTTCTATGTCCCGGGTCTGCTGCTGACCCTGATCGCGCTGCTGCTGGTGACCGCCATCACGCTGTTCGAGATTTTCAGTGGTTCGGTTTCGGGCCTGATCGCTGAAAAGCTGGGCGCCGCCCCGCTGTGGAAGGGCATCGCCGGGCTTGAAGTTCCCAAGCAGGTGGCGATGGCTGTCTCGAGCGATAGCAACGGCTTCCTCTACAAGCTCGTCGCCAAGATCTTCGAGATCGTGCAGGTCCTGCTGGTCTCGGGCCTGGCGTTCTTCGCCGGCCTGTTGACCTTCCGCCTGATCGAGACGCCCGCCAATGGCAGCGGGCGCTTTGCCGAGGGCGTGCGCTGGATGACCGCGCGGTTCTACGATCACCGCATCTGGATGCTGGGGATCGGTTGGTTCTCGTTCCTGATGACGATCATGCTGTTCGGCCAGATCCCGGCGCAGTTCCAGCCGACCATCGATGACGAGAACAGCCGCGTCGAGATCGAGACCGTGCCGGGCACCACGCTCGCCGAGACCAAGCGGATCGTCAATTCGGTCGCCGCGCGGCTCAACCAGGAGCCCGAAGTCGAGCGCCTGCTCGAGCGCACCCGGCTGGGCGAAACCTCGTCGATCTTCGTCAAGCTGCGCGAGGACCGCAAGCGCACCTCGATCGAATTCGAACGCGAACTGGGCCCGGTGCTCGCCCAGATGCCCGATGCGCGCGTGCGTTTCCAGTCGCAGAGCGCCGGCTTCGGCTCGGGTCGCGACATGACGGTGATGCTGGCGGGCTCGGATCCGGTGCTGCTTGATCGCACCGCGACGCAGTTGGTCGAGCAAATGAAGGGCGTGAAGTCGCTGGTCGCCCCGCGCATCAGCGCCGATCTCAACCGTCCCGAGATCATCATCACTCCGCGGGCCCAGATCGCCGCCGAACTGGGCGTTACCACCGCGGCGCTGTCGCAGACGATCCGCATCGCGACGCTCGGCGAGATCGAGCAGAACGCGGCGCGCTTCTCGCTGTCGGATCGCCAGATCCCGATCGTGGTGCGCCTGTCGGAAAAGTCGCGCACCGATTTCAGCACGATCGAGAACCTGCCGGTGCCCACCGCCAATGGCGGATCGGTGCCGCTGAGCCGGGTGGCGGAGATCAGCTTCGGCTCCGGCCCGACCGCGATCCAGCGCTACAACCAGAACCGACGCGTGCTGGTCGGCGCCGATCTGGCGCCGGGCGTGCTCAAGGGCGAGGCGCAGGTGCAGCTCGACGCGCTGCCGGTGCTGAAGGACCTGCCCGTCGGTGTGATCCGCGACGCGGTGGGTGAGGAAGAATGGCAGGATGAACTGATCCAGAATCTGATTATCGCGATCATCGCGGGCGTGCTGCTGGTGTTTGCGGTGCTGGTGCTGCTTTACAAGCGGTTGATGAGCCCGCTGGTCAACATGACCTCGCTGGCGCTGGCGCCGCTGGGCGGGGTGCTATTGATCTGGCTGGTCGGTCAGCCGCAATCGATGCCGGTCTATATCGGCATCCTGCTGCTGCTCGGGATCGTGTCGAAGAACTCGATCCTGCTGATCGACTTCGCGATCGAGGAAATGGCCAAGGGCGTGGGCCAGATCGATGCGATCATGGATGCCGGGCACAAGCGCGCGCAGCCGATCGTGATGACCACCGTGGCCATGACCGCAGGCATGGTGCCTGTGGCGCTGTCGCTGTCGGGCGACGGGGCGTGGCGCCAGCCGATGGGCATCGTGGTGATCGGCGGGCTGATCCTTTCGACCCTGCTCACGCTGCTGATCGTGCCGGCGGGCTTCAGCCTCGCCGATAGCTTCGAGAAGCGCGTCGGCCCGTGGCTGACAGCGCGAATGCTGACCTACAAGCCCGGAGACGACCGGCGTGACGACACCCGTCCGCATGGGGCCGGCACGCCCGTTCTGCCCTTCCCCGGCCTGCCCGGCAAGGCCAAGCCGATCCCGGCGCGGCGCCTGCCGCCCGGCAGCGAACCGGCCGAATGAGCAGCAAAAGCGTGACGCGGCCGCCTCTGGCGGGCTAAGGCACCGTCATGGCGACGCGTCACACCCTGCCCCTCACCTTCCGCGGCCAGCCGCTGACGGTCGACCGCGCCCGCCGGATGCGCTGGACCGCGACCGGGATGCTCGCTGCGATGGCGGTGATTTTCGTCACCACCATCGGGCTGGTCGACGATCATCCGGCGTGGGGCTATATCAACGCCTTTGCCGAAGCGGCGATGGTTGGCGGGCTAGCCGACTGGTTCGCGGTCACCGCCCTGTTCCGCCACCCGCTCGGCCTGCCGATCCCGCACACCGCGATCATCCCGGAAAACAAGGACCGCATCGCCGACACCATGGCGCAATTCCTGCGCGAGAACTTCCTCACGCCTGCCGTGGTCGCGCGGCGCATGGCGGGGATGAATGTCGCCAAGGCGGCGGGCGAATTCCTCGCCGCCGCGCCCGAACGCGGCGAGAGCGATGATCGCTCGCGCATCACCTCGGGTGCCGCGGAGCTGCTCGCCGAGGTGCTCGAATCGCTCGATCCCGACCGGCTCGGCAACCAGGTGCGTGCAGGGCTCGCCGGGCAGCTCGGCAAGCTCGAGATCGCGCCGCTCGCCGGGCGGATGCTCGAGACCACAATGGCCGACAAGCGCCACCAGCCGCTGATCGACGGTTTCGTGCGATGGGCTGGCCTTACCATCGAGGACAACGAGGAAACGCTGCGCGACATCATCCACCAGCGCGTCGCGGGCGTGCTGCGCTGGACCGGGCTCGACAAGACCATCTCCACCAGCGTGCTCGACGGGCTCTACAAGCTCCTCGCCGAGGTGCTGGTCAATCCCGATCACCCGCTGCGCGGCAAGATCGAGGAAGGGCTCGCCAAGCTCGGGCAGGACTTGCAGCACGATCCGGAAACCCGCGCCAAGGTGGAGGAGATGAAGCGCGATCTGATCGCCAATCCCGCCGTCGCGGTGTGGTGGATGGGTGTGTGGGAACGGATGCGCCAATCGCTGATCGCCCGCGCGCGCGATCCCGAAAGCGGCATGGGCGAGGACATGCGCAACATGCTCGCCGAACTGGGGCAGGCCTTGCAAAAGGACGCGCGGCTGCAGCACCAGATCAACCGCTTCGCGCGCCGCACCATGGTGGGTGTTGCGACCCGCTACGGCGACCAGATCGTGCGGCTGGTGTCAGAAACGGTCAAGCGCTGGGACGTGACCACCATCACCGACCGGGTTGAGGGCGCGGTGGGCCGCGACCTCCAGTTCATCCGCATCAACGGCACGCTGGTCGGCGGGCTGGTGGGGATGACGCTGCACTTCCTTGCGACGGTGCTGTGAAGCGCACGGTCAGCCGATCCGGTAGGTGATCGAGGTCGCGTAGAGCGAGCGGAACGGCTGACCCGATGCATCACGCGCGGGTTCGAACCGTGCTCCCTGCATCACCCGGCAAGCGGGGGATTCAAGCCTTTCGGTATCGGTCGCCTTGAGGATAGTGCAGCTTTCGACCGCGCCCTGTTCGTTCACGATAACCCGCATCCGCATGATGGCCTGTTCGCCCTGCGCCAACGCGCCGGTCGGGTAATTGGCAGTGATCTTGCGGGTGAGCGCGGCCTGATTGGTCCAACGCGGCAGGCTGGTTGCGGTGACGTGCTTGTCCGGATCGAGACCCCAGTCACGCAGCAGATCAAGCGTGCATTGGTTGAGCACCTTGAAGGCTTCCCCCAGCGGCCCGGTTTCGAGCCGCACCTCGCGCCCGCCCTGCTTGAGCGCGACGAATTGCACCAGATCGCCCTCGGTGGCGTTGAGCGGGGGAATTCCGCCCGAGCGCGGCTCATCGACCTCATTGGTATCGGTCGGCTCTGCCTCGGTGATCCTAATCGAGGAGTAGATCACCCCACTTCCGAATTGTTCGACCGAACCGGTAAAGGGCCTTGTGCGCAGCGGCTCCTGACCCTCGAAAAATCGCACATCAGTCCGTTGCGGGCTGCGGAACCGTTCGAACGCCGGGCCTGCCACGGTCAGCCCAGCTGTCTCGGCGGGCCAGTATTGCTGAAAGGCGAGATAGTGCTGGCTTTCGCCCTCGCCGAACAGACGCGAGAGGCGGCACTTGTCCTCGGCGAAATCGTCATTCCACGGGCTGCTGGGCTGCACCACCACAGGTTCTGCCTGCGCGGGCGCAGCGACAAGGGCGGGCAGGGTGGCAAGGGCAAGAACAGCAGCGCGCATAAGCAAAACCTCCGGCAGTCACACCAGACTGCCGGAGGTTCATTTCGAAATAAAGTCTTTTACGATGAACCGCTTACAGCGAGCCGGTCAGCTCCGGCACCGCCGCAAACAGATCCGCTACAAGGCCGATATCCGCGACCTGGAAGATCGGGGCGTCTTCGTCCTTGTTGATGGCGATGATGACCTTGGAGTCCTTCATCCCCGCCAAGTGCTGGATCGCGCCCGAGATGCCGATCGCGAAATAGACTTCCGGAGCCACGATCTTGCCGGTCTGGCCGACCTGATAGTCGTTGGGGACATAGCCCGCATCGACCGCCGCGCGGCTCGCGCCGATGGCAGCGCCGAGCTTGTCCGCAAGCGGCGTGATCACGACTTCGAAGGTTTCGGCATCCTTCAGCGCGCGGCCGCCCGAGACGATGATCTTGGCGCTGGTCAGTTCGGGGCGCTCGCTCTTGGCGATTTCCGAGCTGACGAAGGTCGAGGTGCCGGCATCGCCTGCGCCGCCGGCGGCTTCGATGGTGCCCGAACCACCCTCGGTCGCGGCCTTTTCAAAGGCGGTGCCGCGCACGGTGATTACCAGCTTGGCATCGGTCGATTCGACCGTGGCAATGGCGTTGCCGGCGTAGATCGGACGGGTGAAGGTCTTGGGACCTTCAACCGACAGGATCTCGCTGACCTGCATCACGTCAAGGTGAGCGGCGACGCGCGGGGCGACGTTCTTGCCCTGCGTGGTGGCAGCGGCGAGAAACGCGTCGTGGTGGCCCATCAGGCCAGCGGCCAGCGGAGCGACGTTTTCGGCAAGGCCGTTCGCGTAGGCCGCGTCATCGGCGAGGTGGACTTTGCCCACGCCCGCGATCTTGGCAGCAGCCTCGGCGACCGAGCCGCAATTGTGGCCGGCGACCAGCAGGTGCACTTCGCCCAGCTTCGATGCGGCGGTGACGACCGCGAGCGTCGCATCGTGCACCTTGGTGTTGTCATGTTCGACGAGAACCAGAGTCTTCATCTCGATGTGTTCCTTATCTTGGGGACGCGGCGCGCTTACGCGATTCCGAGCGCCTTGACTTTCTCGACCAGTGCGGCGACGTCGTCGACCTTCTCGCCCGCCTGACGCACCGGCGGCTCGGCGACCTTGAGGGTCTTGAGACGCGGGGTCAGATCGACGCCGTAGTCACCGGCAGTCTTGACCGCGAGCGGCTTCTGCTTGGCCTTCATGATGTTCGGCAGCGAGGCATAGCGCGGCTCGTTGAGGCGCAGGTCGGTGGTGACGATCGCGGGGAGCGCAAGCTTGACGGTCTGCAGGCCGCCATCGACTTCGCGCTTCACGGTGACAGAATCGCCGTCGACTTCGACGGTGTTGGCAAAGGTGCCCTGCGGACGGCCCATGAGGGCGGCGAGCATCTGGCCGGTCTGGTTCGAATCGTCCGAGATCGACTGCTTGCCGAGGATGACGAGGCCGGGGGCTTCTTCATCGGCAATCGCCTTGAGGATCTTGGCGACCGCCAGCGGTTCCACTTCCTCGTCGGTTTCGATCAGGATCGCACGGTCGGCGCCCATGGCGAGCGCGGTGCGCAGGGTTTCCTGCGCCTTGGCCGGGCCGACAGAGACAGCGACGATCTCGGTGGCCGCGCCATTTTCCTTGAGGCGGATGGCTTCCTCGACCGCGATCTCGTCGAACGGGTTCATGCTCATCTTGACGTTGGCGAGATCAACGCCGGTGCCGTCGGCCTTGACCCGCGGCTTGACGTTGTAATCGATCACCCGCTTGACGGGGACGAGGATCTTCATGGGGCGTTCCTTCCTCTCAAAGAATCACGGGCCATTCGGCCTTGGCCGACCGCCTAGCTTGCGTTTACGTAAACGTCAAGCAGGGCAAGGGCGTGTAGGACTTGGCGAAGGTGATACGCATTCCCCTTCGCCCGGGATGTACTTGGTGAACAAGACCCCTGCGATCAGGCGGCCTTTTTCACCTCGGCAACGATCTTCTGCGCCGCATCGCCGAGGTTGTCGGCAGCCACGATCGCGAGGCCCGAATTGGCGAGGATCGCCTTGCCTTCGGCCACATTGGTGCCTTCGAGCCGCACCACCAGCGGAACCTGCAGGTTCACGTCCTTGGCCGCCTGAATGATCCCGTTGGCGATCACGTCGCACTTCATGATCCCGCCGAAGATGTTGACGAGGATGCCCTCGACCGCCGGGTCCTTGAGAATGATCTTGAACGCCGCGGTCACCTTTTCAGTGGTCGCGCCGCCGCCCACGTCGAGGAAGTTGGCGGGGAAGGCGCCGTTGAGCTTGATGATGTCCATCGTCGCCATGGCAAGGCCCGCGCCGTTGACCATGCAGCCGATGTTCCCGTCGAGCTTGATGTAGGCGAGGTCGTATTCGGATGCCTCGACTTCGGCCGGGTCTTCCTCGGTCTCGTCGCGCAGGGCTTCGATTGCGGGGTGGCGGTAGAGCGCGTTGCCATCGAAGCTCATCTTGGCGTCGAGCACCAGCAGCTTGCCGTCTTCGCTTTCGACCAGCGGGTTGATTTCGAGCATCTCGCAATCGGTCGCGATGAAGGCATCATAGAGCTGCTTGGCGAGCTTCTGGGCCTGCTTGTTGAGATCGCCGGTCAGCTTCAGCGCGAAGGCCACCGCGCGGCCGTGGTGCGGTTGGAATCCCTGCGCCGGATCGATGGTGAAGGTGGTGATCAGCTCGGGCGTGTCATGCGCCACGGTCTCGATGTCCATCCCGCCCTCGGTCGAAACAACAAAGGCGACGCGGCCCGATGCGCGGTCAACCAGCAGCGAGAGGTAGTATTCCTTGGCGATGTCGACGCCGTCAGTGATATAGAGCCGGTTCACCTGCTTGCCCGCATCCCCCGTCTGGATGGTGACCAGCGTGTTGCCGAGCATTTCCTTGGCGTGGGCCCCCACTTCCTCGAGGCTCTTGGCGAGACGCACACCGCCCTTGGCATCGGGGCCGAGTTCCTTGAACTTGCCCTTGCCGCGTCCGCCGGCATGGATCTGCGCCTTGACCACATAAAGCGGCCCGGGGAGCTTCTTGGCGGCCTCGACCGCTTCGACAACGGTCAGCGCGGCGTGGCCGGCCGGGATGGCGATCCCGTGCTGAGCGAGCAGTTCCTTGGCCTGATATTCGTGGACGTTCATGGCGTAGTGATCCCTATTGATTCGTCTTTCCGGGCATATCCCGGGGAGAGGTCGTCTCGGGGGGGGCCTAAGCACGGATCGACCCACTTGAAAAGTGCTCTGTGCAAGGCCAACACGGCCCCTCTCATGATTGACAGGTTTCGCCTTGAAGCAATCGTCCGCGAGGCGGGCCGGATCGCCCATTCGCGCTGGCCGGGGGGGGGTCATGCGCTCGCCAGCTGGGACAAGACCCCCGGTAATCCGGTGAGCGAGGCCGATCTCGAGGTCGACCGTTTCCTCAAGCACGAGCTGCGTGCGTTGCTGCCATCGGCGGCATGGCTGTCGGAGGAAACCGCCGACGACAAGACCCGCACCGATAGCGGCCTCATCTGGCTGGTCGATCCGATCGACGGCACCCGCGATTTCGTCGGCGGGCGGGCCGGATGGGCGGTGTCGGTGGCGCTGGTGAGCGCCGGAAGGCCACTATTCGGGATGCTCGCCGCCCCGGCACGCGGTGAGGAATGGATCGCGGTGGCAGGGCAGGGTGCGTGGCTCAATGGCCAACCGCTGCACGCCAGCACGCGCACGCAATTTGCAGGAGCGCGGGTGCCGACCCACACCTTGCCCAAGGAAGATGCCGATCTGGCCGCGGTCGAACAGCCCAATTCGATTGCCTTGCGAATCGCGATGGTCGCGGATGATCGGGCCGATCTGGTGGCGACCCTGCGCTGGGGCTTTGAGTGGGACATCGCCGCCGCCACTCTGATCGCGCGCGAGGCCGGGGCGGAGGTCAGCGATGCCTTCGGCGCGCCGCTTGCCTATAACAAGCACGACCCGCGCGATTTCGGCCTGCTGGTGTGCTCCCCCGCGATCCTCGCCGCCGCGGTCGAGCGTCTGGCCGAACGCCCGGTGCGCGAGAGGATGACCCCGCGCACCGCGGTCGACTGGAG
>JBKDUW010000270.1:0-14959 GCA_046339235.1 Erythrobacteraceae bacterium | reverse complement strand
CGGCAGAAGGGATTGCCTATCCCCGACGCCTTCGATAAGGGCATCGCTCCAACGCGCTGCAGGGGTGTAGCTCAGTTGGTAGAGCATCGGTCTCCAAAACCGAGGGCCTGCGGTTCGAGTCCGCACACCCCTGCCAAGCGTTCAGGCCTGCCAATTTTTTTGCGCGCTGGCATTCCCTGATCTGGCCGTGATCTGGCGTTTTCTGCCTCTGTTCTGCCATTTCCTGCAAGCTTGAAGCGGTGTATCGCGGCTGTCTTGCACGCGCTGCACCATTGCGACGAAATTGTTGCGAGATTGTCAGACTGCTGTCGGACTAGCATCGTAACCCCGTCGCCTGCCTGTCACCACTCTTCACCATAGGTGTTCCATCCGGGGATTCGCCCCGGCGGGGGACATTCAGGCCATGTCAGAAATCATTGCTTTCAAAGGTTATTCCGACGGTGACGTCGATACCAATTTCACCAACCTGCGCACGCTGAACGAAATCGCCGACGAGCGGTTTTCGCGGCGCCAGACGATCGTTGGCGGGCTCAAGGCTTCGGCCACGGCATTCCTCGGCACCTCGGTGCTGGCTGCGTGCAGCGGCGACGAAGTGATCGGCGCCCCGACCGCGCTGGTCAATGCCGGTGCGGACGCCACCACCTCGGCCGGGCGGATGGTTACCATTGCGCCTACGGCCGGCACCGCGACCGCCTCGATCACACAGGTCGCCGGTCCGGCGGTTACCCTGTCGGGCACGGGTGCCAACCGCACCTTCTTCGCCCCGGGCGTTGCCGCGCCGACCATCCTGACCTTCCGCGTCGCCGCCAACAACCAGATCGACGACGTGAACATCACCGTCAATCCGGCCGAACTCGGCTTCGCCTCGGTGCCCCGCAACCTCGATGACAAGGTGACGGTGCCCGCCGGCCACACGGTCACTGTGCTGACGAAGCTCGGCGATCCGATCCTGCCGGGCGTTGCGGCGTTCCAGAACAACGGGACCGATACCAACTATGCCGGCCGCATCGGCGATCATGGCGACGCGCTGTATTATTACGGCCTCTCGGCAGCCGGCGTGCGTGACGACTTCAGCTCGATCCGCGGGCTGATCGTGCAGAACCATGAGAACATCACCGAGATCTATCTCCACCCGAACGGCCCGACCAACCTCAACTCCGGCGTGCGTCCGGCGGCCGAGGCGATCAAGGAAATCGAAGCCCACGGCGTGTCGATCACTGAGGTCCAGGACACCGGCAACCGCAACTGGGTGGTGATTGGCAACAGCGCGCTCAACCGCCGCATCACGCCCAACACCCCGATGGGGATCAACGGCCCGGCGCGCGGCAGCGACTTCTTCAAGACCGTTGCTTCGCCCGATGGCACCACCTGCACCGGCACGATCAACAACTGCGCTAATGGTTACACCGAATGGGGCACCAACCTCACTTGCGAGGAAAACTGGGCAGGTTATTTCCGCCGCGACAACAGCGGTGCCGGTAGTGACAACGCCAACCGCACCGCGCGCGATCTGACAGCGCTGCGTCGCTACGGGGTCACCAGCACGCTGGGTAATTACAATTGGACCTCGGCGTCGACCACAGATCCGGTTTTCCGCCGCTGGGATGCCCGCGCCGGAACCGGCGCGCCGACCACCGACTACCGCAATGAGCCGAACACCTTCGGCTGGACGGTCGAGATCGATCCTTTCAACCCGTCCAGCGTTCCGCGTAAGCGGACCGCGCTGGGCCGAATGGCGAAGGAGGGCGCATGGCTTTCGAACCTCGTCGAAGGCCAGCGGGTCGCGGTATACATGGGTGACGATTCGCGCCGCGAATATCTCTACAAGTTCGTCTCGACCGCGACTTGGACCAACGCCGATCGCAATCGCACCGACCGGCTTGCCGTGGGTGACAAGTACCTTGATTCGGGCATCCTCTACGTTGCCCGTTTCAACGCCGACGGGACGGGTACATGGCTGCCGCTGGCGTTCGGTCAGGTGCCGACCCGTCCGGCGGTGGGCACCGAGCCGGCTTATGTGTTCGAAAGCCAGGCCGACATTCTGGTCAACACCCGTCTTGCCGCCGATGCGGTAGGTGCAACCCCGATGGACCGTCCGGAATGGACTGCGGTCAACCCGGCCAATGGCGAGGTCTACCTGACCCTCACCAACAACAATGCCGCAGGCCGTCCGGTGACCGGCACCGATGCTGCCAACCCGCGTTCCTATATCGAACCGCGCGGGACCGGCACCACCACCGGCAACCCCAATGGCCACATCATCCGTCTGCGCGAAGCAGGCAACCTGCCGAGCGCGACCACCTTCGCCTGGGACATCTACCTGTTCGGGGCGGATTCGACCGATGCCAATGCGGCCAACGTCAACCTTTCGGGCCTCACCACCGATAACGACTTCTCGAGCCCGGATGGCCTGTGGTTTGCCCGTCCGCAGAACCCCTCGGGGGTCGGGCGTCCGCTGCTGTGGATCCAGACTGACGATGGTGCCTTTACCGATCGCACCAATAACCAGATGCTCGCCGCGCTTCCGGGCCGGGTCGGTGATGGCGGGTCGCGTACCATCACCAACACCAACGGGGGAACCGGAACGCAGGCGACCGTTGTCGGCGCGGCGGCGACGAGCGCGACCTTACGCCGGTTCCTGACCGGCCCGAAGGAATGCGAGATCACCGGGGTTGATACCACCCCCGATGGCCGCACGATCTTCGTCGGGATCCAGCACCCGGGCGAAAACGTGACCAACCCCGCGGCACCAACCAGCAACTGGCCTGCGAGCCAGAACGGTGCAGCGGCAGGCTCGCGCGCACGTTCGGCGGTGGTCGCGATCACGCGTCAGGACGGCGGCATCGTCGGGGTCTGATCCGGTCCGCCGCAAGCGGCACACATCAAGGGGGGCGGGGCAGCATCGGCGCTGCCCCGCCCCCTCTTGCATTCACCCACGTGGCGGCGTAAAGGCGACGGCGTCTTTCCCGACATCGGTAATCTCCCAGCCCCTCCGGCGACCTTGTCCCGGGCGGCGCGGACCCCTACCTGAAGCCGTCTGGGACAGACCACAGACATTACGCGAAGGAACGGGCTATCATGGCCGAGCAGAAGCAAGTCGCAGAAGAGAAGAAGCGCAAGACCTCGGTCGGCGAATTCATCAATCAGGTGCGCGCCGAAACCGCCAAGATCGTCTGGCCGACGCGCGAGGAAACCGTGCGAACGGCGATCTTCGTGTTCATCTTCATGCTGATCCTCTCGCTGTTCTTCCTCGGCATCGACAGCGCCTTTGGCGCCGTGGTGCGCGCCGCTATCGGCCTCTTGCAATAAGGCCCGGCCCTGCTGCGGCGGGGCTGCCCTCAGACGACTTTTCCAAGGACATTCCATGGCTCGCTGGTACATCATCCACGCTTACTCGGGTTTCGAGAACAAGGTTCGCGACGCGATCATTTCCGAGGCGGAACGGCTCGGCCTGTCCGAAGGCGTCGAGGAAGTGCAGGTTCCGACCGAAACCATCACCGAAGTGAAACGCGGCAAGAAGGTGCAGGTCGAACGCAAGTTCATGCCCGGCTACGTGCTGGCCAAGCTGAATATGACCGACGATGTCTACCACCTCGTCAAGAACACCCCCAAGGTGACCGGCTTCCTCGGCTCGGGCAACAAGCCGCAGCCGATCTCCGAGAAGGAGGCCTCGCGCTATTTCGGCGGCGTGGCCGAAGCCCAGGCGGCCCCCAAGCGCGACATCAGCGTCGATTACGAGATCGGCGATTCGGTCAAGGTGCTGGACGGTCCGTTCGCGAGCTTCAACGGGATCGTCGAGGAGCTCGATTTCGACAAGGCCAAGGTCAAGGTCAGCGTGTCGATCTTCGGCCGCGCGACCCCGGTCGAACTCGATTTCGAACAGGTCGAACTGGCGAAATAGTGGTTTCGCCCGCGCCTGCGCGGGTGCGTCCTCGGCGAGTATCTGTTGCCCAACCGCTTCGCTACTTGAGGGCGGGTGTTCCTTTTGTCCGGGCGCCCGGCGGGCGGGTGTCTTTATCGGCCTATTGCTCCGCTACTTGAGGCCCCAACGCCCTTGCGGCCTCTGGCGAGGCCGATCCAGCGCGAAACGGCTTGCGGCTAAGGGGTCCGGTGAAAACCAGCCCCGGCATCTGTTAGCGCAAGCGCCGTTTCGCCTCTCGCGAGGAGGCCGATGCGGTTGCCTTGCGGGCTGACGCGACCTTGCGCGCTTACAAGTGTGCGCTGTGCCGCGGCTACCACCTCACCAGCCGCACCAAAGGCCTGCGCCCGCCGAGCGCCTGATAGCCCGCGCTTTCCTACACCCGGCGGGCCGCCTAGGTTTGCCCGATGCGCCCGCCCTCGAACCGCTCCTCGCCGCTCCCCCTCTTTGTCGCACAAGCAGGCACCCTTGCCGGGCACCCCCCGTTTCGGCCCGTTTCGGCCCGTTCCGGCTGTGCGCGAGGCCGGGCTTTTCTCTCCCAGGACAGTGTCTCCTGTGTCTCCTACAGGCGCGATCCTGAACGCCCTCGGGCGAAGCGCGGGCTTGCATTCTGCGCCCGTATCGCTATGCGCGCGCCTTCGCTTGCCTTCGAGCAAGTGATTCCATGCGGGAGCCGGTGCTGTGCACGCAGCCTTGGCGTTTGACCGCTCACCATGAGCCTTGTTCGAAAGAGCACGGCAACAGTGCGATAGGAGTATGGCCCCATGGCCAAAAAAATTGAAGGCTATATCAAGCTGCAGGTGCCCGCGGGCTCTGCCACGCCCTCGCCGCCGATCGGCCCTGCGCTGGGTCAGCGCGGCGTGAACATCATGGAATTCTGCAAGGCGTTCAATGCCGCCACGCAGGAAATGGAAAAGGCCATGCCGATTCCGACCGTGATCACCGTCTACGCGGACCGCTCGTTCACCTTCGTGACCAAGACCCCGCCGGCGAGCTACTTCCTCAAGAAGGCTGCCAAGCTGACGTCGGGTTCGAAGGAGCCGGGCAAGGTCGTCGCCGGTTCGGTGACCACCAGCCAGATCAAGGAAATCGCCGAGGCCAAGATGGCCGATCTCAACGCGAACGATGTTGACCAGGCCATGAAGATCATCGCCGGCAGCGCCCGTTCGATGGGCCTCGAAGTGGTGGAGGGCTGAACCGATGACCAATGTTACCAAAAAGGCCAAGGTTCTCTCTGCGCTCGATCGCGAGAAGCTCTATTCGGTCGAAGAAGCGCTGGCCACGCTGCGCCAGTTCAAGGGCAAGTTCGACGAAACCGTCGAAGTCGCGATGAACCTCGGCGTCGATCCGCGTCACGCTGACCAAATGGTGCGCGGCATGGTGTCGCTGCCCTCGGGCACCGGCAAGGACGTTCGCGTTGCGGTGTTCGCGCGCGGCGACAATGCCGAAAAGGCGCTGGCTGCGGGTGCTGACAAGGTCGGCGCTGAAGACCTCATGGAAGACATGAGGGCCGGCAACCTCGACTATGACCGCGTGATCGCCTCGCCCGACATGATGGGCGTCGTGGGCCGGTTGGGCAAGGTGCTCGGTCCCAAGGGCCTGATGCCGAACCCCAAGCTCGGCACCGTGACCCCGAACGTGGCGCAGGCCGTGACCGACGCCAAGGCAGGTCAGGTCGAGTTCCGCGTCGAAAAGCAGGGCATCATCCACTCCGGCATCGGCAAGCTCAGCTTCTCGGATGACGCGCTGAAGGCGAACTTCAAGGCGCTGACCGAAGCGGTTGTGAAGTCCAAGCCCTCGGGTGCCAAGGGCAAATATGTCCGCAAGGTCACCATGACCTCGTCGATGGGCCCGGGCCTCAAGGTCGACCTGTCGGAAGTCGAAGGCGCGTAATTGGCTGCGCCTCAGGCGCCGGCGGGGCCCTGCGGCCCCTTGGCTACCGCGCCATTGGGCGCGGCGGCCAGTCGGCCTTGCGAGCCCTTTGGGCTCGAGGGTTGATGATCCGGTCCTGACGCGGCTTTCCTACTGCCTGGGGATATGACAAAGGGGTCGGGCACCGCAGGGTGATCCGGCCCTTTTGTTGTCTGCCTGACGCCTTCAGACCCTTGATTTTGAACGCTGTATCGCCACCTTGATACCAAGGTCGGGCATCCCCCCTCTTCCCCCGCGCGCCCTTGCTCAAAGAAGGACAGCCGATGCCCATTACCCCCGACGAGGGATCGTTTTTCGCACCGAAGTGGTTCGTGATCGGTTTTGCGCTCGTCGCCTTGGCGCTGATCATCCAGTATGATCTGCGGCTCGGCCTTGCCGCCGGAGCGGTGCTGGGCGTGGTCGCGGCGCCGTGGCTCTATCTCACCCTGCGGTTCAGCCTGGTGGGCGCGGACCGCCCGACAGAGCGGCGGGCGATGCTCGATCGCTTCCGCCAGCAGTTCAGCAACCGCCGCAAGGCTGCCGCCGACAACGGCAATGGCAAAGACAGAGACCGGGGCTCAGGCGCGTAAGCATGCCCGGATCCGCGTCAGCGCGCCCGATCGCTCGGCCAGCGTCCTGGCTCTTGCCACGCTCGCATCAAATGCCCCGCGCGCGCCCAGCAGCGCCCGGTTGGCGAGCGTCGGGCGGAGCAGCACGAAGCTTGAACATTGCGCGCTGCCGGTTCCGAACATCGCCTTGTGCGCGCCTTCACCCTCGGTGAAGTCGAACCAGCGATAGCGCTGTTCTGCGAAAAGCCGCTCCAGCGCTTCCATCTGGAGCACCGTGCCCGGCGAAAGGCGCGCGTGATCGGGATCATAGCCGAGGTGGGCATAGACGAGGGTCGTTCCCACCACCGGTAGTGACAGATAGGCGATCGCCTTGCCCCCGGCCCAGAGCAGGAAGCCGCGCATCCGGTCATCCTCGGCCGCCGCCAGCATCGCGCGGCGGGCTTCGGGACCGTCCGGCAGGCCGGCATCAAGCAAGCGCGCCTGATAGGTGCGTGCTGACAGCGGCAAGGCGGCAGCGAGGAAGGCCTCGATCTCTTGCGGGGTGCGGTGTTCGGTGACGGTGGTGCCGCCGCAGTGCTCGGCGAGCTTCTTCGCCTTGCGCCGCAAGGTCGCGCGGGTCTTGCCCGAGAACCGCGCGAGATAGGCTTCGAAGCTCTGTCCCATGTCGATGTAGTGGCGCCGGTAATCCTGCCGCCCGCCCGCAACGAAACCGGGAAAGCGCGCCGCGATTTCGCCATGCTGCGCTCTCGGGGCGGAGAGCACGCGCAACCCGTCAGGGCCGGGGGCGGGCGAGGCTGGCAGGGTGCCTGCCAGCACCTCCTCCAGGCTGAAGCTCCAGGTCGCAAGCTGGCGCGGCACGCTCAGCAATCGGCGCGAGCCGAGAGTGAAGTCAATTGCGGCGGTGGCCATGCGCGCGATGCCCTAGCGCGCGCCGTAAAGCATATTGGAGACGAATTGCTCGGCCAGCCGCTGGCCGGTCCGCACCGCGCTTGCGGGAAGCGGCTGGCTCAGGCGCGCGGGGCAGCTGGGCGGCGGCGGGTTGTCCGCATAGGTGCCGGTTGCGATCCCGCGCATGGTCGCCAGCCCTTTCACCAGTCCGGTAAAGCGGCGGCGCACGATCTTGTTCACCGCCAGCTTGCGGCGGTTGATCAGCTCGAAGGAATGGCTGACCAGCGTGAAGCTCTCGCGCCCGTTGTCGCGGGCGTGAGTGATCGCGGCGAGCATTTCGGCGAGCGTCAAGGCGGTGATCTGCGCGTGTCGCTGCCCCCCGCCCAAGGTGCCGATGGTGCCCGCGGGCACTTCAATAATCCCATGGTGCAGCACGGGATCGCGATCATCGGCGCCAAGGCTGATCTGGCAGGCGCCGCCCACCAGCGCCGGACAGTGGCTCGAATCATAGGTGATGCCGAGCGTGGACAGTGCGCGGAGTGTGTCGTCGTTGGCGCCGTAATTGCCCGCCCGGAACGCCGCCGGAGCCGGCGCGCCCGCCGCCATCAGCGTCTTGCGGGCGTAGGCGAGGATCGCGCATTGCTCCTCGAACGGGAAGTCGGCGATGTTGATTCCGGTGCGCTTCGAGCCGAGCGGATTGGCACTGCCCGCCAGCGCGAGCCATTCGGTGTGGCAGTGCAATTGCACATCCTGTCCGGCCGCGAGGATCGGGCCGACAATATCCTCGATCGCCGCCACGCCCCACACCAGCGCCGGCATGGGATCGACGAAGAACACCGCCTTCTGGCCATGCGCTTGCAGCAGTTCGAGCTTGTGGGTGATGCCCGCCGGACCTTCCGGCGTGACGCAGGCGATCGAGCGGGCGTAGTTCATCGCCCGGTCCTCCGCGCGCGGCCCGGTATACAGCCCCGAGGAATACTCGGTGTCGATCGTGATGAACACGCGGGCCATGGTGCCGTCGGCCATAAGCGCAAAGGGTTAAGGCGGCGTGATTATGTATCCTCGCGCCGGTGAGCCGTCAGATGCCGCCGGGTGAGACATTGTGGCCAGCGGCAGCGAGGCCATCGGTCAGGCTGTCGCAGCAGGCCTTGAGATCATCGGCGCTGATTGAACGGACCACGAAATTCGCGCCCACCCGGCCTTCGCGGAAGAACGGATAGGAGCCGATCTGGCAGGTCTCATGCGTGCCCTCGACCTGCCGCAGCAGTTCGGCGACCTCGCTTTCGGCAACCCAGCAGCCGAGCGTTTCGGATAGCAGCAGCGCGCCGCCTTCAAGCTGGCCAGTCAGCGCATCGAGCATCCCGGCGGTGATGTGCGGCACGCCCGCCATCAGGAACAGGTTGCCGCGCCGGATGCCAGGCGCGCCCGACATGCGGTTGGGGATCAGCTCGGAACCTTCGGGCACACGCGCCATGCGCAGCCGGCCCTCGTTGAGGCCGCCGCGGGTCTCGTAATAGCGTTCGAGCAAAGCGCGGGCCTCGGGGTGGATCACCACCGGAACCCCCAGCGCAGTGGCCACCGCGTCGACGGTGATGTCGTCATGCGTGGGGCCGATCCCGCCCGTGGTGAAAAGGTAGTCATAGGCGGCGCCGAGCGCATTCACCGCCTCGACAATGCGGGCCTCGACATCGGGCACCACGCGCACTTCGGCAAGGCGGATGCCTTGCACCTGCAGCCACGTGGCCACCTGCGCGATGTTCTTGTCCTGGGTGCGGCCGGAGAGGATTTCATCGCCGATGACAATAAGCCCGGCGGTCCAGATCTTTTCGGGAGAGGTCATGGGGAAAGGTTAGGGCTTTCGGCAAATCGCCTCAAGCATCCATGGTGTACTTATCGAATATATATCTATCGGACGCGTCGCGGCCGCAAGCGCGACTGCCCGCCCGCAGCGATGCGACCTTCAGGTCGCGTGAGCGAGGAAATCGCAGCCCGGAGGGGCTGCGCAAATCATTCCGCCGCTTCGAGCTGCTCCTCGGCCCCGCGCGCATTGGCCCCGGCCTTGGTGAAGGTCAGGATCCCGTCGATCAGCGGATCGTCCTTCATGCGCTTGCGATCGACCAGATATTCCTGGTTGAGCCGCCACGGATAGGACACCGAATTGCGCGGCATGATGTGCTTGCCGCGCTGGATGTAGCCGCTCGAGAAATCGAACACGTCATCCTCGGTGATGGCGGCCTCGCCCGCGGGGGTTAGCACCGGGGTTGTAATGGTAGCGCCGGTGGCCCGCATGTGTTCGAGCACGCGGCAGACGTAATCGGAATTGATGTCGGCGCGC
Organism: Erythrobacteraceae bacterium; assembly: GCA_046339235.1. Lineage (GTDB taxonomy): Bacteria > Pseudomonadota > Alphaproteobacteria > Sphingomonadales > Sphingomonadaceae > Erythrobacter. The sequence goes on along the minus strand of JBKDUW010000270.1, from coordinate 5,337 downwards.
AGAGTCCAGCTGGCATTGAGATAGCCGAACACCACCGCCAGGTTGGGCAGGTTCGAGAACATGCAGCCCTTGTAGTAGAACCGCTGCTCGAACTGGACCGGCGCGCCACCGACCCGCACATCGATCTTGCCTGCCACCGCCAGCTTGAGGCCGGTCGCGGTCACCACGATATCGGCCGGCAGGAACTGGCCGTCGGCAAGCCGTACGCCGCCCTTTTCGAACTTGGCGATATGGCCGGTGACGATGCTCGCCTTGTTCGCCTTCATCGCGGTGAATAGGTCCTGATCGGGCACCAGGCATAGGCGCTGTTCCCACGGATTATAGGGCGGGGTGAAGCTCGCCTTGTCGTAATCCTTGCCGAGCGCTTCCTCGATCTTCTTGTAGAGCGCGTCTTTCACCTTCTGCGGATTGTCGCGCGCCAATTTGAACGAGAAGTCCTGCATCTTGATGTTCTTGAACCGGGTGAGCTGGTAGGCGAGCTTTTCGGGCAGTACCTTGCGCAGGAAATTGGCAATCGCGTCCTTGGCCGGGCGCGAGAACATCCAGGTCGGCGTGCGCTGCAGCATGGTGACGTGCGCGGCCTCTTTGGCCATCGACGGCACGATCGTAACAGCGGTCGCGCCCGATCCGATCACCACCACCTTCTTGCCGGCATAATCGAGGTTCTCGGGCCAGAACTGCGGGTGGAGCACCTGGCCTTCGAACTCGCCGAAATCAAAGCCGGGATCATAGGGCTCGTCGTAATCGTAATAACCCGCCCCGAGATAGAGGAAGTTCGCGGTCATGCGGGTGCGCGTGCCGTCGGCCAGCTCCATCTCGACATGCCAGCGCGCTTCATCGTGGCGGAAATCGGCGCTGATGACCTTGTGGCCGAAGCGGATGTGCTGGCGGATGCCGCGTTCATCGACGATCCGGTCGAGGTAATCGAGGATCGCAGGCGCGTCTGCGATGCTCTTTTCATGCCGCCACGGCTCGAAATCGAAGCCCAGCGTGTGCATGTCGCTGTCCGAGCGGATGCCGGGATAGCGGAACAGATCCCACGTCCCGCCAAGATTGTCGCGCCGCTCGACGATGGCATAGGTGTGTTGCGGGGCCTTCAATTCCATGTGCGCGGCCATGCCGATGCCGGAAATTCCGGCACCGACGATCAGCACGTCGAAATCTGGCGGTGTGGCAAGCATGGGGTCTCTCTCCCTTGTTGACACTGTTGTAATCACATGGCCGCAGCAAAAGCGAGTCTTGAATGGCAATCTGCAACCGAGTTTGGCCAAACCGCACGCAGGGGTGACGCAGCGGGTGCGAGTGGCTAGATGCGCGCACCATGAGAGTGATGCTGCGCTTTTCCGCCTGCCTTTCCGTGATGTCTTTGTCCGCGCCGCTTGCCGCTCAGGACGAGGAGATTGCGGCGGAGGACGCCGAGCCGGCACCCGAGATCGTCGTCACCGGCCTCGGCCTCGAACCGGCGCTGTCGAGCAGGATCTATGCCACCACCACGCTGGAGCGCGAGGCCATCATGGCGGCGCCATCGGGCCGGATCGAGGATGTGCTGCGCGGGGTTGCGGGGTTCCAGCAGTTCCGTCGCTCCGACAGCCGCTCCTCCAATCCGAGCGCGCAAGGGGTGACGCTGCGCGCGCTCGGCGGCAATGCAACCAGCCGCGCGCTGGTGCTCTTGGACGGGGTGCCGCTGGCTGACCCCTTCTTCGGCTATATCCCGCTGTCGGCGATTGCCCCCGAAACGCTCGGCCAGATCCGCGTGACCCGCGGCGGCGGCTCGGGCCCGTTTGGCGCTGGCGCGCTGGCCGGCACGATCGAGCTCGACAGCGCCGATCCTTCGGCCAGCTGGCCGTTCCTCGGCAGCGCCGCTATCAACTCGCGCGCCGAGACCGAGGCGAGCGGGGTGCTCACCCAGCGATTGGGACGCGGCTTTGCGGTCGCCAGCGGGCGTTGGGATCGCGGGCAGGGCTTCTTCACCACGCCCGAGGCGCAACGCGTCCCTGGCAGTGCGCGCGCGGCATTCGATAGCTGGAGCGCGGGGGTGCGCGCGGTCGCGCCGCTAGCAGACGAAGTGGAAGTGCAGGCCCGCATCGGCGCCTTCCGCGATGCCCGCACGCTCAGGTTCGAAGGCGCGGATTCTACCAGCGAAGGCGAGGATGCCTCGATCCGCATCGTCGGGCGGGGCGCATGGCAGTTCGATGCGATGGCCTATGTCCAGACGCGCGATTTTTCCAATATCGTGATCAGTTCCACCCGCTTCACCCCGACACTTGACCAGCGCCGCACGCCATCGACCGGAATCGGCGGCAAGTTCGAGCTGCGCCCGCCCTTGGCCGAGGGGCATGACCTGCGCATCGGTGCTGATTACCGCCGCGCCGACGGAGAGTTGCAGGAAGAGGCGATCAACGCGGTCAGCGGCGCGATCACCGAGCGCCGGCGGGCGGGGGGCGCGACCGCCAATCTCGGGCTGTTCATCGAGGATGATTGGCAGATCGGCCCGCTCGTTATCAACGGCGGCCTGCGCGCCGACCGCACCAGCATCACCGCCGGATTCTACCGCGCGGTCAACGCCGCCGGGGCGCCGGTCAGCGAAGTCATCGCGCCCGACCGCAGCGACTGGGCGGTGAACTGGCGCGCGGCCGCGCTGTTCTACGCCACGCGGCGGCTGGAGCTGCGCGCGGCCGCCTATACCGGGCTGCGCCTGCCGACCCTCAACGAGCTCTACCGCCCCTTCGTGGTCTTCCCGGTGGTGACCGAGGCCAATGCCGCGCTGGAGAACGAACGGCTCGAAGGCTTCGAGGTCGGGTTCGACTGGCAGCCTGTGAACGCGCTGGTGCTGTCGGTCACGGCGTTCGACAACACAGTCGAGAATGCCATCGCCAATGTCACCATCGGCCCCAACCAGCGCCAGCGCCAGAACCTGCCGGCGATCGACGCGCGCGGGATCGAAGCGAGTCTTGCGGCCAAGCTGGGTGCGGTCAGCCTCGAAAGCGCGCTGGTCTGGACCGATGCCGAAGTGCGCGGCGAGGGTTCATCGTCAGACCTTGACGGCAACCGGCCTGCGCAGACCCCCGAATTCGCCGCGACGCTGACGCTCGGCTGGCGTCCGGCCGAGGGCTGGCAAGTGGCAGGAACCCTGCGCCACACATCGGCGCAGTTCGAGGATGACCGTGAGGTTGATTCGCTCGCGCCTGCCACCACGCTCGACGCATTTCTGGCCGCGCCGCTTACGGGCAAGCTGTCGCTGATGGTGCGGGCTGAGAATCTGACGGACGAAGACATCATCACCCGCAACCAGGGCGGATCGATCGATCTCGGCGTCCCGCGCACGATATGGCTGGGGTTACGCTACGGCTTCTGATCCTCTGCCATTTTGGGAACATTGTTGCGTCTGCGCACAGTTGCATCGCATACATGCTGCACTGCAATACATTATGTTGCAAATTTGCTACGCCTGATCAGAACTTTTCCTATGACTCTTGATAGGACGCGCGACCCTGATACGTTTCAAATCGCAATACCTAGATCGGCGCGAAGCCGGCTGGATTTTGGAGAGAGGGATAACATGACTCGCAAGTTCGCAGCTTTTGCCTGCGGCCTCATGGCCTGCAGCGCGCTTACCGCCCCAGCCTATGCCCAGGATGCCGAGAGCGATGCTCCGGTCGCACGGGAAGACGGTGTCATAATCGTGACCGCCACCCGCCGCGCGCAGGACGTGCAGGACATTCCGCTGGCGGTGACCGCGATCTCGCCGCAGCAGCTGGAAGCCCAGCGCGTGGTCAACATCCAGCAGATTTCGGCGCTCGCGCCCAGCTTCACCGCCAGCCAGGCGCAGCTCGCTTCGGGCTCCGTGGTGCTGCGCGTGCGCGGTATCGGCACCACTTCGAACAACATCGGCTTTGAAAGCGCAGTCGGCATCTTCATCGATGGCGCCTACCAGTCGCGCCCGGGTGTGGCGCTCTCCGAATTCGTCGATGTCGAGCGGGTTGAAGTGCTGCGCGGCCCGCAGGGCACGCTGTTCGGCCGCAATACCTCGGCCGGCGCGCTCAACATCACCAATGTCCGCCCCGATGTCACCGAATTCGGCGGCTTTGTGAACGCCGAATACGGCAATTTCGACGAGATCAGCGTGCAGGGCGCGGTCAACGTGCCGATCGTGCAGGATACCCTCGCACTGCGCGTCACCGGCGCCTATCGCCAGCGCGACGGTTTCCTCGATGTTGTCAACCGGACCGGCACCAAGATCGGCGAAACCAATGATGTCGATCAGTGGCTGGTGCGCGGCCAGATTGGCTGGGACACCGATAGCGGTTTGCGCGGCCGCATCATCGCCGACTATTCGAAGAGCAAGTCGAGCTGCTGCGGTGCGATCGAGCTCTACCAGTCGCCGCTGGTGACAGCCGGGGCCTATGCCGCGGTCGGCCTGGGAGCCAATGGTGGCAACGGCCAGCCTTCGGTAGGGACCAATCCTTTCGGTCAGGCCGATTTCGAGCGCGCGATGGATAACCGCACGGTTTCGGCCAACTTCGCACCGCGCGCGGATGTCGACAACTACGGGGTGACCGGCGAACTCGAATTCCCACTCTCCGACAATGCCGACCTCATTTTCATCGGTTCGTGGCGCAAGTACGAGAGCTTTGAGAACTACGATTCCGATTTCACCGGCCTCGACATCTTCAACGTCGATGGGCTGGACCTCGAGCTGGAAACCTGGACCGCCGAACTGCGGCTGCAGGGCGAAGGCATGGGCGGCAGGCTCAACTACATGTTCGGCGGCTTCTACTCGGATGAAACCATCGACCAGTCGGTGGCTTTCGCGCTTGGCGCCGACTATGGCGAAAACGTCGGCGCGCTGCTGTTTCCGGCAACCGGCGGCGCGCTGGGCGCCAACCCGCTGACGCTGTTCACCGGCCGCGATCCGGCGGGCACGCGCACCACCAACCGCTTCCAGCAGGATGCGAAGAGCTACGCGATCTTCACCCACAACAGCTTCGAGATCACCGATGGTCTCGAACTGACGCTGGGTGCGCGCTATTCGTGGGAAGAGAAGTCGGGCGGGTTCTCCCAGACGGCCACCAACAACACGATCTGTCCGGCTACGCTTACGGCGGTTGGTGCAGGCGGCGTGGCTCCCGTCGTGCCCGCACCGCTGCGGCCGTCCTTCATCGGCCTGGGCTGCTTCGGCTTCACCGCTCCGGCCGATCTGCCGCAATCGGCGACTCTGCCGCTGGTGCGCACGTTCCAGTCGGACTTCGACGACGAGGAGCTGCTCTACCCCGTCAAGCTCGGCTACGCGATCAGCCCGGCGGTGAACACCTAGGCCAGCTTCACCCACGGCTACAA
>JBKDUW010000269.1:0-6326 GCA_046339235.1 Erythrobacteraceae bacterium | reverse complement strand
GCGGTGCACAGCGCCGCGATGATGGTCGCGCGCAGGGCCAGTTTGTCCGGCCGGAAATTGACTGGGGCGCTGTCCGCTTGCCCCGGCACCTTTTCCACTCCGGCCTCCTCCGCCGTCCTTACGCCGAAGGGCAGCATGATGAAGGCGCTCATCACCCAGAACAGGAAGTAGATCGCCGCAATCGAAGTGATCTGCATCAGGCGAGCGCCCCGGGCATCACCACGCGCACCTGCGGCTTCTTGCCTGACCAGCGCTGCGCCGCACGCCGGGCGGCAAGCCGCGCGGCTTCGTGGACGGCCGAAGGATCGCGCGCGTCCTTGCCCTTGAGCCGGCTGATCGCCGTCAGAACATCACCGGAAGCCTCTTCGAGAAACGCGGTCAGGTCTTCCTCGAGCGGCAGGCCGATCGCCTCGATCAGCGGCTTCTGGCCGCGCACCAGCACCACCACCATCACGCCCTCGGTCGCGATCCGGCGGCGCATGGTGATCGCCTCGCCATTGGCAGGCGCAATAATGTCGCCGTCGAGCACCAGGCGGCCCGCGCGCACTTCGGCGAGCTTGCCCGGCTTACCCGGCGCGAGGCGGATGATATCGCCGTTCTTCTGCACCACCTGCGATGGAATGCCGCTGGCCTTGCCGACCCGCGCCTGCTCGACCATGTGGCGCATCTCGCCGTGCACCGGCACGAGGATTTCGGGCTTGAGCCAGTCGTAGAGCGCTTCGAGTTCCGGACGGCCCGGGTGGCCCGAGACATGGATGAAGGCTTGCCGGTCGGTCACCATCTGGATCCCGCGCGCGGCGAGCTGGTTCTGGATCTTGCCGATCGGGATCTCGTTGCCGGGGATCTGGCGCGAGGAGAACAGCACGACATCGCCCGCGGTCAGTTCGATCGGGTGATTGCTTTCGGCCATACGCGCCAGCGCCGCGCGCGGTTCGCCCTGCCCGCCGGTGGCGATGATCAGCACCTGTCCGCGCGGCAAGCCCATCGCGGTGTTGAAATCGACCGGCGTCGGGAAGTCCTCAAGATAGCCATTATCCTGCGCCACCTCGATGATCCGGTCGAGCGAGCGGCCCGCAACGCAGATCTGCCGTCCGGTCTCGCGCGCGACCTCGCCGAGCGTCTGGAGCCGCGCGACATTGCTGGCGAAGGTGGTGACGACGACGCGCTTGCCCGTGTGTCGTGCGACCTCTTCCATCAGCGCCTGATGCACCGCGCCTTCCGAGCCCGATGGCTTGGGGTTGAAGACATTGGTCGAATCGCAGACCAGCGCCAGCACGCCCTCTTCGCCGATCTCGCGCAGTTCCGCCTCGGTGGTGGGCTCGCCGATGATCGGCTCATCATCGAGCTTCCAGTCACCGGTGTGGAACACCGTCCCGTACGGCGTATCGATCAGCAGCGCGTTGCCTTCGGCGATCGAGTGCGCGAGCGGCAGATAGCTGATGGTGAACGGGCCGATGTCGATCTCGCCGTGATCTTCTTCGATGATGTTGATCTCGACCTTGCCGAGCAGACCTGCTTCCTCAAGCTTGCGCGCCACCAGATCGGCGGTGAAGGGCGTGGCATAGAGCGGCACGCCGAGCTCGCCCGCGAAATAGGGCACAGCGCCGATATGATCCTCGTGCGCATGGGTCAGCACGATTGCGAGAAGATCCTTGGCGCGCTCCTCGATGAAGTCGAGATCGGCGAACACCAGATCGACGCCGGGATACTCGGTGCCCGAAAAGGTCATGCCGAGATCGACCATGATCCACTTGCCCTGGCAGCCATAGAGATTGACGTTCATGCCAATCTCGCCCGAGCCGCCGAGCGCAAGGAACAGCAATTCGTCTTCGGGGGTGAAATCGTTCTTCAAGGGGTTTCCGGTTCTGTCAGGAGGGGGCGCGGATGCGCTCAGGCGGATTCGGCCTGGCGGGCCAGGATGGCGAGGCCGTCGAGAGTGAGATCGGCATCGACGTGGTCGAAGATTTCGGTTGCGTCGTCGAACAATATGGCGAGCCCGCCGGTCGCTACAACCTTTGCCGGGCGACCGATTTCGGCCTGCATCCGGGCGACCATGCCTTCCATCATCGCGACATAGCCCCAGAACACCCCGATCAGCATCTGGTCTTCGGTGTTGCGGCCGATCACGCTGCGGCTTTCGGGCGCGCGGATGGCGATGCGCGGCAGCTTGGCGGTCTTGCCCACCAGCGCGTCGAGCGACAGGTTGATCCCCGGCGCGATCGACCCGCCCTTATAGGCGCCGGTGAAATCGACCGCTTCAAACTTGGTGGCGGTGCCGAAATCGACGATGATCAGGTCGCCGCCATACCGGTGGTGCGCAGCGAGGATGTTCAGGGCGCGGTCGGCGCCGAGCGAGGACGGCTGGTCGACATCGATCTCGAACCGCCAGGCCGCCTTGCCCTGCCCGGCGAACAGCGGGGTGATGCCGAAATACTTCTCGCACAGCACCGTGAGGTTATGGTCGGCGCGCGGCACCACCGATGCGACAATGATCTGCGTGATCTGTTCGCGCGTCACCCCTTCGATGGTGAGCAATTGCAGCAGCCACACCGCATATTCATCGCCAGTGCGGCGCGGATCGGTGGCAATCCGCCAGCGCGCGCGGATCGTGTGCGTGCCGTCCTCGTCATAGGAGAACAGGGCAAAGACGACATTGGTGTTCCCGACATCGGCGGCGAGCAGCATTGGACGCACTCCTTTACTCACGAAATGTCCCCGGCGCGAATGACACGTTCGCTGCCATCCGCCAAGCGCAGCCGCAAGGCGCCGTCGCTTTCCTCGAGCCCGGCAAAGGCGCCCGAGAGCCGCGAGCCGTCGGTGTCGTGGACGGAGACCGGCGATCCTTGCGCGTGGATCGAGGCCGCCAGAAAGGCTTGCAGCGTCGCACCCAGCCCGAAGCTGCGCCAGTTATCGAGACGCCGCGCGAAGTGCGCAGCCAGGCTTGCGGCGAAATCCTCGATCGGCGGCGGCAGCGCGACATCGGCCAGAGCGGCGGTCTTGCGGTCGGGCAGTTGCGGCGCGCGTGCGAGGTTCACCCCGATGCCGACGACGATGCTACCGCGCACCATCTCAAGCAGAATGCCCGAAAGCTTGCCGCCGTCCAGCAGCACGTCATTGGGCCATTTAAGCGCAAGGCCCCTACCCTCGCCCAGCAGCTCGGCCACAGCATCGCGCACCGCCAGCGCCGCGACAAAGCTGAGGCTGGCAGGCGGCGGCCCGCCCTCGCCGAAGGTCACCAGAGTAGAGCCCATGAAATTGCCCGCACCATCGAACCACTCGCGCCCCTGCCGCCCGCGTCCGGCGCTCTGGCGGCGCGCAACCAGCCAATGCCCCTCGGGCCACCCCTCGCCTGCGCGGATCGCGGCGGCCAGATCGGCATTGGTCGAGCCGGTCTCCTCGACCAGCGTGATGACGCGCGCGGCGCTCAAACCGCGAGGAACAGCGAGGCTGCGGCCTTGTCGGCCAGATCGGTCAGCGAGGGGGTAAGCAGATAGCCCAGCGGTGAGATGATCAGCGCGGTCAGACCGAGCAGCGCCCAATGCCCCGCCGGGCTCTTGCCGGTGACGACGCCGGCGGGTGCATCGAAGAACATCACCTTGACGAACTTGATGTAGTAGAACGCCCCGATCACGCTGGCGGCGATGGCGATCGCGCCGAAAGCGATCAGCCCGGCCTCGACCGTGGCCTGGAACACCACGAACTTGCTGTAGAAGCCGAGCAGCGGCGGAATGCCGGCGAGGCTGAACATGAACAGCAGCAGCGCCCAGGCAATCGCCGGCCGCGTGACCGAAAGCCCGCGAATATCGGCAAAGCTCTCGAACAGCGCGCCGTCCTCGTCACGCAGCATCAGCAGCGCGACAAAGCTGCCGAGGCTCATCGCGACATAGATAAACAGGTAAACCAGCATCGCGCTCGCGCCGTCCTGATTGGCGACCGCAAGGCCGAGCAGGATGAAGCCGATATTGTTGATCGAGGAATAGGCCAGCAACCGCTTCAGGTTGTCCTGCCCGATCGCGCCGAGCGCACCGAAGATGATCGAGGCCAATGCCGTGAACATCACGATCTGCTGCCACGCTGCGACCTGCGCGCCGAACACCTCGAAGGTGACGCGCGCGGTGAGCGCGACAGCGGCGACCTTGGGCGCGGTGGCAAAAAAGGCGGTGACCGGCGTCGGCGCGCCCTCGTAGACGTCGGGCGTCCACATGTGGAACGGTACGGCGGAAATCTTGAAGGCGAGGCCCGAGAGGACAAAGATCACTCCGAACAGCGCGCCGGTGCCCATTTCGCCGGTCAATCCTGCGCGCACCGCGGCAAAGCCGGTGCCGCCGGTAAAGCCATAGAGCAGGCTGATGCCGTAAAGCAGGATGCCCGAGGCGAGCGCGCCGAGCACGAAATACTTCAGCCCCGCCTCGCCCGAGCGCACATCGCGCCGCAGGATCGCCGCCAGCACATAGGCCGACAGACTGTTGAGCTCGAGCCCGAGGTAGAGCGTCATGAAATCATTGGCCGAGACCATCACGCTCATGCCGACGGTCGCGAATAGCACCAGCACCGGATATTCGGCGCGCATCACGCGCTCGGTGCCGGCGGCGGCGCTGGTGAAGAAGGCCGGGGCCACCATCAGTGCGCCGATCGCGGCGAGATAGATCAGCGCCTTGGCAACCATCGCAAAGGCATCGACCTTGAACAAGCCGCCAAAGGCCAGTGTCGCCGGGCCATCGGTACCGAAATGCAGCCCCGGAACCAGCATGATCCCGGCGCCGAACAGCGCGGCGGCCGCTGCAATGGCGATACCGCGCGCGGCCTTGTCGCCGGCCCAGGCCGCGACCAGCAGCAGCGCCAGACCGGCGCCGGTCAGCAGCAATTCAGGCGCAACCAGCGCGAAGGAAGGAACGAAGTCCATCAGTGCGCGCCCTCCTTGGCGCCTTCATGTTCGGCTTTCTCGTGGTGGGGCATGGCATTGGCAGCCCCGGCACGCGGCGTGCCGGGGGCAAGCTGCGCATCGGAGGCCGGAGCGGCTGCGGCAAGGCGGGCATCGAGCACCGCGATGTCGGCGCGCATCGGCGCCAGGAAGCTTTCAGGGTAGACCCCCATCCACAGCACCGCTGCGGCAATCGGAGCCATCATCACCCACTCGCGCGCGGAAATGTCCGGCATGGCAGCGGCGTCCTCGTTGGTCTGCCCGCCAAACGCGACCCGGCGATAGAGGTAGAGCATATAGGCTGCGCCAAGGATGATGCCGGTGGTCGACACCAGCGCGACGAGGCTCGAGGTCTGGTAAATCCCCGCGAGTGCGAGGAATTCGCCGACAAACCCGCTTGTCCCCGGCAGGCCGATGCTCGCCATGGTGAACAAGAGGAAGAACAGCGCGTAATAGGGCATGTTGATCGCGAGGCCCCCGTAACGCGCGATCTCACGGGTGTGCAACCGGTCGTAGATGACCCCGACACAAAGGAACAACGCCGCCGATACGAGGCCGTGCGAAAGCATGATGATCATCGCGCCCTCCAGCCCCTGCACATTGAAGGCGAACAGACCGACGGTGACGATCGCCATGTGCGCGACCGAGGAATAGGCGATCAGCTTCTTCATGTCGTTCTGCACCAGCGCGACCAGCGAGGTATAGACCACCGCGATCATCGACAGCGCGAACACCAGCCACGCGAATTGCGCGCTCGCTTCGGGGAACATCGGCAGGCTGAAGCGGATGAAGCCATAGCCGCCCAGCTTGAGCAGCACGCCCGCAAGGATCACCGAGCCGGCCGTCGGCGCCTGCACGTGGGCATCGGGCAGCCAGGTGTGCATCGGCCACATCGGCACTTTCACCGCAAAGCTCGCGAAGAAGGCCAACCACAGCCATGTCTGCGCCTCTGCCGGGAAGCCGTACTGCATCAGCGTCGGGATGTCGGAGGTGCCCGCTTCGGCGACCATCCAGAACATCGCGATCAGCATCAGCACCGAGCCGAGCAGCGTGTAGAGGAAGAACTTGTAGCTGGCGTAAATGCGGTTGTCCCCGCCCCACACCCCGATGATCAGATACATCGGGATCAGGCCGGCCTCGAAGAAGACGTAGAACAGGAACAGGTCCTGCGCGGCAAAGGTGCCGATCATCAGCACTTCCATGAACAGGAAGGCGGCCATGTATTCGCCGACACGCTTCTGGATCGCGTCCCAGCTCGCCAGAATGCAGATCGGCATCAGGAACACAGAGAGCATGATCAGCAGCAGCGCGATCCCGTCGATGCCGAGCGCCCATGAGAAACCCGCGAACAGATCGGCCCGCTCGGTGAACTGCCACTGCGGCCCACCGATCTGGTAGTTCGACC
>JBKDUW010000268.1:0-34935 GCA_046339235.1 Erythrobacteraceae bacterium | reverse complement strand
GCTCTATGCGGTGAAGGCCAACCCGGCGCCTGATCTTATTCAGGTGCTGTGGGACGCGGGCGTCACCCATTATGACGTCGCCTCGATTGCCGAAGTGCGGCTGGTGCGCGGGCTCCTGCCCGAGGCCGTGCTGTGCTTCATGCATCCGGTGAAGACCCCAGCGGCGATTAGCGAAGCCTATTTCAATCACGGCGTGCGCACCTTCAGCCTCGATTCGGTCGAGGAGCTGGAGAAGATCGTCGACGCCTGCCGCGAGCCGGTCACCGGCGAGCCGGCGACGGACCTGCGCCTGTGCGTGCGGCTGCGCGTCTCCTCGGAATATTCCGAGCTTTCGCTGGCCTCCAAGTTCGGCTGCGACCTGATCGAAGCGCCGGCCTTGCTGCGCGAAGCCCGCCAGCATTGCGACTGGCTCGGCGTGTGCTTCCATGTCGGCAGCCAGGCGATGACCCCGTTCGCCTTCGTCCAGGCATTGGACCGCACCCGCGCCGCGATTGCCGAGGCATCGGTCGTAATCGACATGGTCGATGTCGGCGGGGGCTTCCCGAGCTCGTACCCGGGCCTCGAGCCGCCGCCGATGGAAGATTACTTCGCGATCATCGCGCGCCACTTCGAAGCCCTGCCAATCGCCTACAACGCCGAGTTGTGGTGCGAGCCCGGCCGTGCGCTGTCGGCGGAATACTCCTCGATGATCGTGCAGGTGAACAAGCGCCGCGGCGAGGAACTCTACATCAACGACGGCGCTTATGGCGCGCTCTATGACGCCGCCCACGTGGCATGGCGCTTCCCGGTGCGCGCGCTCGAGGACGACCTGATCGAGGACGACGACGATGTCGCCGTCTACGGGCCGACCTGCGAAGATGCCGACAACAGGAAGGGTCCGTGCAAGCACACGGCGGATATCCAGGCAGGCGACTATATCGAAGTCGGGATGCTCGGGGCTTACGGCGCGGCGATGAAGACCGGCTTCAACGGCTTTGGCGCAGCGCAGGTGGTGATCGTCGCCGACGAGCCGATGATGAGCCTGTTCAACGGCACCCGCAAGCGCGAAGCCAGCGATAATGTGGTGAGCCTGCGCTAACCACTGGGCTTCCGGCTGCCATACGCGGCTTGGGCGTCGATCAGGTCTTCGAGGACCAGGCTGGAGAGCGCATGGCGGGAGGAGACGCCCGCCTTGGCGTAGATCGACGTCAGCTGCGCGCGCACCGTGCCTTCGGCAACCTGCCGCAGCTCGGCGATCTCGGCGGTCTCGCACCCCTTGAGCGCGAACAGCGCGACTTCGGTCTCGGCCTCGGTCAGGCGCCATTCGGCAAAGCGGCTGGCCATGATTTCGGCGATCGCACCGCGCGCCACCTTGAGCGCCTGCTCGTTGCGATGCGCGACCTCGAGCATCCGGTGGGTCTGCCATGCCCCCAGCATCACGCCGGCCAGCAGGGCGAAGGCAATCAGTACCTCGGCCAAAATGTGCAGCCCCCATTCTTCCGATGCGATGTCGACTGCGGCATCGCCGATGAAAAAGGCCGCGGCAATCGCCTGCACCACGACAATCACGACGACCACCGCAATCCGGCGGTCGCCGCGTTGTAGGGTTGATGGCGGGGTGCTGGTCACTTTCCTCCTGGCAGCATCGCGGTGATCGTGCGCTTGCCGGAGCGCGCGGTTTCGAAGGCTACGCCGGTAATATGCAGCAGGATGAGCGCATAGAGAAGGTTGACGGCGACTTCGTGCACCTCTTCCAGCAGCTCTCCCGCGCCGCCCTCTTCGCTTTCCTCGCTTTCGCCGCCAGCGGCCTCTTGGCGGTATTCGCCCGAGACAAATTCAGCCGAGCTGATCGTCGCATCGACCGCAGGCGGGGCGCCGGCCATGCCTATCCCGCTGGAGATGATCACCGCAAGGCAGGCCCAAAGCGCATAGACCATCAGCGCGCCCAATGGATTGTGCGATATGTGAACCTCGCGCTTGCCTGCGCGGATGTCGCCGATATGCGCCAGCGCCTTGGCAGGGCTCGGCTTGAACGAGGCGAACCGCGCGGTGTTGGGGCCGATAAAGCCCCACAGCATCCGCAAGGCCAGCAGCGCGGCGAGCGTGTATCCGGCATAGATATGCGCGATCGAACCCTCGTCCACGATCAGGGCATTGGTGATCACCACGGCGGCAATGCCCCAATGGGTGATCTTTACCAGCGGATCCCACCGGCGGGCGGGGGCGGTGTGCTCGGTCATGGCGGTGTTCCTTTGCGTGTCGTAGCAAAAGGAACCTGTGCCTAGTGCAGGCCCGGCGCCATTGGCGCGGTGCTTAGGCGAAGGCCGATAAGCAGGCGCTTATGCCGCCATCGCATCAATCAAACCCCACAAACCGCGCGGCCTCCTCCACGCTCTTGCGCAGGGACACCACCGCGTTCGCCGGAAAGTCCGGGTCGGGCCAGCCGAGCGCGACCGCTTTCATGATCACCTGATCCTCGGGGATGCCCGCGTGTTTGCGCACCACGGGGCTTTGCATGATCCCTTGCGAATTGATCACGCAGCCGAGGCCCCGCGACCATGCCGCGTTGACCAGCGCAGTGGTGACCGCCCCGCAATCGAAGGCGGTGTCGTCGGAATTGCCAAGCTCGCGGTCATAGGTGACGATCACGCAGACCGGTGCGTCGAACTGGCGGAAGCCGCGCAGCACCCAGTCCTGGCGCGCGTCCTTGTCGTCGCGTTCGATCCCCATCGCGCCGAACAATTGCTTGGCGACCTCGACCTGCCGATCACGGTGGACGCCCGCGAAGGCCTCGCCGCGGCGAAATTCGCGGCTGTCGGGGACGCCGGCGAGGATATTCTCGGTGTTGCCCTTGCGGATCCGGTCAAGCGGTTCGCCGGTGATCACGTGGAAATGCCACGGCTGGGTGTTCATCGAGGTCGGCGAGCGCATTGCCATCGCCAAAATATCCTCGATCAGCGCGCGCGGCACGGGCTTGTCGAGATAGCCGCGGATAGAACGCCGCCCGAGGACGATCTCGGCGTAAGTCTGGTCAGGCGTGCCGCCCATTGTTCTCTCTCCCGAATCTGTTTTCGCGGAGGAGGACTAGCGCAGCCATGGCGCGGCTCAAAGGACGCTACTGCAGGGCGGGGGCGATCAGGCCGCTTCCGCTAGATCCAGCTCGAGACGGTCCCAGATTTCCACCAGCGCCGCCGTCAGCTCGTCCATCATCGGCTCGGTGTGGTGCGGGCCGGGGGTGAAGCGCAGCCGCTCGGTGCCGCGCGGCACGGTGGGGAAGTTGATCGGCTGCACATAGACGCCGTATTCGGCGAGCAGGATGTCGCTGATCTTCTTGGCGCGGATCGGATCGCCCACCATCAGCGGGACGATGTGGGTGACCGAATCCATCACCGGCAGGCCGGCTTCGGCAAACTTGAGCTTGAGCTGGGCGGCGGCGCGCTGCTGGGCGTTGCGCTCGACGCTGCTCTCCTTGAGGTGCCGCACCGAAGCGAGCGCGCCTGCCACCAGCACCGGCGACAAGGAGGTCGTGAAGATGAAGCCCGGCGCGTAGGAGCGGATGCAGTCCACCACCTTGGTGCTCGCGGCGATATAGCCGCCCATCACCCCGAAGGCCTTGCCCAGCGTGCCTTCGATAATGTCGATCCGGTGCGCGGCATTGTCACGCTCCGAAATCCCGCCCCCGCGTGCGCCATACATGCCGACCGCATGGACCTCGTCGATATAGGTCAGCGCGTTGTATTTCTCGGCCAAGTCGCAGATCGCGTGGATCGGGGCGACATCGCCGTCCATCGAATAGACGCTTTCAAACGCGATCAGCTTGGGCGTGTTCGCATCCTCGGCCGCCAGCAGTTCTTCGAGATGGGCGACATCATTGTGGCGGAAAACGCGCTTGTCGCAGCCCGAATTGCGGATGCCCGCGATCATGCTGGCGTGGTTCAACTCGTCCGAAAAGATCACGCAGCCCGGCAGCAGCTTGGCTAGCGTCGAGAGCGTCGCATCATTCGAGACATAGCCCGAGGTGAACAGCAGCGCGGCATCCTTGCCATGCAGATCAGCGAGCTCGTTCTCGAGCTGGACGTGGAGATGCGTGTTGCCGCCGATATTGCGCGTGCCGCCCGAGCCTGCGCCAACATTGTGCAGCGCGGCTTCCATCGCGCCGATCACCTTGTCGTGCTGGCCCATGCACAGATAGTCGTTCGAGCACCACACCGTGATCGGCTTGGGGCCGTTGTGGCCGTGGAAACAGCGCGCGTTGGGATAGGCGCCCTTGTTGCGCAGAATATCGATGAAGACCCGGTAGCGGCCTTCCTCGTGCAGGCGGTCGATCGCCTGATCAAAGATCTGATCGTAGTTCACTGCCTGCGTCTCTTCACTGCGGCGCGCCGTTTCACCGGGGCTGCCTCATGTCATGCCTGCTTCACCTGCCGACAACTGCCGACGCGGCGGAAGGTTTCAGAAGGTTATCTAGGCTCGCGGGGGGCGTTTTGCCACCGCGATCTTTGCGAGTGTTTCGCAAGCGGTCATGCGAAAATCAGAAGGCTTCTGCCGCGCCGAAACCGCGTGCGCCAAGCGCCGCCTCGAGACCGTCCGCGCCGGTTATCGGCCCGGTGACGATGAAGCGGTTGGGGGCGCCGCCTGCGGCAAAGCGCTGCCCTTCGAGCAAGTGGGCGATCCGCCGCGCGATCCCGGCCGCGCCATCGACCTGACGGACCTTTGGTCCGAAAGCGGCGGCGAGTTCGTCCGAGAGCAGCGGGAAGTGGGTGCAGGCGAGCACCAGCGTGTCGATATCCGCGCCGCCGGGCATGGCGGCGAGCCCATCGCGCACTTCCGCGATCAGCGCCGGATCGACCGATTTGCCTCGAAGCTTGACCTCGGCCGCGTCGACCAGCCCGGGCGCCGCGATCCGCAGCAGGCGTTTGCCTTGGGCGAACTGCCTCTCGAGATCATCGACATAGGCCTGCCGGATGGTCGCCCCGGTGCCGACCAGGCCGATGGTGCCGGTCACAGTCTGCGCGGCGGCAGGCTTGATCGCGGGCACGGTGCCGACCACCGGAATCTCCAGCACATCGCGCACCATGCCGAGCGCGATGGTCGAGGCGGTGTTGCAGGCGATGCAGGCGAGGCGCGGCTGGTAGCGCTCGGCCATCCGCCCGAGCAGCCCTGCAACGCGGGTGGCGATCTGCGTCTCGGTCTTGGTGCCATAGGGCAGGCCGGCGAGATCGGCGGCATAGATCACCGGCGCGTCCGGCAGCACTTCGCGCAAGGCGTCGTAAACGGTCAGCCCGCCGACGCCGGAATCGAACAGCAGGATGGGGGAGGATGGGGTGTCCGACAAAATTCCTCCGTTCGCCCTGAGCTTGTCGAATCCCCGGCTTTCTTTTTGTATGTCCGGCGCTATAAGAAGTGCAGCCCACCGACAAACTCAGGGCGAACGGAGGGTTGTCTTGGATTTCGTTTTCGCCGCCATTCTTGGATTTCTCCTCGGCTCGATCCCTTTCGGCCTGATCCTCACCCGCGCGGCGGGGCTGGGGGATGTGCGCCAGATCGGCAGCGGCTCGATCGGGGCGACCAATGTGCTGCGCACCGGCAACAAGGGGCTCGCGGCGGCGACCGTGCTGCTCGATGCGGCCAAGGCGGCGATCCCGGTGCTGGTGGCTAAGGCGTTCTGGCCGGGCATGGAAGGCATCGCAGCCGTGGCGGGCGTCGCAGGGCATTGCTTCACGCCGTGGCTCGCCTTCAAAGGCGGCAAGGGCTTTGCTAGCGCTGCCGGAGCACTGGGCGCGCTCGCATTTCCGGCGTTTTTTGTCTGCGCGATGATCTGGGTGGCGACGCTCGCGATCAGCCGGATTTCGTCGGTGTCTTCGCTGGTGAGCGTGATCGCCGCGCCGCTGGTGGCCTGGGGCATGGGGTTTGGCCAAGTGATCGCGCCGCTGGTCGCCATCGCAGCCATCGTCATTTTCCAGCACCGCGCCAATATCGGGCGGCTGATGCGGGGGGAGGAGCCCAAGATCAGCGTCTCTGCCAAGACATGACGCGAGCGATCATCTGATGGAGTAAACGGGGTCGAATCCGGTGCTCTGACAGCCAGAAGCCTTCGCGCGGATCCGCCTGCTGCGCTCGCCCAATATCGGGCCGGTGAGCTATCGCCAGCTGCTCGCGCGCTTCGGGACTGCGGGCGCGGCGCTCGATGCGCTGCCCGATCTCGCCAGCCGGGGCAGAAGGCCATACCACGCCGCCAGCACGGAGAGCATCGAGCGCGCGGTCGCCGCGGTGCGCAAGGCGGGCGCGCGCGAACTGTTCTACGATCAGAGCGATTACCCAGAGCTGCTGGCCGAACGCGATTCTGCCCCGCCGATTATGACCTGCCGCGGGCGGCTGGCACTGGGGCACGCGCAATGCGTCGCGCTGGTTGCTGCACGTAATGCCAGCGCGGCGGCGGTCAAGCTGGCGCGCGATTTCGGCGCGGCCCTGGCCGAGTCGGGCTTCACCGTCGTCTCGGGCCTCGAACGCGGGGTCGACAGGGCGGCGCACGAAGGCGCGTTCCCAGCGACCATCGGGGTGATCGCGAGCGGGATCGACATCGACATCGCCTATCCCCCGCAGCACACCTACCTGCAAAACCGCATCGCCAATGAGGGCATGCTGGTCGCCGAACAGCCCCCGGCACCGAGCCGCGCGGGCGGCATTTACCTTCGAGGAACCGCATTATCGCCGGCCTCGCGCTCAGCACGCTGGTGGTCGAGGCCGCGCCGCAATCGGGCTCGCTGATCACCGTGCCGCTGACGGGCGAGGCGGGGCGCGAGGTGATCGCGATCCCCGGCTCCCCGCTCGATGCGCGCGCGCTGGGTTGCAATCAGCTGATCCACGAAGGCGCGGTGCTGGTGCAGACCCCCGAGGAGGTGGCCGAACTCCTGCAAAGCTTCACCGGCGCCCCGCGCTCGCGCTTCCGCGTGACCGAGGGCGCCGCCGATTTCTACTATGCCGAACTTGCCGAGGCCGAGTGGGACGCGGGCGATACCGAGGCGATCGCCGCGCTGCTCTCCTACGCGCCGGTCGCGATCGACGAGCTGATCCGCCAGTCGGGCATGGGTACGGCGGTGGTGCACATGGCGCTGCTCGAACGCGAACTGGCGGGCGAATTGGAACGCCACGAAGGCGGGCTTGTCAGGCGCGCCGGGTGATGCTCAAATACGGATAAACTGATTGAGATCAGACAGATGCAACGTGAAGTGCGGTTCAACGACCTGTTCAATGCCACCTTCGAGACAATTTTGGCCAATCGCACCGCGACGCTGCTCTTCCTGGCGGTGACGGTGCCGATCGGCGGGGCATCAGTGGCGCTGCTCGACACCGTGAGTGGCAATCCGGCCGAGCTGTTTTCCGGCACCTTGCGCAGCTTTGGCACGGCGGCAGGGATCGTTGCGGTGATCCTTCTCGGGATGGTGACGCAATATTGGCTCACCATGGCGATGCTGCGCCGCTCGCTCCACGCGGACTTTGATCGCCTGCTGCCCTATCTCGGCATTTCGCTGCTGAGCATTAGCGGCGTCACGCTCGGAATAGTGCTGCTGGTGATCCCCGGCCTCATTCTTGCAACCCGCTGGGTGCTGGTCACGCCTTTGGTGCTGGATCGCGAGACGCCGGCGATGGACAGCTTCGTAGAAAGCTGGGAGCGCACCCAGAGCAGCGCCTGGTCGATCTTCGGCGTGTTTGTCGTGCTGGTAGTGTTGTACTTGATCCCCAACGGCATGAGCCAGTTCCTGACAGACCGGCTGAACGGTAATGCGCGCATTGCAGGCTGGCTGATCGAATCCCTGATCTCGCAGATCTGGACCATCGTCTCGATCGGCATATCGGTCGGCGCCTACCGCCTGCTGGGGGACAGCACCCGCGAGCTCGAAGAGGTCTTCGCCTGAAAGATCGCGCCGCTCCGGGACGCCGCCGGTTGACCGCGCCTGCCGCGCACCGCAAAGCTATTCCGATGCAAATAAAGAACGCCCCGTGAACGCCAGCTACGCCCCAAAGCAGGAACTCCAATACGGCGCGCTGATCTCGCGTTCCTTCGAGAACCTGTGGCTGATCTGGTGGCGGGTGCTGGCCTACCTTCTCGCGGTGGGGCTGCTGGGCTTCGGGATGCCGCTGTTCGGGAACGAATCCACCGGGGTGATCGGGTTCGTGCTCTATTTCGCTGGGCAGTATTGGCTGTTTCATGCCGCTCTGAAGGGGCGCGGATTGCTGCAAACCACGCGCATCCGCTTTTTCAGCTTCATCGGGCTGGCTGCACTGCTGATCCTGCCGATCATGTTCGGCCTTGCTGCATTCCTCGCGCCGGGGCTGTTTCTCGTCGCGCGCTGGATCGCGGCGCCGGCATTTATCGTCGCGCGGGGGCATGGGGCGTTTGCTTCTACCGAGGCGAGCGCCGATGCGGTGCGCGGATCAACCACGAGGGTGGCGACGGCTGCGGTGGTGCTGTTCCTGATCACGTTCGCCTGTTCGGCGGTTATCGACGGGATCGGGAAGGCTCTTGGCGGGTTTGAAGCTTTTGGCGCGGTGGATCCGCTCGATTTGATCGAGGGGCATCTGCTTCCGCTGCTGCTGCTCGGCCTGTCGGTCGCCGTCTACGAGATGGCGGGACGCAAGGACACCATGATCGAGGACGTGTTCGGCTGAAACCCCGCGCGGCCCCCTTCACACAAGCCGCTTGACGGCCTAGGCGGCGCCGCTCCACCTTCGCGCGTACACACGTAAGGGACGCCCCGGCACAGTTATGCAGCTTGTTATCGTTGAATCCCCCGCCAAGGCGAAGACCATCGAGAAGTATCTCGGCAAGGACTTCAAGGTCCTCGCGTCCTATGGCCATGTCCGCGATCTGCCGCCCAAAGATGGCAGCGTCGATCCGGAGGCGGATTTCGCGATGGAGTGGGAACTCTACCGCGAGAAGCAGAGCCGCTTCAAGGAAATCGCCGATGCGGCGAAGGGCGCAAGCCGCCTCGTGCTGGCGACCGACCCCGACCGCGAGGGCGAGGCGATCAGCTGGCACGTGCTGGAGCTCTTGAAGAAGCGCAAGAGCGTGCCCTCGCTGGTCGACCGCGTCACCTTCAATGCAATTACCAAGCAGGCGGTCACCGAAGCGATGGCGCGCCCGCGCGAGCTCGATCAGCCGCTGATCGACGCCTATCTGGCGCGGCGTGCGCTCGATTACCTGTTCGGCTTCACGCTCTCGCCCGTGCTGTGGCGCAAGCTGCCCGGTGCCAAGAGCGCGGGCCGCGTGCAATCGGTCGCGCTGCGGCTGATCGTCGAGCGCGAGCGCGAAATCGAGACCTTCCGTGCGGACGAATACTGGAGCGTCGTTGCGCGGATGCAGCACGATGGCACCGCATTCGATGCGCGGCTGGTCAAGTTCCGCGGCGAGAAGCTGGAGAAGCTGAGCCTCGGGGCGCAAGGCATCGCGATGGAGGCCAAGGCTGCGGTCGAGGCGGGGCGCTTCACGGTCGAGGGCGTCGAGACCAAGCCAGTCAAGCGCAACCCCGCGCCGCCGTTCACCACCTCGACGCTCCAGCAGGAGGCCGCGCGCAAGCTCGGCTATTCGGCGCAGCATACCATGCGGCTGGCCCAGAGCCTCTACGAGGCGGGCGCGATCACCTATATGAGCACCGATGGCGTGCAGATGGACATGAGCGCGATCCTCGCCGCGCGCGATGCGATCGATGCGCGCTTCAGCCCCGAATACCGCCCGGAAAAGCCGCGGATGTATTCGACCAAGGCGAAGAACGCGCAGGAAGCCCACGAGGCGATCCGTCCGACCGATTTCACCCGCGACCGCGTTGGCGCAGGCGACGAGGGCAAGCTCTACGACCTGATCTTCAAGCGCGCGATGGCGAGCCAGATGGCGACCGCGCAAATGGAGCGCACCACGGTCACCTTGCGCGATGCCACCGGCCAACACGAGCTGCGCGCCACCGGTCAGATGATCCGCTTCCCGGGCTTCCTCGCGGTCTATCAAGAAGGCTTCGACGAGATGGCCAATGGCGATGACGAGGACGAGGACGGCCTGCTCCCCGTGCTGAAGGCGGGCGACTGCCCGGCCAAGCGCGCGGTGGATGCGACCCAGCACTTCACCCAGCCGCCGCCGCGTTTCTCAGAAGCATCGCTGGTCAAGCGCCTCGAAGAGCTCGGCATCGGGCGTCCCTCAACCTACGCCTCGACCATTCAGACCCTGCGTGACCGTGCCTATGTGCGGATGGAGAAGAACCGCTTCTTCGCCGAGGAATCGGGCCGGCTGCTGACCGCCTTCCTCGAACGCTTCTTCACCACCTATGTCGCCTATGACTTCACCGCGGGCATGGAGGACGAACTCGATATCGTCTCCGACGGGCGCGAGGATTACAAGCTGCTGCTTGCCCGTTTCTGGAAGGATTTCAAGCCCAAGGCCGACGAGGTGATGGAGAAGCTCCCCTCGGAAGTGACCGAGGCGCTGGACGAATACCTCTCAGACTTCCTGTTCCCGCCCAAGGACGACGGCAGCGACCCGCGCGCCTGCCCGCTCTGCGCCAGCGAAGGTCGCGCCAATGGCCGCCTCAGTCTGCGCGGCGGCAAGTTCGGCGCGTTTGTCGCCTGCGTGAACTATCCCGAATGCAAGTTCACCCGCCGCTTTGCCCAGCCGGGCGACGAGGGCGCGGACGGCGCCGATGACGGTGTGATCGGCCAGCACCCCGAAACCGGCGAGTACATCCACCGCAAGACCGGCCGCTTCGGCCCCTATGTCCAGATGGGCGAGGGCAAGGAAGCCAAGCGCGCCAGCATCCCCAAGGATCTCGACGATTTCGATTTGGATTGGGCGGTGAAGCTGCTCGATCTGCCGCGCATCATCGGCGCGCATCCTGATACGGGGCTCGAAATCGAAGCCAATATCGGGCGTTACGGCCCCTATCTGCGGCACGATGGCAAGTATGGCAAACTCACCAATACCCGCGAGGTGTTCGAGGTGGGGATGAACCGTGCGGTCGATTTGCTCGCCCAGGCCGCCAACCGCGGCGGCACAGCGCGCGGCACGGCCACCGCGGCGATCGCGACATTGGGCGCGCACCCTGTAAGCGGCGGCGAGATCAAGGTCATGCCGGGGCGCTACGGACCTTACGTCACCGACGGCACCACCAACGCCACGATCCCGCGCGATGCCAAGCCCGAGGATGTGACGCTCGAACAGGCGATCGAACTGATCGACGCGCGCATCGCCAAGGGTCCGGCCAAGGGCAAAGCCAAGAAAAAGGCTGCCCCCAAGAAGGCTGCCGCCAAAAAGAAGGCGCCCGCCAAGACCAAGGCTAAAGCGAAAAAAGCAGCAAAATAGCCGCGCCCTCGCGCCCTCGCAGAAGGCGCGTTGGTAAATCATAAAGCATTGCCGCCTATCACTGTTATCCCGAGACCAAGGGCTGCACCGTGATTGAAATCGAAGTTCAGAACGAGACGCACCAGACTCAGGCCCGCATCCGCTTTGCCGCGGTGCCGCGGATCGGCGAAGGCATCCGCCTGCGCGAGCCGGACGGGCTGTGGGCGAGCTATGACGTGCTCGACGTGTGGTACCAAAAGGCCGAATTCGGCGATGTCTGGATGCCCTATCTGCATATCCGCATGACGCCGGGCGAAGGCACCGTGGTGGACGAGGATCCGTTTTCGGACGACTACGCCGCGCGCGCCTATGAAGACGGTTTCGCCAATCTGGGCGGGGAGCACGAGCCGTGCAGAATCTGATCAAGCGCAATTCCGGCCCCAACCGCCGCACCGGCCTTGAAGGCAAGACGCTGGCGGAAAAGCTCGCCGCCGGCGAAAAGGCCCGCGAGGCCGCGCAGGACGAGGCCGACGCCG
This sequence comes from Erythrobacteraceae bacterium, assembly GCA_046339235.1. GTDB lineage: Bacteria > Pseudomonadota > Alphaproteobacteria > Sphingomonadales > Sphingomonadaceae > Erythrobacter. The sequence continues at coordinate 23,094 of JBKDUW010000268.1, read as the reverse complement.
AAGCCGAAATCGAGGTTGAAGCCGCAGCCGAAGCTCCGGTGCAGGTGGCCCCCCGGCCGCTCGCCGACGCCCGCGCCGCGATGCACTCGCGCCCGGCGGCTGCGCCCGCCCCAGCGCTCGAAGTGGACCCTTCCGAAACCGACGCCATCGTCGCCGCCGCCAAGGTGATGCGCGATCGCTATGCCTTGGGCGTCGCCCCGTCGGCGACCACGCGCACCTGCTTGATCGTCGATGACAGCCGAGTGATCCGCAAGGTCTCGAGCAAGATCGCGATCAGCCTTGGCTATGTCCCGGTCGAGGCCGAAAACGGCGAGGAAGCGCTCGCGCGCTGCAAGAAGTCGATGCCCGATCTGGTGCTGACCGACTGGAACATGCCCGAAATGAACGGCATCACCTTCGTCGAGAAACTGCGCGCCATCCCCACCCCGCGAGAGCCCGTGGTGGTGTTCTGCACCTCGAACGGCGAGGCCAAGGACATCCACGACGGCATCGCGGCCGGCGCGGATGACTACATCGTCAAGCCGTTCGACGAGGCATCGCTGAAAGTGAAGCTGGAGAAGCTGGGGCGGGGGTGATCCCGCGCGCCCCAGCGCAGAAATCGGGTTTGCCGCCTACTTCGCCGCAGCCTTTGCAGCCTGCTCGGCCTGATATTGCACGTAGCGGGCTTCGGCACCGATATAGCCGGGGTCGAAGGTGCCGAGGATGACGTATTCGCCACCGGGTAGCCGTTGCAGCACGGCGAATTCGCCCTCGCTCAGGCGCATCCCCGTGGCGAAATAGATATTGCCGATGTGGCTGACCAGCACGGTGTTGTCTTTGCTGTCCCCCGGAATATCCGCGAGCAGCGCATTCATCTCCTTGCCGGCTACTGTCACGGTCCGTTCGGCTGTGTTGTCATGGTGCATTAGGCGCGGCTCGATTTCATAGCGGCCGAAAATGAAGCGCGCGGTCTCCGTCGCGCGGCACATTTCGCTTGATAGGACTCGGCCGATCGGCCAGCCAATTGCACGGATGGCAACGCCGGTCTCGGCTGCCCCCGCCACCCCTGCGGGCGACAGATTGCGCTGCGCGTTGCAGTCATTGGCCGGACGCGAATAGTCATCGCCGCGCGAGGGCACATTGGTGCGTTCATGCCGCATCAGGATGACGAGTCCACCAGCGCTCAGTTTTTCGCTGAGGTCGCCCGTCGACATATCGCGGTTCTCGAGCGTCGCGACCGGTTGCGGGCCGCCTTCCGCGGCCTGGGCCAGCAACGGAGCGGCGAGCGCGAGAGCGAGACTTGCGAAGGTAACGGCAAAGCGCATGAATGGTGTCCTCCAAATGATAAGGGTAGGGATTTACCGCACCCAGTCCAGCCCGATTTCCTCGAACAGTTCCTTGTCCTCGGCCCAGTTCTCCAGCACCTTGACGTGCAGGAACAGGTGAACCTTCACGCCAAGCACCTCGCACAACTCCTTGCGCGCGGCCTCGCCGATCGCCTTGATCTTCGAGCCGCCCTTGCCGAGCACGATGGCGCGCTGGTTGTCGCGGGTGACGACGATCTGCTGGTGGATTTCCACGCTGCCGTCCTTGCGCAGCTCGTATTTCTCGGGCCGCACCGCGCTGTCATAGGGCAGTTCCTCGTGGAGCTGCTGGTAGAGCTGTTCGCGGGTAATCTCGGTGGCGAGCAGGCGTTCGGAGACGTTGGAGACCTGATCCTCGGGATACATCCAGTCGCCCTCGGGCATCATGGCGGCGAGCGCGTCCTTCAGCTCGGGCACGCCGTCACCGGTCAGCGCCGAGACGAAGTAGATTTCGGCAAAATCGACCTTGCCGTCCAGTTCCTGCGCCAGCGCCAGCATCGGCTCCTTCTTGGCGCGGTCGACCTTGTTGAGGACGAGGATCTTGCGTTCGGGACGGCTGGCCAGCGCTTCCAGCAGCGGCTCCAGCTCATGGCGGCGCTGCTTGATCGGATCGACCATCAGCAGCACCGCGTCAGCAGCCTCCGCGCCTTCCCACGCCGCGCTCACCATCGCGCGGTCGAGCCGGCGCTTGGGCGCGAAGATGCCGGGGGTGTCTACCAGGACCATCTGCACCGGCACGCCGCCGAGTTCATGCAGCGCGATGCCGAGCATCCGCGCGCGGGTGGTCTGCGCCTTGGCGCTGGTGATCGCGACCTTCTGGCCGACCAGCTGGTTGACCAGAGTCGATTTGCCGGCATTGGGCGCGCCGATCACCGCGATCATGCCGCAGCGGGTGGGGGGAGCGGGGGGTGCATCGGTCATGGCTGGCCTATAAGTCGCCCCGCGCCGCTTGTCGAAGGGTTGTGCGCGGGTGATGGCGCGGTCATGCGCAGTTCATTTTGGCGATAATGCGTTGCATTATCGGAAATAACCCGCGGACACGGCGATGTTTCACGTGAAGCATTTAGAGAACAAAAGGGCGGCGCCTCACCCGAATTGTTCGAGAAAGGCCTTGGCGGCGAGCCTCTCGGCCTCGGCCTTGCTGGTGGCGACCGCCTCGGCCTCGCCGACATTGCGGATGCTGACGCGCACAGTGAAGCGCGCCGCATGGTCGGGGCCGGCGCGTTCGACCACCTCGTAGTGCGGCATGGTCCGGCGGTTGCCGGCGGCCCATTCCTGCAGCGCGCTTTTGGGGTGCTTGGCCTTCCCGACATCGCCTTCAAGCTCGCTTGCCCAGAGCCGGTAGATCGCATCGCGCGCGGTATCGAAACCGTGTTCGATGAAGCACGCGCCGATCAGCGCCTCCATCACATCGCCGAGGATCTTGTCGCTATCCGCCCCGCCATCATCGCGCGCCTGCTTGCCGAGGCGGATGTGTGCGGGCAGGCCGATTTCGCGGGCGATGCGCGCGCAGGTCGCCCCGCTGACGAGCGCGTTGAGGCGCTGCGAAAGCTTGCCTTCCGGCCCGTCACCCGCGCGGTAGAGCCAGTTGGCGACCGAGAGGCCGAGCACCCGATCCCCCAGAAATTCGAGCCGCTGGTAATCGGTCGCCCCGCCGGCGCCCGCGCCGTTGAAGCTGCCATGGGTCAGCGCTTCGATCCACGGGGTTTCGCTGGCAATGGCAAAGCCCTGTTCGGCGAGCCATTCGCGTGCGGCAGGGTCGAGCCCGCTCACAGGGTTCCGCCGATCCGCGCCCAGCGTGCGGCGGAAACCCAGGTCCACGGCTTGACCCATTCGGCGCTGCCATCGGTTGACCACACGAGCACGCCTGCGCGGCCCACCAGCCGGTCCTGCGGCACCATGCCGACCGCATCGCCCGCCGCCGCCTGCCAGCGGCTGTCGCGCGAATTGTCGCGGTTGTCGCCCATCACGAACATCGTCCCCTCGGGCACCCGCACCGGGGCATAGCTGTCGCTGGTGGTGAGCCCGAAATCGAGCACTTCGTAGCTTGTGCCGCCGGGCAGGGTCTCGCGGAACCGGCGGTAGCGGCAGGCCTCGCGCCCGTCCGCCAACCGGGTCGCCTCGCCGCCCCATTCGCAGCCGGTATTGGGCGAAAGCGGGACGAGAAAATCGGCGATCGCCGCCCGCTCCACCAGCTTGCCGTTGAGCACCAACTGCCCGCCTATCACTCCGATGGAGTCGCCCGGCAGCGCAATCACCCGCTTGATATAGTCGCGCCCGTCGACCGGGTGCTTGAAGATCACCACATCGCCGCGCTCGGGCGAGCGTGCCAGCAGGCGGCCCTCGGGCAGCGGCAGCGCAAACGGCAGCGAATGGCGCGAAATGCCATAGGGCCATTTGGCTGCGAGCAGATAGTCGCCGTTCATCAGCCGCGGCAGCATGCTCTCCGACGGGATCGAGAAGGGCGAGAAGGCCAGCGTGCGCAGCAGCAGCACCGCCACCACCAGCTTGGCGAGGAACCAGGCAAAGCTGCCCCCTCCATCCCTCTGACGCGCGGTCTCGCTGGTAGTCCGCGCTTCGGGGCGCATCATTGCTGCTTCGAGAGATTGGCTCTTAACATCCATCGCCTCTCCCCTTACTCGCCGCGGCATAGTTGCGCAAAGGGGAACGGTGATGAGCGGATCGGGCTGGGCACAGGACAGGGGCGCGGTGGTTGCCGCGTGGAACAGCTTGCGCGCGCTGGCGCCGCAGACGCTGGCCGCGCAGTTTGCTGCTGATCCAGCCCGGGTCGAAGCGATGACGCGCCATATCGGCTGGCCGGTAGCGCCCGGCAGCGCGGCCGAAGCCGGCATGCGGATCGACTTTTCCAAGACCCATCTGGGCGAGGCCGAACTCGCCGCGTTCGAGGCGCTGGCCGAGGCGGCCGGCTTTGCCGCGGCGCGTGCCGCGCTGTTTGATGGCGGGATCGTCAATGTCACCGAAGGCCGCGCCGCCACCCACGGCGCGCTGCGCGGTAGCGGCACGGCGGCGCAGGTCGACGAGGCCGAAGCCCTGCTCGCCCGCATGGGGATGCTGGTCGAGGCGATTCACGAAGGCGCGCTGGGCGAGATCCGCCATTGCATCGCGATTGGCATCGGCGGCTCGGCGCTCGGCCCGGCGCTCGCGATTGACGCGCTGACCCGCGATCTAGCGTTGGTCGATGTCCATGTGGTCTCGAATATCGACGGGCTCGCGCTGGAGCAGGCCTTCGCCGCCTGCGATCCGCAGACCACGCTGGTGGCGCTTGCCTCCAAGACCTTCACCACGATCGAGACCATGACCAATGCCGCCAGCGCCCTGAAATGGCTGGCGGATAATGGCGTCGCTGATCCCGGCGGGCGGGTGGTGGCGCTGACCGCCGCGCCCGACAAGGCGGTCGAATGGGGCGTAGACGAGACCCGCGTGCTGCCCTTCCCCGAAAGCGTGGGCGGGCGCTATTCGCTTTTCTCCTCGATTGGCTTTCCGGTCGCGCTGGCGGTCGGCATGGACGAATTTCGCGAGATGCTGGCCGGCGCCAAGGCGGTTGACGATCATTTCCGCGCTACCGAAGGCCGCGCCAACGCCCCGCTGCTCGCCGCCTTTGCCGATCAGTACTACACGAGGCTGCGCGGCTGCCAGGCCCGCGCGGTGTTCGCCTATGACGAACGCCTATCGTTGCTGCCCGACTATCTCCAGCAGCTCGAAATGGAATCGAACGGCAAAAGCGTGACGGTGTCGGGCGAGCCGGTCGAAGGGCCGACCGCGGCGGTGACATGGGGCGGGGTGGGCACCGACGGCCAGCACGCGGTGTTCCAGCTATTGCACCAGGGCACGCATCTGATCCCGGTCGACTTCATCGCCAGCATCGCGCCGGGTGACCAGCTCGATCCGGCGCATCACCGCACGCTGCTGATGAATTGCCTTGCGCAGGGTGCAGCGCTGATGGCGGGCAAGGCTTCGGAGGATCCCGCGCGCGCCTATGCGGGGGATCGCCCCTCGACCACCTTCCTGCTCGACGATTGCGATGCCGCCGCGCTTGGCGCGCTGATCGCGTTCCACGAACAGCGCACCTTTGCCAATGCGGTCTTGATGGGGATCAACCCCTTCGACCAGTTCGGTGTGGAGCTGGGCAAGGCAATCGCCCAGCAGATCGACAGCGGCGAAGGCAGCTTCGATCCGAGCACTCAGGCGCTGATGGCGGCGGCAGGGCTGGCGTGACCTGAGCCTGATGCAGGCACGCCACACCCGCGCTTGCGTGACGGTGCAGCGGCGCGGCCTGTGTTGCGGTGATTTTACAGCCTTTTTGCGATTATACGTTGCCTCGTAACGAAATGTCGCCTTTCTGCGGGGCAGGCGAAATTTCGCGTCGAATTGCCCGGCCAGGTGCGGAACAATTGAACCCGCGCGGCATCCCTCTATCTTCGAAGACAGATTCGCGTCTTCGCGCGCCTCCACCATCGAAGGTTGCCCATGAAAAGCCTGTGCCTGTCTGCTGCCGTCCTGATCGCTCTTGCCAGCGCCCCTGCGGTGTTTGCGAATGACGAGCCGGGCGACGGCACGGCGCGCTCCAAGGTCAAGCCGGTGCGGCTAGTGTCGTTCGATGGCGATCGCGAATTTCTCCAGACCTCCTCGCGGCTGCGCGTATGGCGTCCGGAGGTGGCCTATACTCTGTCGGTCGATCCGGCCGGCACGCCGACCGATTGCCAGCTGGCCGAGCGGTTCCGCATGAACTACGTCAACGACAAGCTGTGCGAGGTCTTGCTCAAGCACCACACCTTCGAGCCTGCCCTTGATGCCTCTGGCACACCGGTCGAAGGCACCTATGACGGCCGGCTCAACTATCTAGAAATGCGTGAAAAGGAGTGACAGGGCGGCGTGCTCCATGATAGTCTGCGAAAGCGGTCATGCTCAGCAGGGAGCCGTCGATGTCGAACCTGATTTTCCGCCGCACGGCGATGATAGGAGCCGCAGCTTATGCGCTGGCTCTGGGCGGCTCGCTGGCAGCCAAGGAAATTGAGGAAGCGCGGATGCAGTCCGCCTCACCCTCTGCTTGCGCCAGCGATCCGGCGGGGACACCGCAGCTCAAGTCGATCGATCGGGGGATCCTCTATCGGCGGATGATGCAGCTCGGGATGCTCTCGCAAGTGCTCGGCTTCAAGCTCAGTGTGGATACCGAAGGCAAGGCGGCTCAATGGAGCTTTTCGCGGGAATTCAAATCGCCCTTTACCACAAAGCGCCTGTGCGAGGCCTTCATCGAAACCACGGCCTTCGAGCCAGCCCGTCATGAAAGCGGCAAGGCGGTGGCCGGCACCTATGAGGGCGAGATCGAAATCGCCTCGTTTTTCCAGCCGAGCCGATAATCCTTTGACATTTCGGCTCTGAACGCCCATATACCCTTCATCGAAGCGCGCTAGCCATGCGTGAGGCGGCGGAAATCTGAAAGCATCTGCCCCGGCCGCACTTCGGTTCTACCCCCAGACTTCCCTTTTCACGCGGGCGGTTTCATCCCCCGCGCCGCGCCCGCAATTCGCTTGGAATTGGCGGAAGCGCGCCGCATAATTTGCGAGTAACACATGACAACTTTTGCTGATCTCGGGCTGTCGCAGCCCGTGCTCCAGGCCCTCGACATGAAGGGCTACACGATCCCCACCGCGATCCAGGAACAGGCCATCCCGGCCGTTCTCAAGGGTCGCGACCTGCTCGGCATTGCCCAGACCGGCACCGGCAAGACCGCCGCCTTTATGCTCCCCAGCATCGACCGGCTGCGCGAGGCTGAAAAGCAGATCCCATTCAAATCCTGCCGCATGCTGGTGCTGGCCCCGACGCGCGAACTTGCGGTGCAGATCGCCGATAGCGCCAAGGATTACGGCGCGCTCGCCGGCCTCAAGGTGCAATGCATCGTCGGCGGCACGTCGGTTGGCAAGGATCGCAACAAGCTACACCGCGGCACCGATATCCTTGTCGCCACGCCCGGCCGTCTGCTCGATCTGATTGACCAGAAGGCGCTCAACCTTGGCGGTATCGAAGTGCTGGTGCTCGACGAGGCCGACCAGATGCTCGACCTCGGCTTCATCCACGCGCTGCGCAAGATCAAGGAGCTGGCCCCCAAGGATCGCCAGACCCTGTTTTTCAGCGCCACCATGCCCAAGGCGATCAAGGAGCTGGTGAGCGGCTTCTGCAACAATCCGGTGCAGGTCTCGGTCACCCCGCAAAGTACCACTGCCGAGCGGATCGACCAGTACCTGTTCATGGTTCAGCAGGATGAAAAGCTAGCCCTGCTCGAAATGATGCTCAAGGGCCGCCACGCCATTCCCGGCGCGATGGAACGCGTGCTGATCTTCACCCGCACCAAGCATGGCGCGGACCGTGTGGTGAAGCGGCTGCAGCAGGCGGGGATCGAAAGCAACGCGATCCACGGCAACAAGTCGCAGCCGCAGCGCCAGCGCGCGCTCGAAGAGTTCCGCAAGGCCCGCGTGCCGGTGCTGATCGCGACCGATGTGGCCGCGCGCGGGATCGACATTCCGGGCGTTAGCCACGTGATCAATTACGAGCTGCCCAATGTGCCCGAACAATATGTCCACCGAATCGGCCGCACCGCGCGAGCAGGCAAGGACGGGGTGGCGATTGCCTTTTGTGCCGAGGACGAACGCGCATACCTGAAGGATATCCGCAAGGTCACCGGCGCTGAGCTCGAGCGCCTGGCGCTGCCGGATAATTTCCGCGCTGTGGTGGAGGGCGAAGGCCCGACCAAGCCCGCCGCGCGCACGCCGATGAAGCGCGTCAACCCGCGCCCGCTCGGCCAGCGTCCGCAAGGCGGCCGCAAGCCGCAGCAAGGTGAGCGCCGCGCAGAAGGCGAGCGTCGTCCCCAGCAGGGTGAGCGTCGTCCCGAAGGGGATCGCCGCGCGCCGCGTCCCGAGGGCGATCGTCGTCCGCAGGGCGGCAAGCCCGGCGGCGGCGGCCAGCGCCATCCGGGCGGAGGTCGTCCGCAAGGCAGTGGCGGCAATGGCGGCGGAGGTAGCGGCGGCGGTAACGGTGGCCGTGGTCGCGGTCGTCCCGGCGGCGGTGGTGGCCGCCCGCGTTCTGCCAGTGCCTGATTTTCCACGGTAACCAATCCCGGCCGCCCGGCGAACCTCGACATTGTGGGGGCGTCTGGCGGTTGGCTTTGGCCAAGCCTTAGGCCATAGCGCGCTTCCACCGACCGGAGGATACGCGCCATGGCCGACCAATACGACTTTGATCTCTTCACCATCGGCGCCGGATCGGGCGGCGTTCGCGCCAGCCGCGTGGCGGCAGCGCACGGTGCGCGGGTGGCGGTGGCGGAAGAATACCGGGTCGGCGGTACCTGCGTCATCCGCGGCTGCGTCCCCAAGAAGATGCTCGTCTACGGCGCGCATTTCGCCGAGGATCTGGTTGATGCCGAGCATTTCGGCTGGACGATAGAGGGCAAGAGCTTCGACTGGACCCGCTTGCGCGATCACGTGCAGACCGATGTGTCGCGGCTCGAGGGGCTCTATGGCCAGACCCTGAGCAACCACAAGGTCACCGTCTTCAACGAGCGGGCGACCATCACCGGCGATCACCAGATAACGCTGGCGAGCGGCCAGGTGGTCACCGCAGGCCATATCCTCGTCGCCACCGGCGCGCGCCCGCTGGTGCCCACCTTTCCGGGCAACGAGCACGTCATTACCTCGAACGAGGCGTTCCATCTCGATGCCCTGCCGCGCCGCATCCTGATTGCGGGCGGGGGCTATATCGCCAATGAATTCGCCGGCATCTTCAACGAATTCGGCTGCAAGGTGACAATCGCCAACCGCTCCGACACGATCCTGCGCGGCTATGATGCGAGCGTGCGGGACCGGCTGCTGCAGATCTCGATGGTCAAGGGAATCGAGTTCCTGTTCCACGCCGAGTTCGAACAGATCGAAAAGCAGGCCGATGGTAGGCTCCTGGTGAAGCTCAGCGGGCAGGAGCCGCGCGAATTCGATGCGGTGATGGTGGCCACCGGCCGCATCCCCAATATCGAAGGGTTGGGGCTGGAGACCATCGGCGTGGAGACCGGCATGAAGGGCGAGATCGTGGTCGACGCCTTCAGCCGCACCAATATCGATTACGTCTATGCCGTCGGCGATGTGACCGACCGGGTGCAGCTCACCCCTGTAGCAATCCGCGAAGGCCAAGCCTTTGCCGATTCTGTGTTCGGCGACATGGAGCCCTACGCGGTCGATCATTCCTGCGTGCCGAGCGCGGTGTTCAGCCATCCGCCGATCGCCGCGGTCGGCATGACCGAGGGCGAGGCGCGCAATGTGCTTGGCAATATCAAGGTGTTCCAGTCCGACTTCCGCCCGATGAAGAATGTCGTGGCAGGCCGGAACGAACGCAGCCTCTACAAGATGATCGTCGATGCCGCGAATGACCGGATCGTCGGCATCCACATGATCGGCCCCGAAGCGCCCGAGATCATGCAGACCGCCGCGATTGCGGTGAAGGCCAAGCTGACCAAGGCCGATTTCGACGCGACGGTCGCGATCCACCCGACCATGGCCGAAGAGCTGGTGCTGTTCAAATAGGTCGCATTAAAAAACCTATCTGCTAGGCTCGCGCCAATCTGAAAATTGGGGCGCGCAATTATGGCAGGCACGGTTCTGGTAACGAGGGCAACCGGCTACATTGCCGGAGAGCTGATCCGACAATTGCTGGCCAAGGGCTGGGTGGTGCATGACACCGTCCGCAATGTCGCCAAGAGCGAGGCGGGCTTGCACGCGCGGCTGGGCAATCCTTCCGCCGCCCAGTTCCGCCTGTTCGCCGCCGAGCTGATGAGCGATGCCGGCTGGGCCGAGGCGGTAAAGGGCTGCACGCACATTGCCCACGTCGCCTCGCCGATCCCGGCGCAGGCCCCCAAGCACGAGGACGAGCTGATCATCCCCGCGCGCGAAGGCACCCTGCGCGCGCTGCGCTTCGCGCGCGCTGCCGGCGTGACCCGCTTCGTCCAGACCTCCTCGACCGCGGCGAATACACCTTCGATGAAAGCCGCTGGACCGACATCAACCACCCCGACGCCTATCCTTACGTGAAGTCCAAGACCCTCGCCGAGCTCGTCGCGCGCGCATGGGTGGCGGCCGATGACGGCGCCATGGAATTCGTCTCGGTCAATCCCGGCATGGTATTGGGCCCGGTCGATAGCGGTGATTTCTCCGCCTCGGTCGAGTTGGTGTCGCAATTGCTTTCGGGCGCGATGCCGATGGCGCCCAATCTCGGCTTTCCGATTGTCGACGTGCGCGACATTGCCGCGCTGCATGTGCTGGCGCTGGAACCCCGGGGCCGGCGAGCGAGCGGTTTCTGGGGGCGGGGCAGTTCCTCACCACGCTCGAGATCGCCGGCGTGCTGCGTGCGCGGCTGGGCGAGCAGGCGCGCAAGGCTCCGACCCGGCCCATGCCCGACTGGGTGGTCAATATCCTCGCGCTGTTCAATGCCGAGGTGCGCGGCGTTAAGACCGAGATCGGCAAGATCCGCCATGTCGATGCCAGTCACGCGAAACAGCGGCTCGGCTGGACAATGCGCCCCGTCGAGGACACCATCGCCGATTGCGGGACAAGTTTGATCGCGCAGGGGGTGGTGAAAATCTGATGCAAGTGAACGGCAAGACAGTGCTGCTGACCGGCGGCAGCGCAGGGATCGGGCGCGAGATCGCGCGCCAATTGCAGGCGAAGGGGGCGCATGTGATCCTCACCGGCCGCGATCCGGCGCGGCTCGCAGCGATGGAGGCCGAGGGCTTTGAAGTGCTCGCCGCCGATCTCAGCCATTCGGGCGGGGTCGATGCGCTGGTCGCGGCTTTGGGCGACCGCCTGATCGATATCCTGATCAACAATGCCGGGCTGGGCGTGGCGCATGATGTGCGCAATGCCTTGCCCGATCCCGACGACGCCGACGGCTGCATTTACGCCAATCTCTCGGCGCCGGTCCGGCTGATCACCGCGCTGCTGCCGCGCATGCGCACCCGGCCTGAGGCCGTGATCATGAATGTGACGAGCGGGCTTGCGATTGCGCCCAATACGGCGAGCTCGGTCTATTGCGCGAGCAAGGCGGGTCTGCGCAGCTACACCATGGCGCTGCGTGCGCAGCTGGCGGGCGAGCCGATCCAGGTGATCGAGGCGCTGCCGCCGGTGGTCGACACCCAGATGACCGCCGACCGCAAGACCTTCAAGATGCCGCCGCAAGAATGCGCACGCCAGATCATCGCCGCGCTCGAAAAGGGCCATGACGAGGCCAATGTCGGCAGGGTGAAGCTGCTGCGCGCGGTCTATTCGCTCTCGCCCGCGCTGGCGCGCAGCGTGATGCGACGGTTCTGAGCTAGGCGCCGAGGCGCGCAGGGGCGAAGGCTTCCGGCGATAGCCCCGCGTCTGCACAATCCTCTGGAAAGGGCAGGCCGAGCGCTGCTGCCTCGGCGATGCGTGACAGTGCCGGCGCGGTCTGGAAGCCGTAGCCGCCCTGGCCGGCACACCACACAAACCCCGGCGCGCCTGCCGCCACCCCGATCACCGGCAATTCGTCCGGCGCGAAGCTTCTGAGGCCCGCCCAGCTGTGGCGGATGCGGCGAATGGGGAGGGTGGTTGCCTGCGCCACCCGGTCGGCGGCGATGGCGATGTCGAGCTCCTCGCCAGCGGCATCGCAAGGCTCGGACGGGGTCTGGTCCATCGAGGAGGCGAGCAATTGCCCGCGGCCTTCGGGCAGCAGGTAGAAGCCTTCGCCCACCGTTTTGGTGAAGGGCCAGCGGCGCACATCCGCGCTATCGGGTGCGGCGAAAGAGATGACCGTGCGGCGGCGCGGCTCGATGCCGATGGGGGTAACGCTTGCCATCCGCGCAATCGCATCCGCCCATGCGCCCGCCGCGTTGACGAGGATCGGCGCGGTGTAGTCCCCGGCGCTGGTTGCGATCCGCCACACGCCGCCCTCACGCCTGGTCGCGCTGACCCGCGCGCTGGTCACCAGCACGCCGCCCGCCGCGCGCAGGCTCGCTACGTGCCCCTGCAACATCGCATCGGTATCGAGCTTGAGCGAACCGTGATCGACCAGCGCCGCGTGGCACGCCTCAGGCTTCAGAATGGGAAGCATTGCGCGCGCTTCCTCGCTGCCGACCCGCGCATAGTCGCACCCGAACTGCCGATGCACCGCCTCCAGCGAATCAAGCGCCGCGATCTGCTCGGCGCGGGCGATATGCAGCGCGGGGTGGCGCGTGCCATGGGCGGCGAGATCGGGCAGGCTCAGCGCGGTCAGCATCTTCGCCTCTGCCGCGCCGAGACCATAATGTGCGAAAGCCACCGAGCGACCCGAGGCGTGGTATCCGGGTGCGCTCTCGCCTTCCAGCACCACCACTTGCCCATGCGCCGCCCGCCGCGCCGCGAGGCTCAGCCCCGCGATCCCGCCGCCGATCACCAGCATGTCCGCTTTTTGCATTGCTGTCCTCGCGCCCGTGCCTCGCCACTTTTGCCACGTTGACGCTTGGGGCGCGCTAAGGCAACGCGTTTGGCGAAGCCAAGAAGCCAATATGAGGGGATCCCCATTGTCCGCCAATATCGCCGAAATGGAACGCCGCCGCGAAGCTGCCCGCATGGGCGGCGGCCAGAAGCGCATCGAGGCCCAGCACGCCAAGGGCAAGCTGACCGCCCGCGAACGGCTCGATGTGCTGCTCGACGAAGGCAGCTTTGAAGAGCTCGACGCCTATGTCGAACATGACTGCATCGATTTCGGGATGGAAACGCAGAAGATCCCCGGCGACGGGGTGGTGACCGGCAGCGGCACCATCAACGGGCGGCTGGTGTTCGTGTTTTCGCAGGACTTCACCGTGTTCGGCGGCTCGCTGTCGAAGCGCCACGCCGAGAAGATCTGCAAGGTGATGGACACCGCGTTGAAGGTCGGGGCGCCGGTGATCGGCCTCAACGTTTCGGGCGGCGCGCGCATTCAGGAGGGCGTCGCGAGCCTCGGCGGCTATGCCGAGGTGTTCCAGCGCAATGTGCTCGCCAGCGGCGTGGTGCCGCAGATCAGCCTCATCATGGGGCCGTGCGCGGGCGGGGCGGTGTACTCGCCGGCCATGACCGACTTCATCTTCATGGTGAAGGATTCGAGCTACATGTTCGTCACCGGGCCCGAGGTGGTGAAGACCGTCACCAACGAGGTCGTGACGCAGGAAGAACTCGGCGGTGCGATTACCCACACCACCAAGACCTCGGTCGCCGATCTGGCGTATGAAAACGATATCGAGGCGCTGCTCGCGACCCGGCGGTTTGTCGACTTCCTGCCGCTCTCGAACCGCGACGAGCCCCCGGTGCTCCCCACCAGCGACGTGTGGGACAGGCTCGAGATGAGCCTCGACACGCTGATCCCCGACAATGCCAACCAGCCCTATGACATGCACGAAGTGATCGCCAAGGTGCTCGACGAGGGCGATTTCTTTGAAATTCAGCCCGCCCATGCAGGCAATATCCTGTGCGGGTTTGGCCGCGTCGAAGGCCGCACCGTGGGCGTGGTGGCGAACCAGCCGACGGTGCTGGCGGGCTGTCTCGACATCAATTCATCGAAGAAAGCCGCGCGCTTCGTGCGCTTCTGCGACGCCTTCGAAATCCCGATCATCACCTTCGTCGACGTTCCCGGCTTCCTCCCCGGCACCGCGCAGGAATTGGGCGGGATCATCAAGCACGGCGCCAAGCTCTTGTTCGCCTATGCCGAGGCGACCGTGCCCAAGATCACCGTCATCACGCGCAAGGCGTACGGCGGGGCCTATGACGTGATGGCGAGCAAGCACCTGCGCGGCGATCTGAACTACGCCTGGCCGACCGCGGAAATCGCGGTGATGGGCGCCAAGGGCGCGGTGGAGATCATCTTCCGTCAGGAAAAGGACGACCTTGCCAAGATCGCCGAGCGGACGAAGGAATATGAGGATCGGTTTGCCAATCCGTTTGTGGCGGCATCACGCGGGTATATTGATGAGGTGATCCACCCCCACTCGACGCGGAAGCGGATCGCGCTGGGGCTACGCAAGCTGCGGACGAAGCAGTTGGAGAACCCTTGGAAGAAGCATGATAACATTCCGTTGTGAGGTGAATGGTGCTCGCACCAATCCTCGGTTGTATCGCCAGCGCGATTGTGTTCGGCCTGTTGGCGCGTTCGACTTGGCAAGCTTTGAAGCGGGGGTGGATTCTCTTGGGCGAACTGCGGCTGATTGATCGCTCCGAAATGCCTTAAGCCTATGTCGAAAGATTGGCTTGGCGAGCCGCAATTGCATTCATCGTCTTTCTGATTTTGCTCTATTGCACGATGGCTGCTGGTGGCTTCTACCGGCTGGAGCTTTAGATCGCGCAGATACAAGCGATCAAACAAGCGATCAAAGGAGTGAACATGAAACTCGGCCGTCTCAACCACATCGGGGTCGCCACGCCCTCCATCGCGGACTCGATAGTGTTCTACCGCGACGTCATGGGCGCGACCAAGATCCACACGCCGTTCGATCTCGAGGAGCAGGGCGTGAAGGTCTGCTTCGTCGACACCCCCGGTGCGGACGGGGCGATGAACGGCACACAGATCGAGCTGATCGAGCCGCTGGGCGAGAACTCGACGCTGGCAGGCTTCCTCGCCAAGAACCCGCTCGGCGGGCAGCATCATCTGTGCTTCGAAGTGCCCGATATCGCCGAAGCCCGCGCCGAGTTCGAAAGCCTCGGCAAGCGCATCCTCGGCCCCACCCGCATCGGCGCGCACGGCACCCCTATCTTTTTCGTCCATCCCAAGGACATGGGCGGCATGCTTACCGAGATCATGGAGACCCCGCACGAGGACGCGCACTGGTCGAATTGACGCAACCTACCGGAGAGAAAAATGTCCTACGAAACCATCCGCGTCGCTCGTGACGGCCCGCTGCTCACCATCACCCTCAACCGTCCCGAGCGGCTCAACGCCATGCCGCCGCAGATGGCGGACGAGTTGGGGCAGGCGTTCTATGACTTGGGCGACGCGCGCGCGGTGCGGATCACCGGCGAGGGCAAGGGCTTCTGCTCGGGCGCGGACCTTTCGGCGCGCGGCTCGGGCTCGGCGCTCGGCGGCAAGGGAGGCAGCCACGAGGCGCTCAACAATCACTACAACCCGGCCGTCAGCCAGCTGATCCGCGCCTCCGTCCCGGTGATCTGCGCGGTCAACGGCCCGGCGGCCGGTGGGGGGTGCAGCCGCGCGCTGGCGGCGGACTTCACCATCGCCGCCAAGAGCGCCTATTTCCTTCAGGCCTTCGTGAACATCGGCCTCGTGCCCGATGGCGGATCGACCTGGCTGCTCGCCCGCGCCATCGGCCGTGCGCGCGCCACCCGCATGATGATTCTGGGCGAGAAAATCTCGGGTAGCCAAGCCGAGGAATGGGGCTTGATCTACAAGTGTGTCGATGATGCCGACCTGATGACCGAGGCGCGCGCGCTGGCCGAGAAGCTCGCGAATGGCCCGACGCTGGCCTACGCGCACATGAAGCGCAACATCGCCACCGCGCTCGACGGTTCGCTCCAGCAGGTGCTGCTCGCCGAGGCGGAAGCACAGCACATTGCAGGCCGCACCAAGGATGCGATGGAGGGCGGCATGGCCTTCCTCCAGAAGCGCAAGGCCGAATTCAAGGGCGAATAGTCCGACCGGACTTTTCGCCCGTAGCCCCCGCGGAGGCGGGGGCCCCTCGCCGCTCTCGCGCGTTAGCGAGGGTAGCTGGACCCCCGCCTGCGCTGGGGTAAGGATTGGTGTATAGGCTAGAACATGACCCAAAAACCGACGCTCGAAGACTGGAAAGCCCTCGCCGACAAGGAAGTGCGCGGGCGCGACCTCACCTGGCAGACGCCCGAAGGTTTCGCGATTAAGCCGCTCTATACGGCTGAGGATCACGCGGACTTCGATCCTGGCCTGCCCGGTTTCGCGCCCTTCACCCGGGGGGTGAAGGGCTCGATGTATGCGGGACGGCCGTGGACGATCCGGCAATATGCAGGCTTCTCGACCGCCGAGGAATCGAACGCCTTCTACCGCCGCAATCTTGCCATGGGGCAGAAGGGCCTGTCGGTCGCCTTCGATCTTGCCACGCACCGCGGTTACGATTCCGATCACCCGCGCGTGGTCGGCGATGTCGGCAAGGCGGGCGTGGCGATCGATACGGTCGCGGACATGCAGATCCTGTTCGACCAGATCCCGCTCGATACCATGAGCGTTTCGATGACGATGAACGGCGCGGTGATCCCGGTGCTGGCCTTCTTCATCGTCGCGGCGGAGCGTCAGGGGGTGTCGCAGGACAAGCTCGAAGGCACGATCCAGAACGACATCCTCAAGGAGTTCATGGTCCGCAACACCTATATCTACCCGCCCGAGCCTTCGATGCGGATCATCTCCGACATCATCGCATATACGTCGGCCAACATGCGGAAATTCAACTCGATTTCGATCTCGGGCTATCACATGCACGAGGCCGGGGCGACGGCGGTGCAGGAGCTCGCCTTCACCATCGCCGACGGCAAGGAATACGCCGCCCGCGCGATGGCCGCGGGCCTCGACATCGACGCTTTTGCAGGGCGTTTGAGCTTCTTCTTCGGCATCGGCATGAACTTCTTCATGGAGATCGCCAAACTGCGCGCCGCACGCACCTTGTGGTACAAGGTGATGGACGATCTCGGGGCGAAGGACGAACGCTCCAAGATGCTGCGCACCCACTGCCAGACCTCGGGCGTGAGCTTGCAGGAGCAGGACCCCTACAACAACGTCATCCGCACCACGGTCGAGGCGATGGCGGCGGTGCTGGGCGGCACGCAATCGCTGCACACCAATGCGCTGGATGAAGCGATCGCGCTCCCAACCGATTTCTCGGCGCGGATCGCGCGCAACACGCAGCTGGTGCTGCAAGAGGAAAGCGGGATCTGCAACGTCGTTGATCCGCTCGGCGGCTCGCACTATATCGAGGCGCTTACCGCAACGCTGGTGGCCGAGGCCGAGGCGATGATGGCCGAGGTCGATGCGGCGGGCGGCATGACCGCCTATGTCGCGACCGGCGCGCCCAAGGCCGCGATCGAGCGGGCGGCGGCGGAAAAGCAGACCAAGGTCGACAAGGGCGAGACGGTGATCGTCGGGGTCAACAAGTATCGCAAGGACGCCGAGGACGCGCTCGAGACTCTGGAGGTCGACAACCAGATGGTCCGCAGCGGCCAGATCGCCCGCCTCGCCAAGGTGCGCGAAACCCGCGACGAGGCCGCATGCCGCGCGGCGCTGGCGGCGCTGACGGCGGGCTGTGCGGACGGCGCGAACGTGCTGGCGCTGGCGATCGAGGCTGCACGCCATGACGCGACGCTCGGCGAGATTTCGTCGGCGATGGAAGAGGTCTTCGGTCGCCACGATGCGACGCCCGCGCCGGTCAGCGGTGTCTATGCCAGCGCCTATGAATTCGACCGCCGTTGGGCGCAGGTGACGGACGGCGTGGAAGCCGTGGGCCGCCGCCTGGGCCGCGCGCCCCGCATCATGATCGCCAAGATGGGCCAGGACGGCCACGACCGCGGCGCGAATGTGATCGCTTCGGCGTTTGCGGACATGGGCTTCGATGTGGTCAGCGGCCCACTGTTCCAGACGCCCGAGGAAAGCGCCGCAATGGCCTTGGCAAAGGACGTCGACGTGGTCGGCGCGTCGAGCCTCGCCGCGGGCCACAAGACCCTGATCCCTGAACTGATCCGGCTTTTGCGTGAAGCCGGTCGCGGCGATATCAAGGTGACCGCAGGCGGCGTGATCCCGCCGCAGGACTACGACTACCTGCGCGAGGCGGGGGTGCGGGGGATCTATGGCCCCGGCTCGAACGTGTTGGAGTGCGCGGCGGATATCCTCGTGCTGCTCGGCCACAATATGCCGCCGCTGGATGGCGGACTGGACGATGCTGCGGAGTGAGCCTTGAGCCGGTCTGGGCCGTCGCAGCGATAGCGTACATCCTATGGGCTGTTCGGCGGCTCCACATTGCTTGGAACCAAGGCTACGTTCTCCGAGGTCCATGATCCAGATTTTGGCTACGAGCTGGGGCGGATATCGCATCGAGAAAGGCCGTGGCGCTTCTGGATCAGCGTGACCATAACGGCATTTCTGTTGCTAGTCGCTCTGGCTTTCCTGATTTGCCTGATCGCTGACACGCTCTGAAAAATCCCTTGCTGTCTAAACTTGCTGTCACCCTGAACTTGTTTCAGGGTCTATCGCGCCCCAAGCGGCGCTGCATGAAAGGATAAATGGATGCTGAAACAAGTTCAGCATGACGGTGTGCGCACTGACTGGACCCGCGCCGAAATCGCCGCGCTCTTCGATCTGCCGTTCACCGAGTTGCTGTTCCAGGCTGCCAGCGTCCACCGCGCCTACCATCCGCCCACGCAGGTGCAGCTCTGCACCCTGCTCAGCATCAAAACCGGCGGGTGTCCGGAGGATTGCGGCTATTGCTCGCAGTCGGTGCACGCTGTCTCCGGCGTCGAGGCGACCAAGCTGATGGACGTGCAGGCCGTGCTCCAGCGCGCGGCGCAGGCCAAGGATGCAGGCTCCCAGCGGTTCTGCATGGGTGCGGCGTGGCGCAATCCCAAGGACAGCGACATGCCAGCGATCGTGGAGATCGTGAAGGACGTGCGCACCATGGGCCTCGAGACCTGCATGACGCTGGGGATGCTGGAGCCGCATCAGGCGGAGATGCTCAGCGAAGCCGGGCTCGATTACTACAACCACAATATCGACAGCAGCCCCGAGTATTACGAGCGCGTTATCTCCACGCGCGATTTCCAGTGCCGGCTCGATACGCTCGATCACGTCCGCAAGGCTGGCATCAATGTGTGCTCCGGCGGGATCCTCGACATGGGCGAGACGCGCGAGGACCGGGTGGGCTTTATCCACACGCTCGCGACCCTGCCGCAGCACCCGGAGAGCGTGCCGGTCAATGCAGTGGTGCCGGTCAAGGGGACGGTTTTGGGCAATATGCTGGCCGACACGCCGCTCGCCAAGATCGACGATATCGAGTTCGTCCGCACGGTCGCGGCGGCCCGCATCACCATGCCGCGCTCTATGGTGCGGCTCTCGGCCGGGCGCGAGTCCATGAGTGAAGCCACGCAGGCGCTGTGCTTCCTCGCGGGCGCCAATTCGATCTTCACCGGCGACAAGCTGCTGACCGCGCCCAATGCGGGCGATGACAAGGACGGCGCGCTGTTTGCCAAGCTCGGCCTCACTGCGCTAAAGGGCGAGGAGCCTGCGCGGGCGGGCAGGGCGGCGGTGCCGGCAGAATGATCGGCCTGCTTGCGGCAGCGGCTCTGGCAGCGGCACCCGCGCCCGCGCCCGCGCCGCTGACCATCGGCGAAACGGTGACGCTGGAGGCGGTGGGGGCGCAGCGCAGCGTCAACATCATCCTGCCCCCCGACTACGCCGCCGAGCCGGAGCTTCGCTGGCCGGTGGTCTACATGCTTGACGGGGCGATGAAGCAGGACCTGATGATGGGCGCCGGCCTGATGCGCTGGGGCGCGCTGTGGGGGCGCAGCAAGGACGCGATCATCGTCGGGATCGAGACCAAGGACCGCCAGCGCGAGCTGCTCCCGCCCACTGCCGATGCCGCCGAGCAGAAGCGCTATCCCACGGCAGGCGAAAGCGCCGCCTTCCGCGCGTGGCTGGCGGGAACCGTCAAGCCTTTCGTGGAATCGCGCTACCGCACCGACGCCCGGGCCTTTCTCGTCGGCGAAAGCGCCGCGGGGCATTTCGTGGTCGAGACCTGGGCAGAGGCACCGCAGCTTTTTGCGGGCTACATCGCGATCTCCCCGAGCCTGCAATGGAATGGCGAGGCGCTGAGCCGCCGCCCGCTCGGCACCGCGATCCGCCCGGCACTTTACCTCAGTCTCGCCGACGAGGGCGGGGCAACCGAGATGGGGATGGAACGGCTGCTGGGCGTGCTGCCCAAGGATCAGCCCTACTGCTTCTCCGACCGTCGCACCCAATTGCGCCACGCGACGAGCCTCCACGGCCTACTCCCCGAAGCGCTGCAATATCTGCTCCCGACCGAGGCGGATTGGCTGGAGGAATTCGGCATGGTGCTGCGCTGCGAGAAGCGGGGCGGCTGAATGAGCCTTGGCTTCTCGGTCGATGCTCTGCTGCCCAAGGCGCGCGGGGGCGGGCAGCTCAGGATGGGGCTAGTCAAGCTGGAGGAACGCGACTGGCGCGACCCCGCACCGGACCTCGCGGCGCGGGCCGAGGGGTTTGCGGACTGGCCGCAAGGCGTGCAACTGACGCCCGAGGTGGACGCACCGGGCCGCGAGCTTGCCGCGATGCTGGGCGTCCAAGGCGCGCTCCCCGAAGCCGCACTGGCGGTTCACGAAGACCTTTGCCTCCTCACCAAACGCGAGGGCGAAGAGGTTTACCGCCTGATCGGTGCGGCGGTGGCATGGCCTTCGGACTGGCATCCGGCGGAGAAAATCGGCCTTCCCCTGCGCGCCCTCCATGCGCCGATTGCAGGCTACGAGGAGCAACTTGCGACCGGCGTCGACCGCTTCATCGAGACCCTGCGCCCCGGCCCGATCTATGGCCGGTGCAACTGGTTCATCGCGGCCACCGGAGAACGCCGCTGGCTGCCCGACCGGCCGCCCGCCGAAGCCTTCGCCCATGTCACGCCGGACAATGCAGGGAGCACCCTGTTCGTCCGCTCCGAACGCCAGACACTACGCCGCCTGCCGCAGACGGGCGCTATCCTGTTCGCCATCGGGAGTTATGTCGCACCGCTCGGAAGCCTCTCGCTCGCCAATATCGCCATGCTGAGCCGCGCGGTGCAAAGCCTGCTCAATGGCGAGGGTGACCGCAGAGGCGTGCCCGCCTATGCTGCCAGCCTGATCGCATTTGCAGAAAGGACCAACCGATGATCGCCGTGCTCGTCTTGCCGCTGTTGCTGCAATCCGTCCCCACGCTGGAGGCGCCGCCTGTACCCGGCTGGAACTGCGCCAATCCGCAAGTGCAGGCGGAAATGAACTGGTGTGCCGGGCAGGACTATGCCGCGGCCGACGCAGACCTCAATGCGCAGTGGAAAATCACCGCCGCTGCAATGAAGCAGCGTGATGTCGAATGGGCCGAACTGAAATCTGCCGATACCCGACCGGGCTACTTCAAGAGCCTGCTTGAGGCCCAGCGCGGCTGGTTGCGCTATCGCGACGCGCATTGTCAGGTGGATGGCTATAGCGCGCGCGGTGGCAGTCTGGAGCCGCTGCTGGTTGCCACCTGCAAGGCCCGGCTTACCCGGACGCGCACCGAAGAACTCAAGGCGCTTGTCGAAAGCCCCGGCTAAAGCCCCAAATCCGCTAGCTTGCAGCAGCGCCAATCCCTCGGCATAGCTGGGAGACAAGATAACGCGTTCCTACGAGAGGTTGTCCGCCTTGTTCTCGAAAATCCTGATTGCCAACCGCGGCGAGATCGCTTGCCGGGTCATCACCACTGCCCGGAAAATGGGGATCAAGACCGTCGCGGTCTATTCCGATGCCGACGCACGCGCGCCTTTCGTGGCGATGGCTGACGAAGCGGTGCATATCGGCCCCTCTCCTGCGGCCGAGAGCTACCTGATCGCGGACAAGATCATCGCCGCCTGCAAGCAGACCGGGGCCGAGGCCGTGCACCCGGGCTATGGCTTCCTGTCGGAGCGCACCTCCTTTGCCGAGGCGCTCGCCAAGGAGAACATCGCGTTCATCGGCCCGCCGGTCGGCGCGATTGCCGCAATGGGCGACAAGATCGCGTCCAAGAAACTGGCCATGCAGGCGGGGGTGAATGTCGTCCCCGGCTTTGTCGGCGAGATCGAGGATACCGAACACGCGGTGCGCATCTCGAACGAGATCGGCTATCCGGTGATGATGAAGGCTTCGGCAGGCGGCGGAGGCAAGGGGATGCGCCTTGCCTACAGCGAAGCCGACGTGCGCGAGGGCTTTGAGAGCGTAAAGCGCGAGGGCCTCAACTCCTTCGGCGATGACCGCGTGTTCATCGAGAAGTTCATCCTCAACCCGCGCCACATCGAAATCCAGATCCTTGGCGATCAGCACGGCAATATCCTCTATCTGAACGAGCGCGAATGCTCGATCCAGCGCCGCCACCAGAAGGTGGTCGAGGAAGCGCCGTCGCCCTTCGTCACGCCCAAGATGCGCAAGGCGATGGGCGAGCAATGCGTCGCCCTGTCTCGCGCGGTCGGCTACTACTCGGCAGGCACGGTCGAACTGATCGTCAGCGGTGCGGATCCGAGCGGGGAGAGCTTCTACTTCCTCGAAATGAACACCCGCCTGCAGGTCGAGCACCCCGTCACCGAGGCGATCACCGGCATCGATCTGGTCGAACAGATGATCCGCGTGGCTTACGGCGAGAAGCTCGCCTTCACGCAGGATGATATCGGGATCGATGGCTGGGCGATCGAAAACCGCGTCTATGCCGAGGATCCCTATCGCGGGTTTCTGCCATCAACCGGGCGGTTGGTGGAATATTCTCCGCCGCTGCCGGGCTGGACCGAGGACGAGACCGTCGCGGGCAAGGCGCGGCGCGGCGTGGCGCACGGCGCTGGCTCGGTGCGGGTCGATGACGGCGTGTACCACGGCGGCGAGGTCTCGCGCTTCTACGACCCGATGATCGCCAAGCTAATCACCTGGGCACCGACCCGCGACGAGGCGGCGGATTTGCAGATCGAGGCGCTCGACAATTTCCGCATCAAGGGGCTCGGCCATAA
>JBKDUW010000267.1:0-5686 GCA_046339235.1 Erythrobacteraceae bacterium | reverse complement strand
GCGGCTGAGGCCCTTGAGGGTATGCGCGAGTTCGCTGCAAGCCTCCTCCGCCGCAGGATCGAGCGCCGCCCCGAAGCGCGCCTGAAAGCGGAAATAGCGCAGGATCCGCAAGTGATCCTCGGCAATCCGCGCGCGGGGATCGCCGATGAAGCGCACCCGCCGCGCCGCGAGATCTTCGAGCCCGCCGAAATAGTCCGCAATCGCCAGCGTTTCGGGATGGGCATAGAGTGCGTTGATAGTGAAATCGCGCCTTGCGGCATCCTCAGGCCAGTCGCTGGCGAAGGCGATGGTGGCCCGCCTGCCATCGGTGGCGACATCGCGGCGCAGCGTGGTGATCTCGACCGGTCCGTCCTTGAGGATCGCGGTGACGGTGCCGTGCTCGATCCCGGTCGGCACAGTGCGGATCCCCACCCTGCTGCAGGCCGCGACCACCTCGGCGGGCATCAGCTTCGTGGCGCAATCGACATCATGCACCGCCGCGCCCAGCAGGCTGTCGCGCACCGCGCCGCCGACCCAGCGGATATTCTCTGCCCCCAGCGCCGCTGTCAGCGCGACCAGCCCCGCACGGCGCGGCCATTCGGCTTCAGCCAGATCACGCAGCATCTTTCAGCCTTTCCACCGCGATCCGCCGCGCAAGATTGGCGATGATCGCCGCTGTCACGCCCCAGATGCGGAACCCCTGCCAGTCGAGTTCGAGATAGCGCCGGTTCGCCCCGCGCCAGAACACCTCATTGGTGGTCCAGCTTGCGGGATCGAGCAGCACATTGAGCGGCGCTTCGAACCAGTCGGCCACCTCGACCGGATCGGGCCTGAGATCAAGCCCCGGCGGCACCACGCCCAGCACCGGGGTAACGAGAAAGCCAGTGCCGGTGTGGTAGACATCACTGGTGCCGATCACCCGCACCGCCTCGCGCGGGAGCGCCAGCTCCTCCTCGGCCTCGCGCAACGCGGCGGTGACGGCATCCTCGCCCGGATCGATCTTGCCGCCGGGAAAGGCGACCTGCCCGGGATGATCGCGCATCCCTCGGGGACGCTGGGTGAGGATAACCTGCGGATCATCCGGCACGTCGGTCACCGCAATCAGTACCGCGGCAGGGGTGGCGCGGCCGTCAGCTGCGAAATGCGCATCACTGAGCAGATCGGGAATGGCGCGCGCGTGGCCTTCTGCAAAGAGGCGGGCAAGCGGCTCGTAGAGGCTGGGGCGGGCAGAGTTGCTCACGGCAGCAGCGCGAAGTCTGTGCCCTGACTGGCGATATGCCAGCCCTTGGCCTCGGCCCCTTCGGCCAGCGCGATCTCGGCCAGCTGCGCCCAGGTCGAGCGGTTGATCCGCGCCTCGCACCCGCGCCGGACATCGAGATAGAGCGCGGGGTTCTCCGCATCGCCCGCCACGCGCAAGGGGTGCTCCGGCCCGGCGATCACGAAATCATCGGTGTTGAGCCTGAACGCCAGCGCATCACCGGCGCGCGCGCAATCGACTGCGATGAAGGCGGCATCCTCGACGGCGATGGTGAGCTTCTCGAACGGCGTGACGAGCCAGTGCTGGCCGTCCGCCTCGCGCTTCAACAGCCCCGCAAAGGCCCGCACCATCGCTTCGCGCCGGATCGGGGAGCCTTCGTGATACCAAGTACCGTCCGCGGCGATCCGCATGAAGCTGTCGCCCTGCTTTTGCGGCGCCCAGCCTTCGACCATCGGCAGCTTGCGCTGCGCCACCAGCTCGGCGATTTCGGCAAGGGTGAGGCCGGCAAGATAGGGGGGCGGTTCGTAGGGCATGGTTCGCTGGCTGCGATGCCAGAACCGCAGGCCGAGGTGAAGAGGGTTACGCAGTGAAACGGTTCGCC
Source organism: Erythrobacteraceae bacterium (assembly GCA_046339235.1). Lineage (GTDB taxonomy): Bacteria > Pseudomonadota > Alphaproteobacteria > Sphingomonadales > Sphingomonadaceae > Erythrobacter. Next base: position 3,848 of record JBKDUW010000267.1, on the reverse strand, counting down.
GAAGGCGGACCGCAAGGCCGACTGGCCGCCCGCAGCGATGCGACCTTCAGGTCGCATGAGCGAGGAGATCGCGCGCCGGACGGCGGGCGATCACGCAACAAGCCAAGGCCCCAGCATGCCCTCGGCCGGCATCGCCGCCAGCGCCGCGCCGCGGGCGAGCAGACGGTGGGGCTCGTAAGGCCCGGGGCAGCGCCAGCCGCCGGTCATCGCCGCGGAAAAGCCCCAGCGGCCATAATAGTCCACGTCCCCGATCAATACCTGCGGAAGCGCGCGCCCGCCATTGGCGGCAAGCCGCGCGTCCTCGGCGATCATCGCGCTTATCAGCCCGACGCCGAAGCCTTCGCCCTGCCGTTCAGGCACCACGGCGACCGGCCCGACCATCACCAGCGGCACCTGCCCTTGCGGAGTCTGGAGCGCCACCGGCCAGCACTGGATCGTGGCGACCAGCATGTCGTGCTCGTCGAGCGCGGCAAGGCTCAGGCCCGGCAGCCAGTCCATGCCTTCGCGGATGCGATAGGCGGTGCGCGCGTGGCGATCCGTCCCGAAGGCACGATCGAGCACTTCCTCGATCATGGCGGGATCGACCACCTCGAGCGGGATCAGGCTGGCAGTGGCGGCAGCGGTCATCAGCGGGCGGTGAGCTTCAGCAGCTTGCCATCCTTGCCGTCCTCGGCGATCCAGATCGCGCCGTCCGGCCCCTGCGCGATCGAGCGCAGCCTTGCGGACATTTCGTAGCGGGCGACCTCGCGCGCTCTCTCGCCGTCGAAGGCGACGCGCACCAGCGCCTGGCTGCCAAGCCCCGGGATCAGCGCCTGACCCTTCCATGCGCCGAACATCGCGCCCGAATAGATCAGCATGTCGCCCGGCGCGATCACCGGGGTCCAGCCGGTTGCGGGCTGGGCAAAGCCGTCACCCGCCGCGTGATCGGGGATCGCATCACCATTATAGTGCTCGCCGTTGGAGCGGATCGGCCAGCCGTAATTGGCCCCCGCCTTGACGAGATTGAGCTCGTCGCCGCCCGCCGGGCCGTGCTCGACTTCCCACAGGCGTCCTTGCGCGTCCCAATCCATGCCGAGGATGTTGCGATGGCCCATCGACCAGATTTCCGCCGTCATGCTGTTTCCGGTTTCTTTGGCCTTGTCAGCCATCGGATTGCCGGCGGCCGGTGTGCCGTCGAGATTGAGGCGCACGATCTTGCCCAGCGTGGCGGCGGTATCCTGCGCGGGCTGCATCTTCTGCCGCTCGCCGCTGGCGATGTAGAGGTGCTTGCCATCGGGCGAGACGGCGATGCGGTGCGAGTAATGCCCGCGCCCGGTGACCTTGGGCGTCTGGCGCCAGATCACGGCGAGGCCTTCGATCGCGCAGGCGGTCGCGGCTGCGCAGGCCAGCTTGCCCTTGCCGACCACCGCGCCGCGGGTGTCGCTCTCGCCGGCTTCGGCCCAGCTCAGATAGATCATCCGGCCGCCCAGCGTGGCCGAGGCCTCGGCCGGAAGGAAGGCGATGTCGCCAAGCCCGCCCTGGCCGCCATAGGCGACCTCGGGCACGCCGCTGACGGTGCCGATGGTGCCGGTGGCGGTATCGAGGAATTTCACGCTGCCGGACTTCTCGGTCACGAACAGCGTGTCGGTTCCGGGCGCAAAGGCGATCGCCCAGGGCTCGTTGAACTTGCCCTTTTCGGCGATGGTGAAGGCTGCGGCGGCCTTGGCGGTTTCGGCCGGGGCAGCGGTTTCCCCGGTTTCGGCCCCAAGTTTTTCGGCGCCGCAGCTTGCCAGTAGCAGCGCAGGCAGGGAAAGAGCGGCGAGCAATCGGGCAGAACGGATCATGCTAGGGGTCACTCCGGGTTTCACGGTCACGGACGCAGGCGTCGTCATCGGTGTCGCCGAGGCTGGCCGCGGGCCGCTCGCCGGGCCGGTGGTGGCCGCGGCGGTTGTGCTTGGCCGGGCGATACCTGCGGGGCTCGACGATTCCAAGCGCCTTTCCGCAAAGCGGCGCGCCGTGCTCGACGAAGCGATCCGCGCGCATGCCTGCTGGGCGGTGGCGGTGGTCGAACCGCAGGAGATCGACCGGATCAATATCTTCGTGGCGACGATGCTGGGCATGACCCGTGCGGTCGCCCGCCTCACCGCCGCATTGGGTGCACCGGCCTGCGAAGTGCTGATCGATGGCAACATGACCCCCCACGGCCGCTGCGTCGAATGGTGCTGGCCGGCGCGGGCCATCGTGGGCGGGGACGGGATTGAACCTTGCATCTCTGCCGCCTCGATCATCGCCAAGGAATGGCGCGACCGATTGATGCTGGAGGCGGCCAAGGCCCATCCGCTCTACGGCTGGGAGCGCAACAAGGGCTATGGCACGGCTGAACACATGGCGGCGCTGCGGCTCCACGGCCCGAGCCCGCTCCATCGCCGGAGTTTTGCGCCTGTCGCGCAGGCCAACCTGCTCTGATCGGAAAAAATTATTCGGCGTTCGCGGCGCGAGTGAGTCCTTCACGCCACACCGCTGCATATCGAGTTCTGGCGGGAGAGGCGGACTCAACATCTTGTGCCGATCCCGCTTCGTTCCGCTTGGCGCGCACCGCATTTACCCGCTGTTAACCATAAGCTGCACAAAATTAGGCGCTTGACGCGGACTCCTCAAAGACTCATGCCTGTGGATAAGTTGCGAGCTTTACAGGCGGAGACAGTCCGGTGAGCGTGATAGAAAAGGTTAAATCCCGGGCAAAAGGCGTTGTAAAAACGTCTGAAATTTCGCGCATGCTCAATCTGCCGCTGGGGCGTATCCTGCCCGGGGACTGCATCGCCGCGATGCGTTCGCTCCCCTCGGCCAGCGTCGATCTGGTGTTTGCCGATCCGCCCTACAATCTCCAGCTCGGCGGCGATCTCAACCGCCCCGATGGCAGCCATGTCGATGCCGTGACCGACCACTGGGACCAGTTCGACAGCATGGCGGTGTATGACAAATTCACCCGCGAATGGCTGACCGAGGCGCGCCGCGTGCTCAAGCCCGATGGCGCGCTATGGGTGATCGGCAGCTACCACAACATTTTCCGCGTCGGTTCGATCCTGCAGGATCTGGGCTTCTGGATCCTCAACGACATCGTCTGGCGCAAGACCAACCCGATGCCCAATTTCAAGGGCACCCGCTTTACCAACGCGCATGAAACGCTGATCTGGGCGAGCATGGGCGAGAAGTCGCGCTACCACTTCAACTACCGCGCGATGAAGACTTTGAACGACGAATTGCAGATGCGTTCGGACTGGGTGCTGCCGATCTGTGCGGGCGCTGAGCGGCTCAAGGAAGATGGCAAGAAAGCCCACCCCACGCAGAAGCCCGAGGCGCTGCTGTACCGCGTGCTGCTGGCGACGACCGAAAAGGGCGACGTGGTGCTCGATCCCTTCTTCGGCACCGGCACCACCGGCGCGGTCGCCAAGCGGTTGGGCCGCGAATGGATCGGCTGCGAGCGCGAGGATTTCTACCGCGGCGTTGCTGAAAAGCGGATTGCCAAGGAGTTGCCGCTTGATGAGAGCGCTCTCACAACCATGCAATCGGCCCGCACCGCGCCCAAGGTGGCGTTCGGCGCTGTGGTCGAGACCGGGCTGATCCCGCCCGGCAGTCAGGTGTTCGACAAGAAGCGTCGCTGGATCGCCACGGTGCGCGCCGATGGCAGCCTCGAATGCCAAGGCAAAACCGGATCGATCCATGGCCTCGGCAAGGAATTGCAGGGCGCGCCGAGCTGCAATGGCTGGGCCTTCTGGCACTACGAGACAGGCGCTGACGTCCAGCCGATCGACGCCGCGCGCCAGTTCTACCTGCTCGCCGCCGAGGATTGATCGCAGTTGCCCCGCCCA
>JBKDUW010000266.1:0-3832 GCA_046339235.1 Erythrobacteraceae bacterium | reverse complement strand
GCCACGATCAACGCATCAACGTCGAGGTTGTGGTTGTTCTCGGCATTGGCGATCGCCGAGGCGAGCACCTTGCTCGCATCGCGCGCCATTGCCCGCTTCGAAAAGGCGAGGATATTCAACGCCTCTTCAGCCTTCTTGCCGCGGATCAGGGCCGCAACGAGGTTGAGCTTCTGCGCCGAGCCACGGATCGTGGTGCCGACGGCCAGCGCCTCGTTATCGCCGACGCGGCGGGGTGCTTTTGCCTTGCCCATTAGCGCTTGCCCTTCTTGTCGGCAGCGTGACCGGGGAAGGTGCGCGTGGGCGCAAATTCACCAAGCTTGTGGCCGACCATTTCTTCCGAAACCGAAACGGGAATGAACTTGTGCCCGTTGTAGACGTTGAAGGTGAGCCCGACGAACTGCGGCAGCACAGTCGAGCGCCGCGACCAGGTCTTGATCGGCTTGGTGTTGCTCGCTTCCTGCGCGCTTTCAGCCTTCTTCAGAAGGCTCAGCTCGACAAACGGGCCTTTCCAGACGGAACGTGCCATCGTCTCTTACCTCTTCTTCTTCGCGTGACGCGAACGGATGATCATTTTGTCCGTCTGCTTGTTATGGCGCGTGCGAGCACCCTTGGTCGGCTTACCCCACTGCGTCACCGGATGGCGACCGCCCGAGGTCCTGCCTTCACCACCACCATGCGGGTGGTCGACCGGGTTCTTCGCAACGCCGCGGGTCAACGGGCGAACGCCCATCCAACGCTTGCGGCCAGCCTTGGCGAAATTCTGGTTGGCGTTGTCGGGGTTCGACACCGCACCCACCGTGCCCATGCAATCGGCGCGCAGATAACGCTGCTCGCCCGAGTTGAGGCGCACGATGACCATCGCGCGGTCACGGCCCACGACCTGCACATAGGTGCCGGCCGAGCGCGCGATCTGGCCGCCCTTACCCGGCTTCATCTCCACATTGTGGCAGATGGTGCCGACCGGCATCTGGCCCAGCAACATCGCGTTGCCCGGCTTGGTGTCGGTCTTTTCGCCCGCCACAACCTGATCGCCGACAGCAAGACGCTGCGGAGCGATGATATAGGCTTGCTCGCCGTCTTCGTACTCCACCAGCGCGATGAAGGCGGTGCGGTTCGGGTCATACTCGAGACGCACGACGGTGCCTGGCATATCCCACTTGCGACGCTTGAAGTCGATGAAGCGGTACTTCTGCTTGTGACCACCGGCGATGCCACGCGAGGTGACATGGCCCTTGTTGTTGCGGCCACCGGTCTTGCGCTTGCCTTCGGTAAGCGCCTTGACCGGCTTGCCCTTCCACAGGGCCGACTTGTCGACCAGAATCAGACCGCGGCGCGCGGGACTGGTCGGCTTATAGTTCTTGAGTGCCATTGTTCGTGTCCTGTCCCTTGGCCTCAGATACCGCTGGTGACGTCGATCATTTCACCCTCGGCGAGGGTGACAATGGCCTTCTTCACATCGGAACGCGTGTAGGGCTTGCCCTTCCAGCGCTTGGTCTTGCCTTTGACGACCAGGGTGTTCACCGCGACGACCTTCTTGTCGTAGATCGCTTCGATGGCTTCCTTGATCTGCGGCTTGGTCGCGCTGCCCGAGACCTTGAAGACCACAGCATTGTGCTCGCTTGCGAGCGTCGACTTTTCGGTGATGTGGGGCGCGAGTATCACGTCGTAGTGACGTGCATCGACGGTCTGCTTCTTAGCCATTGAAACGCGCCTCCAGCTTCTCGACGGCGGCCTTGGTCAGCACCAGCGTGTCGTGGTTGAGGATGTCGTAGACGTTGGCACCCATCGCCGGCATCACGTTGATGCCCGGCAGGTTGCCAGCGGCCTTCTTGAAACCGGCATCGACCTGTTCGCCGTCGATCACCAGCACCTTGCCCGAAAGACCGGCCTTGGCGAGGTGGCCCTTGAGCAGCTTGGTCTTGGCATCGGTCAGCGCGAGGCTGTCGACCACAACCAGGCCGTCCTTGGCCTTGCTCGAAAGTGCCATCTTGAGGCCGAGCGCGCGGATCTTCTTATTGAGCGACTGCTCGAAGTCCCGCTTGCGTGCACCATGGGCCTTGCCGCCGCCGATGAAGATCGGAGCTGCACGGTCGCCGTGACGGGCGGTACCGCCGCCCTTCTGCTTGCCGAACTTCTTGCCGGTGCGGGCCACGTCCGAACGCTCACGCGTCGGGCGGGCGGTGCCGCGGCGGTTTTCGAGCTGCCAGGTCACGACCCGGTGCAGGATGTCGGCGCGCGGCTCGATGCCGAACACGTCATCCGACAGTTCGATATCACCGGAGGCCTTGCCCTCGATGTTCTGAACCTTGATCTTCATGGCTCAGCCTTCCTTGTTTTCTTCAGCGGCCGGAGCGTCGGTTTCGACAGCTTCGTTCACGATGGCTTCTTCGGCAGCCGCTTCAACCACCGAAGGGGTCTCTTCAACGACAGGCGCGTGCTTCGAGAGGATCGCGCCGGGGAACGGCACGCCGTCGGGAAGCGGCAGCTTCACCGCATCGCGAACGAGCAGCCAGCCATTCTTCGCGCCCGGGACCGAGCCCTTGACGAAGAGGAGACCGCGCTCGGCGTCGGTACGGACGATTTCGAGGTTCTGCTGGGTGCGCTGACGGTTGCCCATATGGCCGGCCATCTTCTTGCCCTTGAACACGCGGCCCGGATCCTGACGGTTACCCGTCGAACCGTGGGCACGGTGCGAGATCGAGACGCCGTGGGTGGCGCGCATACCGCCGAAGCCCCAGCGCTTCATGGCGCCGGCGAAGCCCTTGCCCTGCGTGTGGCCGGTGATGTCGACCATCTGTCCGGCGATGAAATGCTCGGCGCTGATCGTCGCGCCGACCGGCACGAGGCCATCGGCGTCAGCGACGCGGAATTCAGCGACCTGCTTCTTGAGGCCAACGTCAGCCTTCGCGAAATGCTCGCGCTGCGGCTTGGCGACATTCTTCTGCTTGGCTTCGCCCGCGCCAAGTTGGACCGCGAAGTAGCCATCGCGGTCAGCGGTGCGGTGCGAAACCACCTGGCAATCTTCCAGCGCGAGAACGGTCACAGGCACGTGCCGTCCGTCCTCCTGGAAAAGGCGGGTCATCCCGACTTTCTTTGCGATAACGCCGGTGCGCATCGTCAGTTACTCCTCAACAGAGGCACCCGCGGACCATCCGCAAGGTGCTTGGCGAGCCACGGCAAAGCGCCGCAGCCCAGTTCAGCCCGAATTGTCATGCATCGCCCCGTCCGGGCTGAATGCTCCGCTGGCCGGATGGCCGCTGGAGCGAGACGGTGGACGCAGCCCGGATAGTTCATCCGGCGGTATCCACCCTATCGTCAGAGGAGGCATCGAAGCCCCAACGATAGAGGCCCCTACTAAAGCAGGGGCATTTCGGCTGGCTTAGGCCAGCTTGATCTCGACATTCACGCCAGCAGCCAGATCGAGCTTCATCAGCGCGTCGACCGTCTGGGCGTTGGGCTGCACAATATCGAGCAGCCGCTTGTAGGTGCGCACCTCAAACTGCTCGCGCGACTTCTTGTCGACGTGGGGGCCGCGGTTCACGGTGAACTTCTCGATACGCGTCGGCAGGGGAATGGGGCCACGAATAAGAGCGCCGGTCCGGCGGGCCGTATCGGCGATTTCGCCGGTGGCCTGATCCAGAACGCGGTGGTCGAACGCCTTGAGGCGAATGCGGATATTCTGAGCTTCCATGTCCTACTACCGATGCGAAAGAGCCAAGGATCCGCCGGCTACCCGGCATTTCCCAAAAACAAAGGCCGGCCCCGCTCTCATCCGGTTTCCCGTGAGCGGGCGGCCTCATTGAATTGCGTGACAGACGGGACGAATCTAGCC
>JBKDUW010000265.1:0-7045 GCA_046339235.1 Erythrobacteraceae bacterium | reverse complement strand
TGCTGACAGGATGCGGTTTGGCAGGACCACGCCTTCAATGCCGTCTAGCAGCTCCCGAACGTCCGAACGCTTGATCTCGGCAATCTTGCGATCCCGCCATGACGGATAGACGTGCAGTTCAAGCTTACGATGAACGTCTTTCCAGCTATCGTTTTTCGGCTTGGCGACCTTATCGATCCAGTATTCCGCTACAGTGTAGAACGTGCGGTCTAGCGCTTCGGTGCTGCCGGATGCTTCTAGCGCCTTGATCATTGCCATCGCTGCCGATCGCGCACCAGCTAGGCTGGTGGCGGGGTAGTTCCCGATCTTGCGGTTAATCACCTTGCCGCCGACGCGGCGGCGCAGCGTCCAAGTTTTCGCGCCACCAGCACCGACGCGCAGGCGCAGCCCCGTCACCTTGGCATCGGGATATTCCTCTTGCCCGGTTGCGGGGGGTTTGATCGACGCAACCTTGGTATCGGTGAGCATGGTCTGTTACCTTTTGCCGGATTAGGTAACGCTATAGGTAACATTGTGCCGGATTTATAGCAACCCCTTCGGACGTTATCCGACTGATTTTCCTAGGGACGGGAACGGATCGGACCTAGCCGGATACCGTTTCCTCGGATTCCTAATCTGGGGGCCGCGCGTTCGAATCGCGCCGGGGTCACCAACCTGCTCTACGCGTGTCGCTCCCAACGCCTTTCGGCATAGATGGCAAGGAGCAGCACCCCGCACGATATCGTCAGCAGCAGCGCGCAGGTCGCGGCCCAGCCGCCCGCATCATAGACCGCGGTGCCCAGCGCGCTGCCGAGCGCGCCGCCGACGAACATGGTCACGATATAGGAGGTAGTAAGCCGCGTGCGGATTTCCGGGGCGAGCGCGAACAGCGTCATCCGGCCGGTCACATCCACCGTCGGCCCGACCATGTTGACCAGCAGTAGCGGTACAAGCACCGCCCATATGCTGAAACCGAGCGGGTAGAACAGCGCGATCCCCGTCAGCTGCACCACCGCCGCCGCGCGCCGGGCCTTGCGCGGGCCGACCTGGTCTGCCCAGCGCCCGAGCCGCGGGGTGGTGAAAATGCTGATCGCGGCGACGCCTGCCAGATAGCCGACATCATCGGTGCCATAACCCATCGCGGGGCTGGTGAGGTGGAGCGCCAGCGCCAGCCAGCTCGCGGTGAAGATCGCAAAGTTCAGCCCCTGCATTGCCGCCGACAGCCACATGTCGGGATGCTTGGCGGCGAGGGTGAAGACCGAAGCGATCAGCGCGCCGTAGCGGGCTTGCGGCTGCTTGGCCGGGGCGACCTCGCTGCGCATCGCGAAGGGCAGGAACAAGCTCACCCCAGCCATCACCACGAAGGCGCAGACATAGACCGTGTGCCAATCGGTATGCGCGGCGATGACCCCTGCGCCCATGCGGGCCACCAAAATGCCGAAGATCACGCCTGCGGTGAGCTGCGCGGTGACTTGCCCCAATCGCTCGGGCACGACCCGTTTGGAGGCAAAGGCTGGGATCAGATAGGGCGCGATGGTGAAGAAGCCGAGCAATGTGGAGGCCGCGGTGAACAGCGCGAAGTCGCGCGCCAGCACCATGCCGCTAAGGCACAAAGCCTGCCCCACCACAAAAATCAGACACAGCCGCCGGTTGGCGTAGAAGTCCCCCAGCGGCAACAGCAGCAGGATGCCCAGCGCCAGCGCCAGCTGGTTGAGTGCAGGCACCAGCCCGATCTCGGCTTCGCCCACACCGAACCCGCGCGCGACCTCGCCGATGATCGGGTGGATGTAATAGGCATTGGCGGTCACCACCGCAACTGTCACCGCCAGCGCGCGTTCCTGCGTGCGGGTCAGGGTAGCGGGGGAGGGCGTGTTCATATTGCGGCTTGTTCTTTTCGCTCTGCCCCCGCGCCTTATCGGATCGCTTGCCGCTTGTCAGCGCGCAACTTTCTGAGGGGCTGGCATGTTGGACAGGTGGACAAGCGCAAGGGGTGCGAGCTAGCAGCCGGAGCGCATTCGAGGAGAGATCGCCAGCCATGCCTGCCCAAGAGCCCGAGGAACTCGCCGAAATCCGCCGCGCGGTCGCCAGCCTGTGCGAGGGGTTTCCGGGCGAATACTGGCGCGCCAAGGATGGGGTGCGCGAATATCCCGGCGAATTCGTCGACGCGCTGACCAAGGCGGGTTTCCTCGCCGCACTGATCCCGGCCGAACATGGCGGCAGCGGGCTGAGCCTCGAGGCGGCCTGCGTCATCATGGAGGAGATCCAGGCGAGCGGCTGCAATGGCTCCTCGGCCCATGCCCAGATGTATATCATGAACACGCTCCTGCGGTACGGGAGCGCGGCGCAGAAGGCGGAATATCTCCCCCGGATCGCCAGCGGAGAATTGCGCTTGCAGGCTTTCGGCGTGTCCGAACCGACGAGCGGCACCGATACGCTGAGCCTCAAGACCCGCGCGGTCCGCGATGGCGACGAATATGTCATCTCTGGCCAGAAGATCTGGACCAGCCGCGCCGAACATTCCGACCTGATGCTGCTTCTCGCCCGGACCACTCCGCGCGAGGAAGCTGCGAGCAAGACCGAAGGACTCTCGATCTTCCTCGTCGATATGCAAGCCGCGCTCACGAACGGCATGACGATCAAGCCGATCCGCACGATGATGAACCACTCCAGTTGCGAAGTGTTCTTCGATGATCTGCGCATTCCTGCCAGCAACCTCGTCGGCGAGGAAGGTAAGGGCTTCCGCTACATCCTGTCGGGCATGAACGCCGAGCGCATCCTGATCGCGGCGGAATGCATCGGCGATTCCAAGTGGTTTATCGCCAAGGCCACCGCCTACGCCAAGGATCGTTCTGTCTTCGCCCGGCCCATCGGCCAGAACCAGGGCGTGCAGTTCCCTATCGCGCGCTGCTATGCCCAGATGCGCGCAGCCGAGCTGATGGTGCAGCATGCGGCGCGGGTTTACGACGAGGGCGGCAATCCGGGCGAAGAGGCGAATATGGCAAAGCTGCTCGCGTCTGAAGCCAGTTGGGCGGCGGCTGATATGTGCGTGCAGACCTTCGGCGGCTTCGGCTTTGCCGAGGAATATGATGTCGAGCGCAAGTTTCGCGAGGCGCGGCTCTACACCGTCGCGCCGATCTCGACCAACCTCATCCTGTCCTATATGGCCGAACACGTGCTCGGCCTGCCGCGCAGCTATTGATCCTCTATCCGCAAGGATTATTGCACTGCACCCATGATGGTGCTTGCGGTGCAGGCCCAAGTGTGATTCTGTTTAACATGGTAACAAGGGGATATCGGGCGGACATGCGCAGGGCGGGATCAGGCGACAGGATGAAGCAGATGCTGGCGCTGGTGGCGCTACTGGCGCTTGCCGGCATCGCGGTCGCCGGGCCGACGGGGGTTCTGGCATGGAGCGAGAATGTCAGCGCGTTGGGCCAGCGCGAGGCCGAGATCGCGCGCCTTTCGGCAGAGCGCGATTCGCTGCGCAACCGGGTGCAGCTGCTGGATCCAGAAGCAGCCGATCCCGATCTTGCCAGCGAACTGGTGCGTGAGAAGCTGGGCGTGATCCACCAGAATGACGTCGTGATCACGCTCGAAGACGAGTAGCCACACAGCGCGCCTTCGCCTGGCGCTGATTTCGTATGCGGCACGTCCTGAACCGCCGCTTGACGTTGCGTCACAGGCAAATCCCCGCCTATAGGAATATTGCGCGCATCTCCTCCCCTGACGCGCGCCTGGGAGAGGACAGAGATCTTGGCAAAGCAGCCTGCAAAGCCGCCTGTCGCGGCGAAGAAATCCGCTTCTGCGGCGGACGACACTGACTTCATCCTGCATTCGCTGCAGGCGGCCTTCGAAGCGAAGAGGCGATACGCAGCGTCAGATGCCGAGATGATGGAATTCTACCGCCAGATGCTGCTGATCCGGCGGTTCGAAGAGAAGGCCGGCCAGCTTTACGGGCTGGGGCTGATCGGCGGCTTCTGCCACCTCTATATCGGGCAGGAAGCGGTCGCGATCGGCTTGCAGTCCGCGCTCGACAATGAGCGCGACAGCGTGATCACCGGCTACCGCGATCACGGCCATATGCTGGCCTACGGCATCGATCCCAAGGTGATCATGGCGGAACTGACCGGGCGTGAGGCGGGGATTTCCAAGGGCAAGGGCGGGTCGATGCACATGTTCTCGACCGAGCATAAGTTCTATGGTGGGCACGGCATCGTCGGCGCGCAAGTGGCGCTGGGCGGGGGCCTCGCGCTCGCGCACCAGTACAATGGCGATGGCGGCCTCTGCCTTGCCTATTTCGGTGACGGCGCGGCCAACCAGGGGCAGGTTTACGAGACCTTCAACATGGCCGCCTTGTGGAAGCTGCCGATCGTCTTCGTGATCGAGAACAACGGCTATGCGATGGGCACTGCGGTTAAGCGCGGCTCGGCCGAGACCGAGTTCTATCGCCGCGGCACCGCGTTTCGCATTCCCGGCATGAAGGTCAATGGGATGGACGTGCTCGAAGTGCGGGCCGCCGCCGAGGTCGCTTTCGCCCATGCGCGCGCGGGGCTTGGTCCGGTGCTGATGGAGTGCAACACTTATCGCTATCGCGGGCACTCGATGTCCGATCCGGCCAAGTATCGCACCCGCGAGGAAGTGCAGGAACAGCGCGAACATCACGATCCGATCGAGGGTCTCAAGAAGACACTGATCGAGGCCGGCAAAACCGAGGATCAATTGAAAGCGATCGACAAGACGATCCGCGCCGGCGTGGCCACAGCGGCCGATTTTGCCGAAACCTCGCCCGAGCCCGCGCCGAGCGAACTCTACACCGATGTGCTGGTCGGGGAGTATTGAGCGATGGCGATCGAACTCAAGATGCCGGCGCTCTCGCCGACGATGGAGCAGGGCACGCTCGCCAAGTGGCTCAAGGCTGAAGGCGACCGGATCGAACCGGGCGACATCATCGCCGAGATTGAGACGGACAAGGCAACGATGGAATTCGAAGCCATCGACGAAGGCGTGCTGGAGAAGATCCTTGTGCCTGCTGGGACCGAGGATGTCGCAGTGGGTGCGGTGATCGCGCTGATCGCGGGCGAAGGGATGGCCGCTGCACCAGCGCCCGCTCCCGCCGCCGCCGCTGAACCGGTGCCTGAACCGGCTCCAGCACCTGCTCCGAAGGCGGAAAAACCCGCAGCTGCAGCCCCGGCTGCTGCCGCCGACCCCGCCATTCCCGCCGGTACCAAACTCACGAGCACCACCGTGCGTGAAGCCTTGCGCGATGCGATGGCCGAGGAAATGCGCCGCGACGGCCGCGTCTTCGTGATGGGCGAGGAAGTCGCCGAATATCAAGGTGCCTACAAGGTCACCCAGGGCCTTCTGGCTGAGTTCGGCCCGAAGCGTGTGATCGACACGCCCATCACAGAATATGGCTTTGCCGGGATCGGTGTGGGCGCCGCGATGGGCGGCCTCAGGCCCATCGTCGAGTTCATGACTTTCAACTTTGCGATGCAGGCGATTGACCACATCATCAACTCGGCCGCGAAAACCAACTATATGAGCGGCGGCCAGATGCGCTGTCCGATCGTGTTCCGTGGTCCCAACGGCGCTGCCTCACGCGTCGGCGCGCAACACTCGCAGAACTACGGCCCGTGGTATGCGAGCGTGCCCGGTCTGATCGTGATCGCGCCCTATGATGCGGCCGATTCCAAGGGACTGATGAAGGCGGCGATCCGCTCGGACGATCCAGTGGTCTTCCTTGAGAACGAGCTGGTCTATGGTCGCAGCTACGATGTGCCTGCCATGGATGACTATGTTCTGCCGATCGGCAAGGCGCGGATCATGCGCGAAGGCAAGCACGTTACGATCGTATCCTATTCGATCGGCGTCGGCCTCGCACTCGAGGCGGCGGCCACGCTGGCGGGCGAGGGGATCGAGGCCGAGGTGATCGACCTTCGCACCCTGCGTCCGCTCGACAAGGAGGCGGTACTCACCAGCCTCGCCAAGACCAACCGGGTTGTCGTGGCCGAAGAAGGCTGGTCGACCTGCTCGATCGCCAGCGAGATCATCGCGATCTGTATGGAGGAAGGCTTTGATCATCTCGATGCACCCGTGATGCGGGTGTGCAACGAGGATGTGCCGCTGCCCTATGCGGCCAACCTCGAAAAGCTCGCGCTGATCGACGCCGGGCGCATCGCCGAGGCGGCGCGCACGGTGTGCTACAAGTAGGCGGCGACGTCCGCTGGGCCGTACTCAGATCGGGGAGCGATCAGGTCGGGCGGGCGGCCGAATAGGTTGCGCAGCTTGCCACCGGGCCATCGGAGTAAAGCTGGGTCAGATCGCGACTGTCGCGAATGTTGAACGCGTCAATGTAGCTGGTCGGTCGTGAACAATGCGATTTGACGATTTCGCAGGGTGCGGCGTGAGCGCCTGTACCGGCCAGGATAATCGTCGCTGAAGTCGTGAAGCGCCGCCCGGGACGCGCAGAAGGCCCGCTCAGCGGACCAGAGCGTGTTCCGGTATCAGCCAGAGACTGCAAATGGCGCGCAAAAGCGCGGCGAACCATGCGATGAGCAGCCTCAAGTTGTGGCCGGCAGCCAAGAGGATGGCGTTGATCGCATCGCCGGCGGCGCCCTTGAGGTAATTTCTCTCGAGTAGCCCATCGGCCTTGGTGTGGCCGATGATTGGCTCGATGGCATTTCGTGGGCGCAAATCACGCTCGATCGTCGGGGACGTAATACCACGAGTGTGGCTGATGTAGACGTCAACCCCGCCCTTGTGGCCGTGCCCTTTGTAGCCGCGATCGACATAGGCGCGAGCGACCTCGATGCCGATGATCCGCTCGACTTGCGCGATCTGCCCAGTGAGCGTGTGGCCGTCTAAGGATTGTCCGGCAGCGCATGCATGCCAAGAATGAACTGGCCGCCCCTGGCTCGGCCATTGGTCACCGCGATCGAGGTCTTCAGCTGTAAAAGTTTGGACTAAATCTGACAGACGGTGTCATAAGGCTCACGGCATTGCCGGGGTTGGGCGCGGAGTGGTCGGGGTTACGCAGCGCCCGGCCCCGGCTTTTTGAAGGACACCG
>JBKDUW010000264.1:0-6311 GCA_046339235.1 Erythrobacteraceae bacterium | reverse complement strand
CGCCAAGCTCGATCCGCTGACCGGCGATCTGACGCTGTGGCGCGTGGTCGAAGTGGTCGAAGAGGTTGAAGACTACTTCAAGCAGGTCGATCTCAAGCAGGGCGAAAAGCTCCAGCCGGGCGCCAAGGTCGGCGATTTCATTGTCGATCCGCTGCCGCCGGTCGATCTTGGCCGCATCGACGCGCAGTCGGCCAAGCAGGTAATCTTCCAGAAGGTCCGCGATGCCGAGCGCGAGCGCCAGTACGAGGAATTCAAGGACCGCGCCGGCGAACTGGTGACGGGCGTGATCAAGTCGGTCGAATTCGGCCACGTGATCGTCAATCTCGGCCGCGCCGAGGGTGTTATCCGCCGCGATCAGCAGATCCCGCGCGAAGCCGCCCGAACCGGTGAGCGCGTGCGCGCGCTCATCACCAAGGTGGAACGCAACAACCGCGGCCCGCAGATCTTCCTCAGCCGTGCGCATCCCGACTTCATGAAGAAGCTGTTCGCGCAGGAAGTGCCCGAAATCTACGACAGCATCATCGAGATCAAGGCCGCCGCCCGCGATCCGGGCAGCCGCGCCAAGATCGGCGTGATCAGCCATGATTCGAGCATCGATCCGGTCGGCGCCTGCGTCGGCATGAAGGGCAGCCGCGTGCAGGCGGTGGTGCAGGAATTGCAGTGCTAGAAGATCGACATCATCCCCTGGTCGTAAGACACCGCGACCTTCGTCGTTAACGCGCTCCAGCCGGCGACGGTGAGCCGCGTTGTGCTCGACGAGGATGACGGGCGCATCGAAGTGGTGGTGCCGGACGAACAGCTCAGCCTCGCGATCGGCCGCCGCGGCCAGAACGTGCGTCTGGCAAGCCAGCTGACCGGCCACCAGATCGACATCAGGACCGAGGAAGAAGCCTCGGAGAAGCGCACGAAGGAATTCGCCGAGCGCTCCAAGATGTTCGAAGAGGAACTCGACGTCGACGAAACCCTCTCGCAGCTGCTGGTGGCCGAAGGCTTCGCTGAGCTCGAGGAAGTCGCCTATGTCGATTTGGCCGAACTCGCCAGCATCGAAGGCTTCGATGATGAACTCGCTGAGGAACTCCAGAGCCGCGCCTTGGAAGCGCTCGAACGGCAGGAAGAGGCGCATCGCCTGGTCCGCCGCGAGCTGGGCGTCGAAGACGCGCTGGCCGAGATTCCGCACCTGACCGAAGCGATGCTCGTCACGCTCGGCAAGGCGGGGATCAAGACCCTCGACGATCTGGCCGATCTTGCCACCGACGAGCTGATCGCCAAGAAGCGCGAAGCGCCGCGTCGCCGCGGCAATGCCGATGGCCCGCCGCAGCGGCGTCCGCAGCGCGAAAGCGACAAGGGCGGCGTGCTCGGCGAGTATGGCCTCTCGGAAGAGCAGGGCAACGAGATCATCATGGCCGCGCGCGCGCACTGGTTCGACGATGAACCGACCGAGGAGGCCGCCCATGCGGACTCCACCCAATGAGCGCCTGACGTCCGACATCGTCAAGCCTTCGCTTTCAGCCCCTACTGGCACAGGGGCCGGGAGCGAGAGGCGCTGTATCCTCTCCGGGGAGAAGGACGCGCGCGATGTGCTCGTGCGGCTGGCGATTTCGCCTGACGGTTTGGTGTTGCCCGATCCGGCGGCCAAGGCTCCGGGTCGCGGCGCATGGATCGGGGTGAACCGCGCTGCACTGGAAACCGCCATCGCCGAAGGCCAGCTCAAGCGGGCGCTGCTGCGTGCGTTCAAGGGCGCGGCGCTGACCATTCCGGCCGATCTTCCCGAACGGGTCGAGGCGGCACTGGCACGCCATCTGGGTGACCGGCTGGGGCTTGAGCTACGCTCGGGCAACATCGTTCTGGGCTCGGCCCGGATCGAGGAACAGGCGCGCAGCGGGCGGGTTGCCGCGCTGCTGCACGCCTCCGACAGCAGCGAGGATGGCCGGCGCAAGCTCGATCAGGCCTGGCGCGTCGGGCGCGAGGTCGAGGGCTCGGGAGAGCGCGGACTGGTCTTGCCTCTGGACCGCACTGCACTGTCTGTGGCATTGGGCCGCGTCAATGTCGTCCACCTGGGCGTTGCTGGCCATGCCGGCGACAGGCGCGCCGCAAAGCGGGTGCTGCAGGTGGCCTCCCGGCTTATGCGCTTTGTCGCAAGCGATGTGTCTGGTGAACTCTCGCCCGGCAGCGCGGCCGACATGGTGGACAATTCCGGCCGGGATACGCCCGACCACAGCGATCGGCCCCTGGCTGGCCGTTCGGCACATGATGAATACGTGAAGGATTGACGAGCAATAATGAGCGACGACAACGACAACCAGCGTACCCGCAAACCTCTGGGCCTCAAGCGCTCGGTCGATGCGGGCGAGGTCAAGCAGACCTTCAGCCACGGCCGGACCAACAAGGTGGTGGTCGAGGTGAAGCGCCGCCGCGTGCTCGGCAAGCCCGGCAGCGAGCCGGTCGCCGCGCCGCCGCCGCCGCCGGCTCCGGCCCCGGCTGCGCCCGTGGAGGCCAAGCCGGCCCCGGCACCGCCCCCTGCACGTCCGGCGCCAGCTGGCGAGACCCCGCAGGAGCGCGTCAAGCGGCTCCAGCTCGAGGCCGAGGAAGAGCGTCTGCGCATGGCCGAGGAAGGCCGCAAGCGCGACGAAGCCGAAGCCCGCGAGCGCGAGGACGCCGAACGTCGCCGCGCCGAGGACAATCGCCGCGCCGAGGAAGAGGCCGAAAAGCAGCGCACGACTGCCGCAACCGCGCCCGCGTCGGCCGAAGACACCGCTGCGCCCGCCGCCAGCCCGGTCGAAGCCTAAGCCGAAGCCGAAGCCGATACCTCTGCCCCGGCCGCCAAGACCGATGCTGCTCCCGCCGCGCGTCGCTTCACGCCGGTGGATCGTCCCGAGACCAAACGACCCGACGTCAAGTCCAAGAAGAAGGACGAGAAGCGTGCCGCGCCGAGCGACGAAGGCAAGGACAACCGCCGGTCAGGCAAGCTGACCGTCACCCGCGCCTTGAACGAGGACGAAGGCCGCCGTGCGCGCAGCCTCGCTGCCTTAAAGCGCGCCCGCGAAAAGGAACGCCGCGGCCAGGGCGGCCCGTCGAAGCCGCGCGAGAAGCAGGTGCGCGACGTGGTCGTGCCCGAGGCGATCACCGTCAGCGAACTTGCCAACCGCATGGCCGAAAAGGGCGCGGATCTGGTGAAGGCGTTGTTCAACATGGGCATGATGGTCACCGTCAACCAGACCATCGATCAGGACACTGCCGAGCTGCTGGTCGAGGAGTTCGGCCACAACATCACCCGCGTTTCAGCGAGCGATGTTGATATCGACACCAGCGAGGATGCCGATCCGGCAGAAACGCTGCGGACACGTCCGCCGGTGGTGACGATTATGGGCCACGTCGATCACGGCAAGACCAGCCTGCTCGACGCGCTGCGTGGAACCGACGTCGTGAAGGGCGAAGCGGGCGGGATTACCCAGCACATCGGCGCCTATCAGATCACCACCAAGGCGAAGGACAAGATCACCTTCCTCGACACCCCGGGCCACGCGGCCTTCACCGAAATGCGGATGCGCGGCGCAAACGTCACCGACATCGTCATTCTGGTGGTTGCGGGTGACGACGGGCTGATGCCGCAGACGATCGAGGCGATCAACCACACCAAGGCGGCCGGCGTGCCGATGATCGTGGCGATCACCAAGTCGGACAAGCCCGAGTTCAACCCGCAGAAGATCCGCGAACGTCTGCTTGAACACGAAATCGTGGTCGAGGCGATGTCGGGCGACGTGCAGGATGTCGAGGTGTCGGCCAAGACCGGCGCCGGGCTTGATCAGCTGATCGAGGCAATCGGGCTTCAGGCCGAATTGCTTGAGCTCAAGGCACGGCCTGACCGCGATGCCGAGGCCACCGTGATCGAAGCCCAGCTCGACAAGGGCCGCGGCCCGGTCGCGACAGTGCTCGTCACCCGCGGCACGCTGAAGCGAGGCGATACCTTCGTGGTCGGCACGCAGAGCGGCAAGGTGCGTGCAATCGTCGACGACTAGGGTCAGCAACTCCCCGAAGCCGGCCCCTCGATGCCGGTCGAAGTGCTCGGCCTTGGCGGCGTGCCGTCAGCCGGTGACAACCTCACCGTGGTCGAGAACGAGCAGCGTGCCCGCGAAGTTGCCAAGTATCGTCAGGAAATCGCGACGGAAAAGCGCACCGCGCTGGCCCCGACCAATTTCGATACGATGTTCAACAACCTCGCCTCCAGCGTCATCGAATTCCCGGTGGTGGTGAAGGCGGACGTGCAGGGCTCGGTCGAAGCGATCGTCAATGCGCTCCACAACCTGTCGAACGACGAGATCAAGGTGCGCGTGCTCAACGCAGGCGTGGGCGCGATCACCGAGAGCGATGTGTTGCTGGCAGCGGCCTCGAAGGCGCCGATCATCGGCTTCAACGTGCGTCCCAATGCCAAGGCGCGCGATCTGGTGAAACGCGACGGGGTCCGGATGATGTATTACGACGTCATCTACCACCTCACCGACGAAATCGCCAAGGAGATGGCGGGCGAGCTCGGGCCGGAGCGGATCGAAACCGTGGTCGGCCGCGCCGAAGTCAAGCAGGTGTTCCCGGCGGGCAAGAAGGACAAGGCGGCTGGTCTGCTGGTTCTGGAAGGCGCGATCCGCAAGGGGCTGTTTGCGCGCCTTACCCGCGCCGATGTCATCGTTTCGGCGACCAAGATCCAGTCGCTGCGGCGCTTCAAGGACGATGTCGACGAAGTGCGCACCGGCCTCGAATGCGGCGTGGTGCTCGAGGATACCAACGACATCAAGCCGGGCGACATGCTCGAAGTCTTCTCGGTCGAGGAGCGTGAGCGGACACTGTGAGCCTGGACGACGCACATTACCCAGACGATGCCGGGCAGTCGCCGCATACGGCGCTGCTCGGCTCGGAATTTGTCGGATGGGACGAAGCTGCCCAGACCGTGACAATGCGTTTCACCGTGAAGCGCGAGATGACCACCTGGCGCGGCGGCGTGCAGGGGGGCTTGGTCGCGGGCTATCTCGATGATGTGATGGGCTATGCCTATGTCGCGGCCACCGGCGGCGCAATGGCGCCGCTCAATCTCGATCTCACGATGAGCCTGATCCGTCTGATCCCCGAAGGGCCGCTGATCGGCAAGGGCCGGGTGGTGAAGGCGGGCAAGCGCGTGATCTTCCTCGAAGGCGAGCTGCTCGCCGAGGACGGCACGCTCCACGCCCGCGCCACTTCGACCGCAATCCCGACCCCGCGCCCGACCGCGACCGATACGGGGATGGGCTGAACCATGGCCAAGGCGCCACACACCCCCGAACAGCAATCGGTGCGCGTCCTCAAGGTGGGCGAGCGGGTGCGGCATATCCTGTCCGAACTGCTCGCGCGCGGCGAGGTGCATGATGATATCGTCAGCGCCACGGCGATATCGGTCACCGAGGTGCGCATGACCCCCGATCTGCGCAACGCGACGGCTTATATCAAGCCGCTTCTGGGGGCGGGCGACGATGATGTGGTCCACGCGCTGCGGCAGAACACGGCATTCCTCCAACGCGAAGTGGCCCAGCGGTTGGGGCTGAAATTCGCGCCAAAGCTGCGCTTCCGCAAGGATGAAAGCTTTGCCGAAGCGGACCGGATCGAGGCGCTGCTGCGCGATCCCAAGGTCGCCCGCGATCTCGACGACGAGGACGAATAGCGCGCACCAGCGCCGATATCCGTCCCCGCATTGGCCAGCGCGAACAGCGCCGCCAGCGGCAGCAGAGTCATCCTGACGTTGAGACCAGCCTTGGGCATGATGGCGCTCTTGCGCTTCAACCGGGCAAAAGGTTCAACCCCCGCCTCGCTCCGCACGCGCCGAGCGTTTAGGCTGGCGCGATGGCGAAGCTCTATTTCTACTATGCTAGCATGAACGCCGGCAAATCCTCGCACCTGCTGCAGGCCGATTTCAATTATCGCGAGCGCGGGATGCGCACGATGTTGTGGACCGCCGCGCTCGACAGCCGCTCGGCCGGGCTGGTCAAAAGCCGGATCGGGCTGGAGAGCGCCGCGCACAGGTTCCACCCCGATACTGATCTGTGGGCCGAAGTGAGCGCCCTCCATGCCGCAACACCGCTCGATTGCGTGCTGGTGGACGAGGCGCAGTTTCTGACGCCGGAACAGGTGTGGCAATTGGCGCGGCTGACGGACGAGGCCGGGATTCCGGTGCTTTGCTATGGACTGCGCACAGATTTCCAGGGCGAATTGTTTCCCGGATCGGCGGTCTTGCTCGGGATCGCGGACGCGCTGGTGGAGCTCAAAGCGGTGTGTCACTGCGGGCGCAAGGC
>JBKDUW010000263.1:0-5765 GCA_046339235.1 Erythrobacteraceae bacterium | reverse complement strand
CCGGCGGCCTGCGACACCGAGTGGAACCAGTGCTCGATCAACTCGGTATCCCATTCGCCGAGGCGTTCCTGGGTGAACTTCGCCTTCCACACCAGAAACGGCCGCCCGGAAATATCCAGCGCGACGCGGCTCAGCGTCTCGGCCATCGGCGACATCAAGGCAGGGGATGACGCGGATGCGGACGGTCATCCAGCCCGCGCCCCCATCGCGATCGCCGAGTCCTCGGTGGTGTGGTGCTGGTCGACATGGAGATCGCCTGTGACCTTCATCGTCACATCGATCAGCGAATGGCGGCTGAACTGTTCGACCATATGATCGAGAAAGCCGATGCCGGTCGACACGTCATAGGTGCCGGTGCCGTCGAGATTGACGGCGATGGCGATTGCGGTCTCGGTGGTGTTGCGGTCCACGGAGCCGGTGCGGGCGGGGATAATGGCCATGAACCGGCGCTATAGTCCTCTCGGCGCGGGTGACAAGCACCTGTCATTTCCTGCCTGATTGGCGCCCGCTTTCCCCTGCCAAACACGCAGGCCGTGGCCGGAAAGGCTTGACCAAGCCCGCTTGGCTCGTCACCAATCCGCCCATCATGACCATTGACACGCCCGACAGCCTGATCCCTTACGACGAGATCGTGCAGGAAGCCCTGCGCGCCGTGGTTGGCCGGGTGCTGGGTTCGATCGTCAACAGCGGCAGCACGCTGCCGGGCGCGCACCATTTCTACATTACCTTCAAGACCGGTGCGCCGGGGGTTTCGATCCCGCCGCACCTGCGTGAACGCTTCCCTGACGAGATGACGATCGTGCTCCAGAACAAGTTCTGGGATCTCGACGTCACGACGCAGGGCTTCACGGTCAGCCTCACCTTCAATCAGGTGCCGGCCAAATTGCAGATCCCCTTCGCCGCGATCACCGCCTTCGTCGATCCGGCGGTCGATTTCGGCCTCCAGTTCCAGGCCGCGGTCGACGAGCTGGCGCCCGAAGCGCACGAGGATGCCGAGAACGACGGCCCCGAGCCGGACGGCGATGGCGATGGTGACGGCTCGAACGTCGTCAGCATCGATTTCGGGCGCAAGAAATAGCCGCGATGGCGCGCCGCAAGGCCCCAAACAAGCGCACCACAACCCGCAAGCCGGACGAATCGCGCCTGCCCTCGCCCAATCCGGTTACCAACATGGTGATTGCCGATATCGTGCTGCGCGGCGCGGGCTCGCTCTTGCGCCAGCGGCTCGAGAAGGGCCTGCTGACCAGCCAGCTTGATGGCGACAAGGCGCACCATCTGGTCGAAAGCCGCGGCGTGGTGAGCGCGCTGGCGCTGTGGGGCGCAAGCCGCCTCGCCATGCGATCGCCGGTCGGACTCGCGGTGGTCGCTGGCGGGCTGGCGGCCAAGGTGCTCTATGATCGCGGCAAGCAGGTTCAGGCGCGGCGCCGCACGCGCAAATCCGCCAAGCCGGTGTCCGGCAGCGAATCCTGAGCACCCTTGATTTCGGGGCCTGTGTTGGTGCAACGGGGACTATGAGCGATACTGCACACGACAAAGCCGATCAGCTCCACCGCCGGGGCCTGATGTTCATCCTCTCCTCGCCGTCGGGCGCGGGGAAGACCACCTTGTCGCGGATGCTGCTCGCCAAGGACGCCGAGATCAAGCTGTCGGTCTCGGCCACCACCCGCCCGCCGCGCCCGAACGAAGTCGCCGGTGTGCATTACCACTTCGTCTCGCCCGAACGCTTTCAGGCGATGATCGACGAGGACGATTTCTACGAATGGGCCGAGGTGTTCGGGCATCGCTATGGCACCCCCAAGGGGATGATCCGCGCCGGTCTCAAGGAAGGGCAGGACTTCCTGTTCGATATCGACTGGCAGGGCACCCAGCAGCTCTATCAGAAGGATCAGCAGGATGTGGTGCGGGTGTTCATCCTGCCACCCTCGATCGACGAGCTTCACCGCCGGTTGCAAGGCCGCGCAACCGACAGCGCCGAGGTCATCAACGCCCGCATGGAACGTGCCCGCGCCGAGATCAGCCACTGGGACGGCTATGACTATGTCATCATCAATGATGACATCAATGTGTGCTTCGAAAAGGTCCGCGCGATCCTCGAAGCCGAACGCATGAAACGCGCCCGCCAGACCGGGCTGATCCCGTTCGTGCGCGGGCTGATGGGTTAGCGCCCGGCCTGCGCAAGCGTGACAGGGACACACAATGGCCCGGCTGATCCTCTTCAATAAACCCTTCGGCGTGCTGTCGCAGTTCACCGATCGCGGGTCGGAGACGGCGCGTTCGACCCTGTCGGACTTCATCGCCATCAAGGGGGTCTATCCTGCCGGGCGGCTCGACCGCGATAGCGAAGGGTTGCTGCTATTGTGCGACGATGGCCGGTTGCAGGCCCGGATCGCCGATCCGCGCTTCAAACTGCCCAAGACCTATCTGGTGCAGGTCGAAGGCAATCCGCAAGAACAGGATCTGGAAAGCCTGCGCACGGGTGTGCGGATCAAGGACGGCATGACCCTTCCAGCCCAGGTCGAAGCGATCGACGCACCCGACTTGTGGCCGCGCGATCCGCCGATCCGGCAGCGCAAAGCGATCCCCGATAGCTGGCTCACAATCACCATCCGCGAAGGGCGCAACCGGCAGGTGCGCCGCATGACCGCAGCGGTCGGGCTGCCGACCTTGCGGCTGGTGCGCTGGTCAATCGGCAATTGGAGCGTCGCCGGAATAGCGCCCGGCCAATTCATCGAGACCTCTGCCTGACTGCAGCTTGCAGCCCGGCGCGCCGTCAATCCTCATAGGCAAAACCGATGCTGCCTTCGTTGAACAGCATCGCGATCAGTTCCAGCGTGGCCGCCGAACAATTGGGCGCCACGGTCAGCTCCACATCATCGCAGATCGCCCGCGCAAACGCCGCCGCTCCATCGGTACAGGAAAAACAGTGCCCGTCGACAAACAGCATGATCGCCGCGCCTTCTTCGCGAACAAAGGCGAACCGGCTGGCGGGATTGCGGACCAGGGGCGTGCCGGCCGCCAGCTGCTGCGCGATATCCTCGGCATCTGCGGGCTGTTCCGGTCGCCAGTCGATCTCGGGGTTCTTGGGGGCGGTGTTGTACTGGCCGAACCAGCGGGCGAAACCGGCGCGGTCATTCAGCGTCTCGGCGATCATGCCATGCAGCCGCGCCAGCGCATCAGCGCTGATCTCGCCGGGATTGTCCTGAGCTGCGAGATGCGGATCACCATAGCGATCACTGTCCTGTAGCTCGGACACCATGTCATCGGCCCATGCCTCGATCAGCTCGCTGCGTGATGGCGCGCGAAAGCCGATCGAATAGGTCATGCAATCATCCCCGACAGCGGTTCCGCGATGGGCGATGCGCGGCGGGACGTAGAGGATGTCCCCAGGCTCAAGGATCCATTCCTCGGTCGCCTCAAAATCGGCAAGCAGGCGCAGGCCCTCATGCGGCAGCAGCAACGTGCTGTCATCGCACAGCGCGCCAAGCTCCCAGCGCCGCCGCCCGAGGCCCTGCACCAGAAACACGTCATAGTGATCGAAATGCGGGCCAACCCCGCCGCCATCGACCGCATAGCTGACCATGACGTCATCGATCCGCCAGTTCGGCACAAACCGGAAGGGGTCGAGCAAGGCAGCCACCGGCGCAAGGTGATGGTCGACCGATTGCACCAGCAGCGTCCACGGATCGCGGCCCCAAGCGGCAAAGCGGTTTTCCGCGACCGGGCCGTGTTCCAGCTCCCACGCCTGCTGGCGGCGGGTGATGAGGCGCGATTCGACCAGCGGCTCGCAGGCGAGGCCGGCCAACTCGTCAGGCTCGACCGGGTTGGACCAACTGTCCCACGGCGATTTGATCAGCAGCGGCTTTTGCTGCCAGTAATCGCGCAGGAATCCCGCAACATCGAAGTTCTGCAGGCGCATCCTTGTGGCGGTCACTTGCGGCTTTTGCGGGCGGCATAGCGCGCATCGCGCGCGGCCTTCTGCTCTTCCTCGGTGCGCTTGACCGGTTCGGCGTCGATGATCTTCTGCTTGGCCGCTGCGCGCTTTTCTTCCGCCAAGCGCTGCTTTTCTTCGCGAGCCTGACGCGCCTTCGCGCTCTTTTCCGCGGCCTGTGCCTCGCGCTGAGCGCGCCGGGCGGCGGCTTCGGCCATGGCGGCTGCATCCGGCTGCGGCGCGGCCTTCAGCCTGGCCAGCACCTTGTCCTTCGCTTGAGACGAGGCCCTGGCCCGATCCTGAAAGCTCGGCTCCTTGTAGCCATTCATCGGTATTTGCTCCTGCCGGGATGCGGATCGCAGCGCGGCTCAATAGTGTGGTCGGGGGGGATGCAGTCAGCCCCTAGAGGATCGCGACCCTTATCAACAGCGCCGATTTCGGGATATTGGCCCAAACGACACAAAGGGCCGCTGGATCGCTCCAGCGGCCCTTTCCTGAAACGATGGCCCGCAAGGTTTAGTGGCCGCCGCCCGGATCGGCGAAGTGGCTCGGCAGGTGGGCATTGACCACGCCGCCGTCGACCGTCAGCGTCTCGCCCACCACATAATCGCCCGCGCGGCTGCACAGGTAGATTGCGGCGGCCGCCATGTCTTCGGCGGTGCCGATGCGCTTGGCCGGGATGCCCGAGGCGCTGGCGTCAGGCGCGTCCTTTGCGGCCTTGTTCATCTCGGACGGGAAAGCGCCCGGTGCGATCGAGGAGACCACGATATTGTCCTGGATCAACCGCGCCGCCATCCGCCGGGTGAGCTGGATCACCGCCGCTTTCGAGGCCTGGTAGGCATAGGTTTCCCACGGGTTGATCCGCTGCCCGTCAATCGAGGAAACGTGGATCACCTTGGCCGGATGCCCCGCCTTGCCGCCTGCAACCAGCAGATCGTGGAGCTTCTGGGTGAGGAAGAACGGCGTCTTGACGTTCAGATCCATCGTGCGGTGCCAGCCGGCTTCGGAGAACTCGAGATAGGGCTGGCCCCATGCAGCGCCCGCGTTATTGATGAGGATATCGAGCCGCGTCTCGCGCGCCTTCAATTCCTCGGCGAGGCTCACCATGCCGTCCATCTGCGAGAGGTCGGCTGGAATGCCGATGACGCGGTCAGCACCGAATTCGTCAATCGTGTCCTGCATCTGGTAGATCTTGCGCGCCGAGATGTAGACGCGCGCGCAGCCCGCCGCGAGCAGGCCTTCGACGAACATCTTGCCGATCCCGCGGCTGCCACCGGTGACCAGCGCAATGCGCCCTTCGAGGCTGAAAAGTGATTGAATGTCCATGTGATCAATATCCGCTCAAGGTCGCCACGCGGTTCGCGTGGAAATAGGCATCGCCCAGGAATTCGGCCAGCGCGCGATCGCGCTTCATGTAGAGGCCGATGTCGTATTCGTCGGTCATGCCGATGCCGCCGTGCATCTGCACGCCTTCCTGCACCGCAAGCCGCGCGGTCTTGGCGACCTTGGCCTTGGCGACCGAAGCCATCAGATCGGCGTGGGCCGAGCCTGCATCGCACAATTGCTGCGCCTTGATGGTGACGGCGCGGGCGATCTCGACCTCGGAATAGAGGTGGCTGGCGCGGTGCTGCAATGCCTGAAACTCGCCGATCAGACGCCCAAACTGCTTGCGCTGCTTGAGGTAATCGACGGTCATGTCCATCGCCCCGCGGGCAACGCCCACGCCCTCGGCCGCCGCGCCAACGCGCCCGGCGAGCAGCATCGCGTCGAGCACCGCGCGGCCGCCGTCGATTGCGCCGATCACGGCGTCACCATCGAGCTCCACGCCGTCGAACTT
>JBKDUW010000262.1:0-3775 GCA_046339235.1 Erythrobacteraceae bacterium | reverse complement strand
GCGCGCGCCGGGGCAAGGGCGGGGGCGGATTAATCCCCCTTTGCGCACCTAGCCCGCCGCCAGCAGGCTCGCATTGCCGCCCGCAGCGGTGGTGTCGACTGTCATCACCCGTTCGGTCGCAAAGCGCGCGAGGTAGTGCGGGCCGCCTGCCTGGGGCCCGGTGCCCGACAGGCCCTAGCCGCCGAAGGGCTGGCTCTCCACCACCGCGCCGATCTGGTTGCGGTTGACGTAGAAATTGCCGACCCGCGCGCGCGATTGCACCAGACGCCGCGTCTCCGCGATGCGGCTGTGGAGCCCGAGGGTGAGACCGTAGCCGGTCGCATTAATGGCATCCACCACCTGCTCAAGCTCGCCCGCGCTGAACAGCGCGATGTGCAGCACCGGGCCGAAGTTCTCGCGCGCGAGGTCGCCGATGCTGCCGATTTCGATGATCGTGGGGGCGACGAAGTGGCCGGCCGCCGGAGTGCCGGGCAGGCGTGTGACCGCAAACCCTCGCGCGATGCTCTCGGCGATATGGGCCTCAAGCAGCCCCTTGGCCTCGGCGTCGATCACCGGGCCGACATCGGTGGCAAGCTCCGCCGGATCGCCGACCTTGAGCGCGGCAAACCCGCCGTGGATCATCTCCAGCACGGTGCCCGCAATGTCTTCCTGAAGGTAGAGCACCCGCAAAGCCGAGCAACGCTGGCCCGCGCTCTGGAAGGCGCTGCCCAGCACATCGCGCACCACCTGTTCGGGCAGCGCCGAGCTATCGACGATCATCGCGTTCTGCCCGCCGGTCTCGGCGATCAGCGTGGCGATCGGCCCGTCGCGGTTCGCGAGCGCGCGGTTGATCGCGCGCGCGGTCTCGGTCGATCCGGTGAAGGCGACGCCCGCGAGGCGCGGGTCGGCGGTGATCATCTGGCCGACTTGGCCTGCGCCGGGGAGCAACTGGAACGCCTCGGGCGGGATGCCCGCTTCGTGGCACAGCTTGACCGCCAACGCAGCGATCAGCGGGGTCTGCTCGGCCGGCTTGGCGATCACCGAATTGCCTGCCGCCAGCGCAGCCGAAGCCATGCCGATGAAGATCGCCAGCGGGAAGTTCCACGGGCTGATCGTGGCAAACACCCCGCGTGCGTGGAGCGACAGCGCGTTCTCCTCGCCCGTCGGCCCGGGAAGGATGGTCGGCGCACCGAATTGCGTGCGCGCGCCTTGCGCATAATAGCGCAGGAAATCGACCGCTTCGCGCAGTTCGAGCACCGAATCGAGCAGCGTCTTGCCCGCTTCGCGCTGGCACAGGCTGAGGAATTCGTCGGCGTGACGCTCGAACAGATCGGCGGCTTCCTCAAGCAGCAGCGCGCGCGCTTCGCCGCCCAAGTCGTCCCAGCCCGGCTGGATCGCGGCGGCGCGGATAAAGGCGGCGTCGACCTCGGCAGGTGTGGCATCGCGGCGGGTGCCGATAATCGCGGCAGGATCATGCGGCGATGTGACCGCCGCGGTCTCGCCCGGCGCGGAACCGGGGAAGGTCGGCTCGGCGTGCCAATGGACACCTTCGAGCAGCTTGAGCCGCTCCAGCAGCGGCTCGCGCACCAGTGGATCGGACAGATCGATCCCCGCGCTGTTCCGGCGGTCTGCAAAGAGCGAGGTCGGGAGCGGGATTGCCGGATTGCGGCGCGGCGCGAGCGCGGCGAGTTCCGCCACCGGATCGCCGACGAGGTCGATGGCCGGAATCCCGGCATCGCCCATGCGGTTCACAAAGCTGGTGTTCGCGCCGTTCTCGAGCAGGCGGCGCACCAGATAGGCGAGCAGCTCCTTGTGCCCGCCCACCGGCGCATAGATCCTGACCGGAGTGCGCCGGTTGCCTTCAAGCGCGTGGAGCGCGTCATAGACTTCCTCGCCCATGCCATGGAGTCTTTGAAATTCATATTTTTCACCTACCGTTTCGCTACTTGAGGTGAAAAATTTGGTCGAGAGCTGCTTAATCGCGGCGATCGTATAGGCGTTGTGGGTGGCAAAGGCCGGACGCAGCACATCGGCATGCTCGAACAGGCGCGCGGCGCAGGCGAGGTAGCTGACGTCGGTCGCGACCTTGCGGGTGAACACCGGATAATCGCTGTAGCCGCCGACCTGCGCGAGCTTCACCTCGCTGTCCCAGTAGGCGCCCTTGACCAGCCGCACGAACAGCTTGCGCCCGTGCCTGCGGGCGAGCTTTCCCGCCCAGTCGCACACAGCGAGCCCGCGCTTCTGGTAGGCCTGGATCGCAAGGCCGAAGCCTTCCCAGCGGCTGCCATCGGGACGGCGGAACAGGTCGTCGTCCGCCACCAGCGCTTCGATGATGTCCAAGCTGAGCTCGAGCCGCTCGGCCTCTTCGGCGTCGATGGTGAAGTGGATGTCGGCATCGCGCGCCTTCAACGCCAGCGCCTTGATCACCGGCACCATCGCGGCCTTGGCTTCGGCGGCGTTGAAGAAATTGTATTTGGGGTGGAGCGCGGACAGCTTGACCGAAATCCCTGGCGATCCGGCCACGCCTGCACCCGCCTCGCACGCCAGACGGGTGAGCGCGGCCTCATAGGCCTGACGATATTTCTCGGCATCGGCAAAGGTCATCGCCGCCTCGCCGAGCATGTCGAAGCTATGGGTGATGCCGCGCGCGCGTTCGGGAGCGGCGCGCTTCAGCGCCTCGTCGATGTCACGGCCGAACACGAATTGTCCGCCGAGGATCTTCATCGCCTGGCCGGTCGCAGTGCGGATCACCGGCTCGCCGAGCCGGTTCATCGCGCGTTTCAGCACCGAGCCCATGCCGCGCTGGCGGGCATCGGGCGGATCGAGCACTTCGCCGGTCAGCATCAGCGAGAAGGTCGCCGCGTTGACAAAGGTCGAGGCGCTTTCGCCCAGATGCTCGCCCCAGTCGATCGTGCCGATCTTGTCGCGGATCAGCGCATCGGCGGTGGCGGCATCGGGCACGCGCAGCAGCGCTTCGGCGAGGCACATCAGCGCGATGCCTTCGTCGGTGTCGAGCCCGTATTGCTGGAGGAACGCGTCGATACCGCTGGCCTTCTTGCCGCGCGCGCCTTCGATCAGATCGACCGCGAGCGCCGCCGCCTGGGCATGGACCCGCGCGGCCGGAGCTGCCTGTTCGAGCCGCTCGGCGATGCAGGCTTCTTCCTCCTGCCGATAGGCACGGCGCAGGTCAGCGCGGTCGATGCTGGGAGCGGCGGAGTCATCAGCCATCTGGTTTCACCTGAAACGATTCGGGGCAATGCCCGGCCCTCTGAACGCCATGAGGCTGCGCTTCTAGCGCGCTGTTTGCAACACCGCGCTGCGCTGTGCCTTGATTGGCGCGCGGCGGGCGGTTAGCCTGCGCGCCTCAGGGGGGATCAATCGCATGCGCATGTTCTGCTTCCACTGCCGCGACGGGGAGGACGGCGGACGCCTGCGCGGAATTCATCGCCCGGCGCATCTCGATTTCATCCACGCCAATGCCGATCATTTCGTGATCGTCGGCCCGCTGAAACGCGCGGACGGGCTCATTATCGGCTCGCTGCTGATCGTGAAGGCGGCGGACGAGGCAGCGGCGCGCGCCATCCTTGCAGGCGATCCCTACCTTACCGGCGGCGTGTGGCAGTCGATCCGGGTCGACGAGTTCACGCCGCTGCTAGGCGACTGGGCCTAGCACTACTTTGGCAGATATTTGCGGATCATACGTCGCCATCGTCTACGGCAGTGTGGGCATGTTGGCGGCGGAGGCTGGCTGAGCTGGATCAGGATCGCCTGCCTGATGGCCGGCAAGGTCGGGTGC
>JBKDUW010000261.1:0-5289 GCA_046339235.1 Erythrobacteraceae bacterium | reverse complement strand
GCTCGGCACGCTCGGGGGACAAGGCCTCCGGGCGTGCCGGGCTGCGCAAGGCCGGGCCAGAGGCGTGCAAGGGTAAGGGAGTGAGCGGGGGGGTGAGCGGGGTCATCACAGCACCACCATTTCGGCTTGCAGGCTGCCTGCCTGCTTGAGGCTTTCGAGGATCACCACCAGATCGGAAGCGCCCACGCCGAGCAGGTTCAGCGCATCGACAATCTCGGACAGCGAGGCCGCGCCGGGCATATAGGCGACCCGGTCAGAGCGTTCCTCGACACTGATGTCGCTCGATTCCTCCACTGCGGTCTCGCCGCGGCTGAAGGGGGCGGGCTGCACCACGGTGGGGTTCTCGTCGATGCGGATCACCAGCTTGCCGTGGCTGACTGCGGCGGGCGACAAGCGCACCGCATCATTGATCACGACCGTGCCGGTGCGGCTGTTGACGATTACCCGCGCCGCGACCGGCGCAGGCGTGACAGCCAGCATCTCGATCTCGGCCATCAGCCCCGAGCGCAGATCATTGCCCCTCGGCAAAGCAAGCTCGATGCTCACCCCGTCGGCGATGGTGGCGATGCCGGGATAGCGCGCATTGATCGCATCGCGCACGCGCGCGGCGGTGAGGAAGTCGGCCTCGTGGAGGTTGAAGCGCAGGCTTGGCGACTGGTCGAACCCGGTCGCAACCGCGCGCTCGACGCTGGCCCCGTCGGCAATCCGGCCGACGGTGGTGACATTGACAGTCACCTGCGAGCCGTCGCGCCCGGTCACCCCCAGCCCGCCGACCGCGACATTGCCCTGCGCCATCGCGTAGATCTGTCCGTCCGCGCCATAGAGCGGGGTGAGGATCAGCGCCCCGCCGCGCAAGCTCAGCGCCTGCCCCAAAGTGGAGACGGTAATGTCGATCCGCTGGCCTGGCTTGGCAAAGGGCGGCAGTTCGGCGGTCACGATCACCGCTGCCGCATTGCGCAGGATCGGCGAGACACCCGGCGGCAATTGCAACCCGAGCCTGCCCGAAACGCCGCGCATCGCCTCGGTCACATATTGCAGGTTGTTATCGCCGGTGCCTTGCAGGCCAACGACCACGCCGTAACCGGTCAGCTGGTTGGCGCGCAGGCCTTCGAACTGGCCGAGATCGCGGATCCGTTCAGCCGCGGCAGGCGCCGGGGCGAGCGCCGCCAGCAGCGCCAGCAGCGCGAACAGCAGGGGGGAGAGAATGCGCATCATCATGGCTTTCCTCAGAACGGCGAGATGAAGTTGAAGAAGCGGCTCAGCCAGCCCGGACGGCTCGCCTGCTGCACCGCGCCCTTGCCCGAGTAGATGATCCGGGCATTGGCCACGAGCGAGGAGGCGAGGCGGTTGTCGCCGTCGATATCGATCAGGCGGATGCGTCCGGCGAACTGCACCCATTCATCGCCCTGACTGAACATCATCTGCTTTTCTCCGACCACTTCGGCGGTGCCGTTCGGGTAAATCGCCGCAATGGTGACCGCGACCGCGCCGTTCAGGCGGCTTTGCTGCGCGGCATTGCCCCCACCAGTAAACGACCCTTCGGCCGCAGCTTTAAGGGCTTCGGGATTGAGGAAATCGAGTGGCCCTGCGGCCGGCGGCGTGATGCCGAAGCTGCCTTCGCGGCTGGTGCGCCCTTGGGTGCTCTTGATGGTGGTGGTGTTTTCGGTGAGGATGATCGTCACCATATCGCCCAGCGCACGCGCGCGGGTGCCGGTAACAAGGCCCGAATAGCCGCTGCCCGCCTGAAAGATCGCGCCCGCGGTGGGCGCGGGCGTCATCGGTTGCAAGGGCGGGGCGAGCAGCGGATCGCCGCCCGCTGCCGCCACCATCGCAGCCCCCGGTGGTGGCGGCGCGGCAAAGCCCGCCTGTGGCCCGGCTCCGCCCAGACCGCCGCAGGCGGTGAGCCGGACAGGCGCGGCACGCGCGGCGAAACGGCCCTTCATCATCGTCAGCCTCACAGCGTCTGATTGGCGTTGCGCAGCATCTCGTCGACCGCGCTCACCATCTTGGAATTGATCTCGTAGGCGCGCTGAGCTTCGATCATCTCGACCAGCTCCTCGACCACGTTGACGTTGGACTGTTCGAGCATCCCCTGGCGGATCTGTCCGCGCCCGTTCTCGCCGGCAAAGCCGAGTTCGGCGGGGCCGGAGGCGGCGGTTTCAACCAGGAAGTTGTCGCCGATGGCCCGGAGCCCCGCCGGATTGACGAAGCTGGCGACGGTGAGCTGGCCGAGCAGCGTCGGCTCGGCATTGCCCGGGGTCAGCGCGCTGACCGTGCCATCGGGCGCGATGGTGATCGACTGCGCGCCGGCGGGCACCTGCAGGGGCGGCTGGAGCGCATAGCCCTGCGAGGTGATCAGCGTGCCATCATTCGACAGCGACAGATTGCCCGCACGGGTAAAACCGATCTGGCCGCCCGGCGGCAGCTCGACCTGGAAATAGCCGGGGCCATCGAGGGCCAGATCGAGCGGGTTGGCGGTGTTGTTGAGCGTCCCCTGTGCCTCGATCCGGGTGGTGCCTTGCACCTGCACCCCCGTGCCGAGGTTGAGGCCGACCGCAAAGGCGGTCTGCCCGGTCGAGGCCTGACCCGCGACGCGCTGCTCCTGATAGGCGAGCGTGGCAAAATCCGCGCGGTCGCGCTTGAAGCCGGTGGTGCCGATATTGGCGAGGTTGTTGGCGATGACGCGCATCCGCGCATCCTGGGCTTCGAGCCCGGTGCGGGCGACGTGAAGGGCAGAGGTAGGCATGGGGTCGGGCTCCGGTCAGAAAGAGTTCAGCGCAGCGCCATCAGGCCGCTGCCGGCTTCATCGAGCGTGCCGGCGGTAGCAATGATCTTGGCACGCTGTTCAAAGGCGCGCTGGGCTTCGATCATCTGCACCAGCGTGTCGGCGGTCTCGACATTGGACATTTCGAGCGCGCCGGTGGTGAGCCGCGCGGCCGGATCAGGGGGCAAGACGCCGCCCCCGGGGACTTTCAGAAAGCTGTCGATCCCCTTGGCAAGCGGGCTGCCTTGCGGGTTCACCAGCCGCAGCTTGTCGAGCGGTTCAGCAGGCGCGTTGGGCGTGGCGGGATCCCTGGCGAGGATCGTGCCGTCGGCGGCGATGGCGATGCTGAAGCCGGGCGGCACCGAAATCGGCGTCCCGCCCTCGCCCAGCACCGCCAGCCCCTCGCCATTCTCGATCACGCCCGAGGCCGAGACCCTGAGATCGCCGCGCCGGGAGTAGATTTCCCCCTGCCGGTCGGGCGACTGAAAGGCGAGCAGCGCCTCGCCCTCCAAGGCGACGTCGAGCGGATTGCCGGTCGGCACCACGCGCGCCGCGGTCATATCCGCGCCGCGCACATTGCCGCGCGCAGGCGCGCGGGCTTCGAGCGAGCCGTCCTTCAATGTGGCCGGAGTGACCGCGAAGATTTCCTGGCGAAAGCCCGGCGTGCTGGCGTTGGCGAGATTGTTCGCCACCACCCGCTGTCGGTCCATCGCCGCGTTCATCGCGGTCATGGCGGTGTAGATCAGCCGGTCCACGGCTTACTGCTGACGCAGGTTGATGACGGTGGTGGAGATCTGCGTGGCGGTGTCGATCGCACGAGCATTAGCCTGGAAGTTGCGCTGCGCGGTGAGCAGCGAGACCATTTCCTCGGCCAGATCGACGTTCGAGCGTTCGAGCGCGCCGCTGATCATCTCGCCATTATTGCCGATGCCGGGATTGCCGAAGATCGGCGCGCCAGAATCGCCCGAGGCCTGCCACTTGGTCTGGCCGATCGCGCGCAGGCCGGTGGGCGCGGCAAAAGTCGCGAGCGCGATCTGGCCGACCGGGGTGGCAGTGCCATCGGCATAGGCCGCGCGGACGATCCCGCGATTGTCGATCGTGACATTGGCGAGCCCGGAACCTGCGGGGTTGGTGACCGGCACGATCACGCTCGCCGGCACGGCCGAGGTCGGCACGCCGGCAGCATCGACCGGGAAGGCCTGCAACCGGTTGCCATAGGCGTCCTGCAATTCGCCGCTGGCGCGGAGCTGGAAATTGCCGTTGCGGGTGAAGCTGATGTCGGCCGAAACGGGGTTTTCGAGCGCGAAGAACCCGTCGCCGTCGATCGCGATGTCGAGGCTGCGGCCGGTCTGTTCGACCGGGCCGAGCGCGAAGTCCTGGGTGATCGCCGAGACGGTCGCGCCGATCCCTGCGGTGCGGCGCGGATCGGTCGGCGCGCCGTTGGCGACGAGGTCGGAGAACTGCGCCGAGCTCTTCTTGAAGCCGACGGTTTCGGCATTGGCGATGTTGTGGGCGATGACGCGCAGATCGGTCTCGTCAGTGCGCAGGCCGCTGAGCGAAGTGAAGAACGACATGGGTGTATGATCCTCTTGCTGGTGGAAATGGTCAGGGCTGGACGGGGGTGGGAGCAGGCGCTGGAGCAGGCCGCAGCGCGGCTTGCGTCGCTGCCTCCTGGGCGGCGATCAGGCGATCAAGCTTGGCCGCAATATCCTCGAGCGTGGCCCCGCTTTCGGTGGTCGCCGCAAGCGCGGAAAACTGCGCCATCTGCGCCAGCATCGCCTCGTTATCGGCCGGTTCGAGCGGGTCCTGAAAGGTCAGCTGGGTGGTCAGCAGCCGCAGGAAATCGCCCCCGTCGAGCGAGGAAAGCCCGCCGCCGGTGATGCGCGAGGGGGTGTTGAGCCGGTCAAGCGTGGCCTGCGTGCCGGGCGTGATGGTGGCGGTATCGGGCATTTACTGGCTCCTCAGGGTTTCGAGCATCAGCTGCTTGGCGGTCTGGAGCGCCTGCACCAGGTTCTGGTACTGGCGCGCGCTTTCCATGATCTCGACCATCTCGGCGGTCTCATCGACGGGGGCTTCGAACACATTGCCGTCGGCATCGGCGAGCGGGTGCGAGGGGTCGTAGCGTTTGGTCGGCGCGGTCTCGGCGCGCACGAGGCTGCTCGAGGTCACCCCGGCGAGGCCCGAGGCGCGATCGAGCTCGACTGCGAAGACCGGGCGGATCGGACGATAGGCGCCTTCCGCAGTGTTCGAGACCGACCCGGCATTGGCGAGGTTCGAGGTCGCCGCATTCATCCGCACCATCTGCGCGCTCATCGCGCGGGTGGTCATCGAGAACAGCGTCATGGGGCCGCGTTCGGGCATCTCTATTCGCCCTTCAGCGCGCGGGTGATGGTGTTGACCTTGCCGGTCACGAAGCTGAGCGTGGCTGAATAGGCCACCGCATTCTCGGCAAAGGCGACCTGTTCGCGGTTCAACTCGACCGTGTTGCCATCCATCGAAGGCATGCTCGGCGTGCGCCACACCTG
>JBKDUW010000260.1:0-2560 GCA_046339235.1 Erythrobacteraceae bacterium | reverse complement strand
CCCCGGTCGCGCGCGCTCACCGCCACCACTTCGATGGGCCGGCCGGCGCGCGCGGCGATCAGCTTGGCATTGGTGTCGAGCAGCCGGATAACGCCCGCGCCCACCGTGCCGAGACCGGCGATGGCGATAC
Source organism: Erythrobacteraceae bacterium (assembly GCA_046339235.1). Classification (GTDB taxonomy): domain Bacteria; phylum Pseudomonadota; class Alphaproteobacteria; order Sphingomonadales; family Sphingomonadaceae; genus Erythrobacter. The sequence goes on along the minus strand of JBKDUW010000260.1, from coordinate 2,430 downwards.
GCAAGGGGGCGAGGGCGGAAGTGGGCACGCAGCACTCCATGACAAGATTGACAATCCGCTTACCCGCCCGCCGCGCGTGGTCAAGCTGTCAGGATACCGGAGGCCCTTTGGTGATTCGCCGCTCGCAAGGGCCGAGCGCCTCGCGTACCAAGGCATAATCCCCCGTCGCCAGCCGCCGCGCCACCGGATCGCGCGCGAGATTGGCATTGCTCGGCAACTTCGCGGGCAGTGCGCAGGCGAGGCGATACCAGCGCAAGGTCTCGGGCGCGGGCGGGCGCGCCGCCGAATCGATGATCTCGCCCCACGATACGCCCCACTGCGCTTGCTGGCCCGGACGGCGCAGGATGGTGAGCGACACCGGCGAGCGGTCTTCGGTGGCGAGGAAGATCTGGGTCTCCGATTCGCCCGCGAGCGTGCCCGGCACCGCCAGCGCATCGCTGATGCCGATGATGCGCGGCGGCGCACCTTCGGCGGCATAGAGCTCGGTCAGGATCGGACGCAGCCGCGCTTCGAGCGCCAGCGTGTAGGGCAGCTGCGCGCCCGGCGCAACCAGCCGCACCTCGCCCGCACGGTCCGCGACCGGATCGGCAAACAGCACGACTTGCGCGTTTTTCAGCTTGGGTGCCTTGCTCTTGGCGTCGAGCGGCACGTCGACAAGATAGGCCATGCCCGCCCCCACGGTGCTGCGTCCGGCGATCAGCGCGATCGTGGTGGCTTCGACGTAAAGCCGCGCGAATCCGGCCGCAAGACCTGGCGCACGCTCGGCCGGCAGCGCGGTTGCCTTGCGAATCTGCGCATGTATGACGAGGTCCGCAGCGTCCGAAAGGGTCGCCAGATCGGCATAAGTCGGCCCGGCCGGCGCGGTTTGCGCAGCCGCCGCAAGCGATTGTGCCAGAACGGGAACAGGGGCCATCACGAGCCCCGCCAAGGCCAGCGGCAGCGCTGCCACCCGATTGAAAAAAAGTCTTAAATTCCGATTAACCTGTTGCTGCATTGGTGCCGTCACCTGACCGTTTGTTGCGCGACTTCTAGCAGGCGCGAATGGACATTGCGCGCAGTGAATCCGCCCTGAACCGATAAAGCGTTTGATTGGCTAGGGGTTGCCCGTTAAAGCCCCGATGGCTGGCCGATCGGGATTGGGGACATACCCCGCGCGGGCAGTATGGTTGTGCTCTGTCCGGTTTCGCTTTTGCGAATCAGGTGCAGGGTGTGCCAGTCGGGGATGTAACAGAGACGAATGGGCGCCTTGGCGCATTCCCTCTCCATATCCCTGACGTGGGAGGACCGAAATTTACGGGATCTGTCGTCCGGCTCGCTTGGCCGGCGGTCAGGAATTGTGCCGGGCCAATGCGCCCGGCTAGCATGGAGAGAAAGCGCTGGATGTCCTACGCTAGCCAACAACAGGGATTGACCGGCACCAAGCTCGTCGCACTGATTATCGCGCTGGCGATCGTCAGTGGGATCGGGGCGGTGATGGTCATCGGCCTTGCGATCAACGCCATCAAGAAAGAGATCGAACGGGTCACCACCGTCGACATTGAAGAGCCGCCGCCGCCCGAGGAACCGGACGAGCCGCCGCCACCGCCGGAAGAAACGGCTCCGCCGCCGCCGGTTGCGCCTCCGCCGCCGATCAGCATCGCGCCGACTCCGCCGCAGATCCAGACGCAGTCGAACATTCCGCCGCCGTCGCCGCCGGCTGTCCGCATTCCGCCGCCAGCTCCGGCAGGTCCGCCGCCGTCGCCGCCGGCTCCCTCGCAGGCTCGTGGTGCACGCACCAAGAACGAGCGCAGCTGGGCCGCGCGCATTCAGGAAAACTACCCGGCCCGCGCTCTGCGCGAGGAAATCGAGGGCACCGTGGGCGTACGCGTCTCCGTCACCCCCGATGGCCGTGCAACGGGCTGTTCGGTCACCGCTTCGAGCGGCTCGGACATTCTCGATGCGGCAGCCTGTTCGGGGATGGAGCGTTACGCGCGATTCGAACCGGCGCTCGACAATGACGGTAACCCGACCACCGGTAGCTATTCGACGCGCATCACATACAAGTTGAACTGACGGATCAATACGGTCGCGGCCTTGTGGGAAGGCCGGGACCACCCGGAACATTCTTTCAAGAGGACTACTCGCAATGAACCTTTACACCCTTGCCGCGGCCGCCGGCGAAGCGCCCAAGAACCAGTTCGGTTTCGTCGAAGCCATGAGGGAAGGCGGCCCGGTCGCCTGGTCGATTCTTGCTGTGATGATCATCATGTCGGTCGGCACCTTCTACATCATGTTCACCAAGATCTTCGAGCAGAACAAGATCTTCAGCCAGTACAAGACCGTGCAGAGCAGCTTCTGGCGCGCGAACAGCCTCAAGGAAGGTGCCGCCAAGCTCGAGAAGGACGGCGCATGGCGCCAGCTCGCCGACGATGCGGTCAAGGCCCAGGAAGA
>JBKDUW010000259.1:0-3290 GCA_046339235.1 Erythrobacteraceae bacterium | reverse complement strand
TGGGAAAACCCCCATGCACACCTTTGTTGACGCAACGCCGCTGGCAAAGGAAAAGATGATCGCGGCCTGATCCTAACAGACAGGTCCACAACGATCACTCACAGACACCGACTGTCCGATCAAATACCAACTTATACACCTCCGGCTTGTGCTTCCTCGCCATTCTATTCCTCCTTCGTGGCCAATTCCAAAATAGAAATTGGGCCACTAAGAAGGGAGCAGATCAAGCGGGCGCGCGCAGGAACCGCTACATCTCTCACATCGTAATCATCGAGCGTCATCAGCCCGCAGATCTAGCGTCGCTCAAAATCGCCAACGAGGTGGCGGACACCCCCAGCCAGCAGTTCGGCATCGCCGATCAGCGCCGTAGCACGGGTATAGTTATCCTGTTCAAGCGCACAGCGCGCCTGCTGCTGGAGCCGCCTCGTCTCTTCGGCGAGCAAGCGGACATAGGCCCTGGCGGAAGGTGATTCCAACGAACCCATGCGATATGTTGTAACTCGACGCCTGCCGTTCTTGTCAGCCCAATTTTGCTACCCTAATCCATGTGCTTGAGGCCGACCCGCAGGTAATCCCACCCGGTAACGCAGGTCAGCACGGCGGCCGTCCACAGCGCCACCAGCCCGAACAGATGGACCCAGCTCTGGCCGATGGTCTTGCACATGTCGCCCACCGCCTGACACGGCTGGCCATGCACCGCCCCGCCAAGGATCAGTGCGCCGAGCGAGACCAGCTGGAAGGTCGTCTTCCACTTCGCGAGCTTCGAGACCGGCACCGAGACCTGAATGCCGCCCAAAAATTCGCGCAGGCCCGAGACCGCGATCTCGCGCACGAGGATCACCAGACCCGCGATCACATGGATATCGCCCGCATAAGGCCCGCGCAGATAGCCTTGCGCAGTCAGCACCAGAATCACCGCGGCGACCATGATCTTGTCGGCAATCGGATCGAGGAAAACGCCGAGCTTCGACACCGTCCCGTGCGCGCGCGCCAGATAGCCGTCGAAGAAGTCGGTGATCGCGATCACGCAATAGAGCACGAAGCCGATCAGATAACCCAGCTGCCACTGCGGCCACCACAGGAAGAACGCCAGCAGCGGAACTGCGAAGATGCGCGAAAGCGTCAGGATATTGGGTAAGCTCGACATGATGCATCCGCGCTGTAGCGCGCCATTAACCTCGGCAAAACCCCCCCGTCCCTAGGCTTCCCCACAAAGCCCGCAGCGGCTTGCGCTCTTGTGAAAGCAAGCCTGCGCGCTATGTCGCAAGTAACTCTCAGGGAAGCACCAGCGAAATCACCGCATGACCACATCCACCAACCTCATGCGCCAGCGACGTTTTCTGCCGCTGTTCCTGACCCAGTTGCTCAACGCGCTCAACGACAATCTCTATAAGAACGCGATGGTGATGTTGCTGGTCTATCAGGTGTATAATTCGCCTGAGACCGAAACGCTGATCAGCGGCGTAGCGACGGCCATATTCGTGCTGCCTTTCGTGCTGTTCTCGGCCACAGCGGGCCAGCTGGCTGATATGCGCGACAAGACCACGATCATCCGCTGGATCAAGTTTGCCGAGATTATCATCATGTCCGTAGGCGCGACTGGGCTGGTGCTGGCGGCTCGCGGCATGCAGATCGAGACAATCGCGATCCCTCTCTTGTTCACGGCGCTATTTGCGATGGGGATGCATTCGACCTTCTTCGGCCCGATCAAGTACGCGATCCTTCCGCAGCACCTGCACAAGGACGAAGTGCTGGCGGGCACCGGGCTCGTGGAAGCAGGAACCTATCTTGCGATCCTTACCGGCATGATCCTGGGCGGGGCGATGGCGCCTATGGACAGCACCATCTCGGTGATCGCGCTTGCGCTGGTGGGCTATATGATTTGCCGCTGGGTGCCTCCTGCCCCGCCGCAGACCGCCGAGACCAAGGTCGACTGGAACCCGATCCGCGCCTCGAAATCGCTGATCGCTTTCTCGATGGGCAATCTCGAGCTGCGCTATTCGGTGCTCGCGATCAGCTATTTCTGGACCATCGCCGCGATTCTCTCGGTGCAGTTCATCCCGCTCGCCAAGAATGTGCTGCTGGCCGACAAGCAGGTTGCAACGGTGCTGCTGGTTTCGTTTTCGGCCGGGATCGCGATCGGCTCGGTTTCGATCAATACTCTGCTCAGGGGCGATATCTCGGCGCGCTACTCGGCGCCTTCGGTGCTGGCGCTGGGCGTGCTGCTTATCGGGTTCTATCTGATCTGCCGGATGTGGAATCTCGAGCCTACGGGCGAGCTGTTCACCGTGTGGGAATTCCTCGCCCAGCCGCTGGCGCTGCTGCTGAGCGCCAATCTGCTGCTGATCGCGGTGGCCGGCGGCATGTTCGTGGTGCCGCTCTATGCCTTCCTCACCACCAAGGTTGACAAGTCCGAAGCCTCGCGCTCGGTCGCGGCGAACAACTTCATCTCGTCGGTGTTCATGGTGGTGGGCGCAGCCGTGGCCGGGGGCTTGGGCTTTCTCGGCATCCCGCTTCAGGAACAGCTGCTGATCAGCCTGATCCTGTGCCTGCTCTCGGCCCAGCTGGCGCGCAAGCTGCACGCGCTGGAAGACAGTAGCGGGCCGGAATTCGGCTGAGCGGACTAGATGATAAAGACGAGGATCGCGGCAGTCGCCGCGACATAGACACTGGCAAAGCCGCGCACGTCGGCGAGCGTCAGACGCCAGAGGTCTTCGGACGGGATCGGAATCAGATCGCGCTTGATATCCGGCGGAAGCATCGCACGGAACGGGTGGCGGGCGCTCTCGTCGGTGAGAACAAGGCTTCTGCGACGCTGTTCACACCGCTGTGGGCGGGAGATCAAATCGGCGGTCAGGCGGGCGCGACTCATGCTACGGTGTTAACATTTTCTTTACCTTTTGACACCGCACTCGGCAAACCTGTCACACCGTGGGACAGTCTTTCGCCGATTGCTTTATGCAGCGCCCCGGTTTGCGCCGCCGCGCGCCCGGTTGTAAAGGCGGGCACACAAACCGGGAGAGTGCTACGTGTCTGATTCCATGACGAGTGCCGCCGCGCTGTTGGTCGATTGTCTGGCCCAGCAGGGGTGCGAGCGGATCTTCACGGTGCCGGGGGAAAGCTTCCTCGCCGTGCTCGATGCCCTGCCCGAGCGGCCCGAAATCGACGTGGTGACCTGCCGTCAGGAAGGCGGCGCCTGCTTCATGGCCTGCGCCGACGGGAGCATGACCGGGCGGCCCGGCGTCGCCTTTGTTACCCGCGGCCCGGGCGCGACCAATGCCAGCATCGGG
>JBKDUW010000258.1:0-15243 GCA_046339235.1 Erythrobacteraceae bacterium | reverse complement strand
GCCAAACACCTCGTCCACGACTTCGTCAGGCAGGTTTTCGCGCAGTTCCTCGCGCCACACGGTGGCGACCGAATCGGACGGCGCACGCCAGTCGCCGCGCGGAGAGAGGGCGCCCGCCGAGGACACCTTGGGGCCATTGGGAAGCGCCGAACGCTTGAACTGCGAGAAGCCGAAGAAGCGCGCGCAGAACTTGCCGAGCCACTGCGCCACAGTGGCGAGCGCGTAGGCGTTCTTTTTGGCTTCGGGGAAGCCGGCGGGCCACAGCCCCGCGCGCGCATCCTTCCACGCATGCCACGCCAGAAACGCGACCTTGCTGGGGCGCTGGCCGTAGCGGATCACGTGGTGGAGGAAGAAGTCGTTGAGCTCGTAAGGGCCGACGAGGCTCTCGGTCGATTGCATCTGCCCGTCCGCGCCCGGCGGCACCAGCTCGGGGCTGATCTCGGTATCGAGGATCGCCGCCAGCACGTTGACACAGACATCATCGAACTGCGCGGTGCGGATCGTCCAGCGGATCAGATACTGGATCAGCGTCTTGGGCACGCCCGCATTGACGCCGTAATGGCTCATGTGGTCGCCGACGCCGTAAGTGCACCAGCCGAGCGCCAGCTCGCTGAGATCGCCCGTGCCGACCACAAAGCCGCCATGCTGGCCTGCGAGGCGGAACAGGTAATCAGTGCGCAAGCCCGCCTGCACATTCTCGAAGGTCACATCAAGTACCGGCTCGCCCTGCGCAAAGGGGTGGCCGATATCCTCGAGCATCTTCAACGCCGCCGGGCGAATGTCGATCTCGCCTGCGATGATGCCCATTGCCGCCATCAGCTGATGGGCGTTGGACTTGGTGCCTTCAGACGTGCCGAAGCCGGGCATGGTATAGCCGCGGATGGTGGTGCGTGGCAGGCCCAGCCGGTCGCACGCCTTGGCAGCGACGATCAGCGCGTGGGTGCTGTCGAGCCCGCCCGAAATCCCGATCACGAGGCTCTTGGTGCCGGTCGATTCGATCCGCCGCATCAGTGCATCGACCTGGATGTTGAATGCCTCGTAGCAGTCCTCGTCGAGCTTCTCGGGCCGGTCCGGCACGAAGGGGAAGCGCGCGACAGGACGCAGCAAACCGATATCACCGGCGGCATAGGCGTGTTCGAACACGATCCGGCGATAGGAATCTTCCGGCCGCCCGGCCCATTCGGCGGCATCGGCAAAGGTCTGGTTGCGCAGCCGCTCGGCAGCCAGGCGTTCGGTGTCGATATCGACCACGGTGAGCTCGCCCGACAGGTCAAACCGCGCGCTCTGGGCCAGGAGGTCGCCCATTTCGTAGATCACGCCCTGCCCGTCCCAGGCAAGATCGGTGGTGCTCTCGCCGTGGCCGCTCGCCGAATAGACGTAGGCGGCGATCGCGCGACTGGCCGAGGAGCGGCAGTGCAGATGGCGATCATCGGCGCGGCCGATGGTGACGGGCGAGGCCGAGAGGTTGCACAGGATCAGCGCGCCGGCGAGCGCGGCGGTCATCCCCGGCGGGATCGGCGCCCAGAAATCCTCGCAGATCTCGATGCCGAAGCGGAATCCCGGCAAGTTGGCGGCAGCGAACACCAGATCGGTGCCGAACGGCGCTTCCTCGCCCGCCACCCCGATCGACAGATCGGTGCAGCCGCGCCCGTGCGCAAAATGGCGCTTTTCGTAGAACTCGCGGTAATTGGGCAGGAAGCTCTTGGGCACCACGCCGAGAATCTGCCCGCCCGCGATCACCACTGCGCAATTATAGAGCTTGTCCGCCCGCCTGAGCGGCGCGCCCACCACCAGCACCGGGTGCAGATCAGCCGAGGCAGCGATCACCTCGGCAAGCGCCTGCTCGACCCGTTCCAGCAACGCGTGCTGAAGCAGCAGATCATCGATCGCATAGGAGGACAGCGTCAGTTCGGGGTACACCACCATATCGACATTCGCATCATGGGCTTTATGCGCCTCGGCCAGCACGCCAGCGGTGTTGTAGGCGACATCGGCCGGACGGCTGCACGGGGTCGCCGTCGCCACGCGCACGAAGCCATGTTCGTGGGCATCGTAGAAAGGGTGCGAGGTCTGGCTCATTGTGCTGTCTGCGCGCTCCGGATGCTTTGCGTGGTTGCTCTAGCGGCTAATCCTTTCCGTTCCTAGCAGGCGCGCCAAAAGTCCTGCTTTCCCGCCCCCTAGGCTTTCGATGGTGCGCGGTGCTTGCGCGCGCGCAGGCGAGGCCCCAAGTGTCGCGGGAACACGATCAACAGGAGCCGCACCCATGGCCGACGCAACCTACACCCCGCCCGCCGTCTGGAGCGCCGATACCGTCTCGGGCGGGCGCTTTTCCAATATCAACCGGCCCACCGCCGGCGCGCGCGAGGACAAACCGCTGCCCGTGGGCACGCACCCGTTCCAGCTCTATTCGCTCGCCACGCCCAACGGGGTGAAGGTGACGGTGCTGCTCGAAGAACTGCTCGAAGCGGGCCATGCGGACGCCGAATATGACGCCTGGACGATCAATATCGGCGCGGGCGAGCAATTCGGCAGCGGCTTTGTGGACATGAACCCCAATTCCAAGATCCCCGCCATGCTCGACCAGAGCGGCGCTACCCCCTTCCGCGTGTTCGAAAGCGGGGCGATCCTCGTCCACCTTGCGGAAAAGTTCGGAGCGTTCCTCCCCACCGATCCGGCAGCCCGCGCCGAAGTGCTCAGCTGGGTGTTCTGGCAGGTGGCCAGCGGCCCCTTCATCGGCGGCGGCTTCGGCCATTTCTACGCCTATGCGCCCGAGAAATACGAATATCCGATCAACCGTTACGCGATGGAAACCAAGCGCATCTTCGATGTCGCCGACCAGCAATTGGCCAAGACGCGCTTTCTTGCAGGCGGCGAATACACCCTCGCCGACATCGCCAATTTCCCCTGGCTCGCACCGTTTGTCGAAGGCAACATCTACAACGACGCCAAGACCTTCCTCAGCATCGACGAATACGCGAACGTCGCGCGCTGGGTCGCCGAGATCAATGCGCGCCCCGCCGTCAAGCGCGGGCGGATCGTCAACAAGGTGTGGGGCGACGAGGATACGCAGCTCAAAGAGCGCCACTCGGCCGCCGATTTCGAGGGCAAGCGGCTGGTTTCCGGCCCGCCTGTCTAGGATTGCGGGCGAAAGCGCATTTTTTGGCGCTTTCGCCCCCTTCACAAGGCCAATTCACACGCTATAGAGCGCGCCTCTGCTGGGGCGTAGCCAAGCGGTAAGGCAGCGGTTTTTGGTACCGCCATGCGAAGGTTCGAATCCTTCCGCCCCAGCCAGACTTTCCGTCCCGATCACATTTCGAGCGGACCGTGCGCGATATGCGGGAGCACGTGGCGGGCAAACATGTCGGCTTCCTGCATGTGCGGATAGCCTGACAGGATGAAGGCCTCGATCCCCTCGGCCTGATAAGCGCGCAGCTTGGCCAGCACCTGATCGGGCGTGCCGACAATCGCCGCCCCGCAGCCGGAGCGCGCGCGGCCGATGCCGGTCCAAAGGTTCTCTTCGACAAAGCCGTCGCCATCGGCCGCGCCGCGCAGTTCCTGTTGACGCTGGACGCCGTAATTCTTGGCATCGAGGCTCTTCTCGCGTATCGCGCGGCCGGCCTCGTCATCAAGCTTCGACAGCAGCCGGTCGGCATAGTGGCGTGCCTCGTCCTCGGTCTCGCGCACGATCACGTGGGCGCGGTAACCGAACTTGAGGGTGCGGCCATAGGTGGCCGCCCGCGCTTTGAGGTCGGCGATGTTCTCTCGCACATTGTCCATCGTGTCGGGCCACATCAGGTAGACGTCCGCCGCCTCGGCCGCACACTCGCGCGCTTCGTGACTGAGGCCGCCGAAATAGAACGGCGGGCATTTGCCGTTCAACGTGGTGATGCGCGGGGGATCGAGCTTGAGTTGGTAGAACTCGCCGTCGAAATCGAGGTGCTCGCCGTGCAGCAGCGTCTTGACGATCTTCATGATCTCGGTGCCGCGCCGGTAGCGGGGACCGCTCTCGATCTTTTCGCCCGGCATGTCGGAGGAGATAATGTTGACGTTCAAACGCCCGCCGGTGCACGCCGCATTGGGGCCGAGGATGCGGTCGAGCGTGGCGATCCGGCGCGCCAATTGCGGCGGCCAGTCCTCGCCCATCCGGGTCGCCCAGAGGAGCTTGATGCGCTTCACCTGCGTCGCCACGGCGGCGGCGAAGATCGTGGTATCGACCCCCAGCTGATAGCCCGAGGGCAGCAGGATATTGTCGAACCCGCCTTGCTCGGCGCGCATCACGATGTTGCGGCAGTGCTCCCAGCTTGACTGGAGATATTGGTCGGGGACGCCGAGGAACTCGTAATCGTCGTCGCACAGCGCGGAGAACCACGCGATTTCGCATTGTTGCTGGGTCATCAGGGCAGCCTCTCTCCACGCGCGGCAACGAGCACCGCATACCAATCCGTCCGCGTCCAGCGCACTGTCAGCGCAGCCGCGCCTTCGGCAATGCGCGCGGCATTTTGCGAGCCGATGATCGGGATGATCCCGGCCGGGTGCGCCATTAGCCAGCTATAGGACGCCACCGTGCGCGAGACCCCCTGCGCCTCGGCCACCACGTCCAGCGCAGCCGCAACCGCCTTGTCGCGCGACGTTTCCGGCGCGGCCAGACGTCCGCCACCCAGCGGCGACCACGCCAGCGGGGAGAGGCCCAGCATCATCGCCTGATCAAGCTCGCCATTCTCGAAGCAGTCGATCCGCAGCGGACTGATCTCGGGCTGGGTCGTCACCAGCTTATGCCCGAGGAAATGGTTCAGCGCGGCGGTCTGGGCCTGCGTGAAGTTCGACACGCCAAGGCTGCGGATTTTCCCTGAAGCCACCGCATCATCGAGCACCCGCGCTACTTCCTGCGGGTGCGCGAGAATATCGGGGCGGTGGATCTGCCACAGATCGACGCTGTCCAACTTCAGACGTGCGAGCGAGGCATCGATCGCGGCACGCAGATAACTCGCGCTCTGGTCATAAGGCAGCGGCGGCATGATCCCGCCCTTGGTCGCCAGCACCATCCGGCCCCGCAAACCCGGTTCGGCGGCGAGCACCTGGCCCAACAGAGCCTCGGCATCGCCAAACCCGCCCGCGCCATCAAAGCCATAGATGTCGGCGGTATCGAGGAAGGTGATCCCGGCATCGAGCGCGGCGTGCACCAGCTTCGCAGCCTCGGCAGCGGTGCGGCCGTCTTCGATCAGGCGCCACATGCCCCACGCAATCGGCGATACGGCAATGCCGCTTGTGCCGAGCATACGGGTGGCAGGCGGAAGGGGCAGTTCACTCATCTAGGGGTTCCTCTTTGGCGGAGCGACCGAGGCGCGCTCCACAAGCGTATGGGGCAGGCGTTTGTGGGTAATGTCCCCGCCTACAATCAGGATCCGTGTTGCAGTGCGGGCCAGATCGGCCATCGGCTGGCTGATCGTGGTCAGCGGCGGCCAGACGGTGCGCGCCAGCGTGGTATCGTCGAACCCGGCCACCGAAAGCTCTGCCGGCACGCTAATCCCGCGATCGTGTGCCACCGCAAGCACGCCGGCGGCCATATCGTCGTTCGAGGCGAAGATCGCGGTGGGGCATTCGGGCAGATCGAGCAGCGCCTTTGCGCCCGCGACCCCGGAATCGAAGTCGAACTCGCCCTCTGCCACCAGCTGAGGCTCGAACGGGATGCTCACGCGGTCGAGCGCGCGGCGGTAACCGAACAACCGGTCGTCCGACGCCATGTGATTGGTGTGACCCTTGATGAACCCGATCCGCCGGTGACCGGCGTTGATCAGATGGGTGGTCATGTCGTCGGCGGCCTGCGCGTCGTCCATGAACACCGAGGATGTCAGCGCGTGATTGGTGCCCGGCGAGATGCGCACGAAGGGCACGTCCATCGTCTCGAGCGCGCGCAGCACCGGATCACAGTCGGTCACCGGCGAGGACAGGATGATGCCGTCCACATGGGTCTCGCTCACCAGCCCGCGCACCTGATCGCCAACGCGCGGATCGGCGACATCGACCGGCTGGGCGAGCAGGCGAATGCCCTTCTCCTGGCACACCTCCCAGCAGCCCTTCTGAATCTGGAACATATAATAGGGGCTATGATTGTCGTAAATCAGCGCGATCTGGTTGGACTTGGCACCCGACAGGATGCGCGCCGCGACGCTGGGCCGGTAATCGAGATCGGCCATCGCCTGTTCGACCCTCTCGCGCAGCTCGGTGCTGACATAGGGGTGGCCATTGAGCACCCGGCTGACAGTCTTCACCGCCACGCCCGCGCGTGCCGCGACATTGCGGATATTGGGACGCAGGTTCTCGCGGCTCATGCAGGCACCATCGCAAGGCTCGCGAACAGCGCGGCAAAGGCGCTTCCCTCGCGGTAGAACACTGGCGGCTGACCGATTGGCGCTGCCACATCATGCCAGCCGGGCCCATAGGCCTGTGCGCTCCACACATGGCGCCACACCGTGCCGCAACCGCCTGGCAGATAGACCTTGCGCATCATCGTCCCCGCTTCGATCACCGGCGCCACCATCAGATCGGCCCCGTAGAGATACTGGTCTTGGAGCATGTAAGTCGCGGTGTCGTCGGGATAATGCAGGAACAGAGCGCGCTGGGCCGGCAGCCCCGCCGCCTGCGCCTCGGCAACAAGGTGCCGGACATAGGGCGCGAGGGCTTGGTGAACACGGCTCCAGCGCACAAAGCCTGCAACCAGTTCCGGCGCGCTGTCGATCTGGAGATTGTCGTCCGGCCGGTTGCCCTCATGGGTGCGCATCACCGGAGAGAAGGCGCCCAGTTCATACCAGCGCAGCATCAGTTCTGCCTTGCGGAGATTGCCGAACAGGCTGGTGTAGCCGCCCACGTCCGAATGGCTGAACGCATTGCCGACCAGCCCCGAGGACAGCGCCGCGGTAACGACAGTGCCGATACCGTCATGGCGGCTGAAATCGACCGACTGGTCACCCGCCCACAGCAAGGGGCAATGCGCCTGCACGCCCGTGTGGCCGGCCCGCATGAACCACAGCACATCGCCCGTGCGCCCGCGCGAGGCGACAGCGCGGGCGTTGACCTCGGCCCAGCGCACCGGCCAGCGGTTGTGCTCCTGCATCGGATCGCCATCGTGCAGCCGCAGATCAACCGGCAGATACTCGCCGAAATCAGCCATCCAGCCGTCAAGCCCGAAATCGAGCATCCGCTTGCCGATCACTTCTTCCGCGAACCAGCCGGCAGCGGCGGGATTGGTGAAATCGACCACGCCGGCGTGGAACTCCCCGAAATCAACGAGGTAAGGCGCGTCGCTATCGAGCATCCGCGCGAAAAAGCCCTGCGCCGCCGCCGCGGGATAGAGCGGGCCATCAACCGCAAGATAGGGGTTCACATAGCCTAGGAAGCGGATGCCGCGCGCCTTCAAAGCCGCGATCCGCGCGGGCAGATCAGGGTAGCGGGCGGCGTTCCACTGCCAGTCCCAGAACAGGCGGCGGCCAAAGCTGGTCTCGCGGATGCCGACCCAGTCCTCGCACCACAGGCCGGAAACCTGCGCGCCTGCATCGATCAACGCTTCAAGCCGGTCGAAACTGGCCTCGCCCTGCTTCAGCCCGACAATCGCGCCGCCCAGTGCCCATTCGGACAAGGCGTGCCGGGGGCCGAAGCGCGCCCCCAGTTGGCGGGTCAGATCGGCGGGCGCGCCTTCGAACAGATCGATCGCCACCGCACCCGACCACACATGCACGCGCAGCCGCCCGGCCTCGGTACAATCGACCTCGCAATATTCGGCATTGGCTAGGCTCAGCGCCCATCCGGCCGAACACAGCACTGTGGGTTCGGGATAATTGGTGGTCCAATAGTCGCCGCCTGCAAAGGAACCATCGGCGCTCGCCATGTCGGTGAGCGGGGTGCCGGGTTCGCGCCCCACCCCGGGCTCGCTGGTCCAGATCGGGAAGCGGCGGCCGTTGAGAGCGAGATAGCTCATCTGCTCGCCCCCGCCCCACAGAACATCCTCACCGGCGCAGCGGAAATCCACTGTGATGCGATTATGCGGGGTGAGCGCGGTGACGGTCAGCCGTTCGGCCCCGCCAGCCGCAGCGTCCTCGACCCGCACCCGCGCCCGCGCCGAACCGTCAGCGCTGGAAAGCGTGATCGCACCGCTCGTCTCAGCCACGCAGGCAGCCAGCGGCGGTGCCGGGACAAGCTGGTCGGCCATGCGGAAATTGCCTCGCACCATGGCCACCTGCGGATCCCCCGATCCGATATAAAGCGCAGGAAAATCAGCCTGGTGAGTGAGGAGGCAGCGCGTGCCAAGGCTCAGGTCGAACCCATCCTGCCTGGCCGCCAACTGCAACATATGTGTAACACTCTCCCTGTCGCGCTTATGTGACACCGCTTGACATAACGCGACAGAAAGCGCAACCCGAAGCCCGAAAGATCGGCCTCGGAGCAGCTTGCCCGGATGAGTTGATCACGCTGCAGGGGAGAGAAATATCATGTCCGCCACCACCCGAATTGCGTTCAAGGCTCTGGTTCTTTCGGCCAGCCCGCTGGCGCTTATGAACGCCGCGCCGGCCATGGCGCAGGTCGAGGAAATCATCGTCACCGCACAAAAAGTCGAAGAAAATGTGCAGGATGTGCCGATCGCCATCACCGCGGTTTCGGGCGACCGGCTGGAACAGGCGGTGGTCTTCAACCTTGAAAACATCAGCACCATCGTCCCCTCGGTAACCTTCCGCAAGGGCACCACCAACGCCAACAGCGCGATCGTGATGCGCGGCGTCGGCACCATCACCTTCTCGATCGCCGCCGAGCCGAGCGTGTCCACAGTTGTCGACGGGGTGGTGCTGTCGCGCTCGGGTCAGGCCTTCCTTGATCTGGTCGATATCGAACGGCTCGAAGTGCTGCGCGGTCCGCAGGGCACGCTGTTCGGCAAGAATGCTTCGGCCGGCCTCGTCAACATCGTCTCCAAGGGCGGCAGCGACACCTTCGAGGCCGAAGGCAGCCTCGACTATTTCGAAGGCGACGAAGTGCGGATGAAGGCGGCGCTGGCCGGCCCCATCAGCGACACTCTGTCGGCGCGGGTGACCGGCTTCTTCGGCGGCTTCGATGGCAACATCACCAACGTCAATCAGGGCGGCCGCCGAACGGTCAACGGCTACGAGCGCTTCGGCGCGCGCGGCATTCTCGATTACGCCAATGGCGGCACCGAACTGCGCCTAATCGCGGACTACTTTGAATCCGATGACAATTGCTGCGCCGATGTCACCGCGGTCAGCCGCGGCGCGGTGCTCGATGCCGAGCTGAACCTGCCCGGCGGCTCGGCGCAGGGCGAGGACCAGCGCTTCATCAATCACGATCTCGTGACCCGCGCCAGCGACCGCCAGTGGAGCATCACCGGCTCGGGCGATTTCGACATCGGCGATACCCACACGCTCAGCGTGATTCTGGGCTATCGCAACTGGTTCAACGAGGAATTCCGCGACGGCGACTTCCTCCCCCGCGCTATCGTCGGCACCGCACAGCTGCATGATAACGGCGTGGTGCGCACTGAGCAGCTTTCGGCGGAAGTGCGCCTCGCCTCCGACCAGACCAAGCCGTTCTTTTATCAGGTCGGCGCCTTTGCGTGGCAGTCGGAAAACAGCCAGGTCTTCACCCGCCGGAACGTCACCTGCGCAAGCTCGACCCTGCCGATCGATCCGCGCACCGGGGCACGCCCGTGCAACCTCAACGACACCGTCAACACGATCTTCCCGACCGCGACCTCGTTCAGCGATGTCACATCGAAGAACTTCGCGGTGTTCACGCAAGCGACCTATCGCTTCACCGAGATGCTCTCGCTGACCGGCGGCCTGCGTTACACCTGGGATGATCTCGAGTTCACCCACACCCGCGCGCCGGCCGTCAATGCCACCACCGGCCTGCCCGCCACCGGCCCCGGCACCAACCTCAACCCGGCTGGCGGCCTGATTGCCAATGGCGGCAACGGCACCAACACCTCGGCCGGATCGACCGACACCGGCAACCTTTCGGGCCGTGCGGTGCTGCAGCTCGAGCCGACCGACGACATCATGCTCTACGGCTCGTACACCCGCGGCTACAAGGGTCCAGCGTTCAACGTGTTCTTCAACCACACCGCGCCGACCAACGCGATCCCGATCTCCGAGGAACTGTCCGACAGCTTCGAAGTGGGTCTGAAGTCGCAGTTCTGGGATCGCCGCGTGCAGTTCAACCTGTCGGGCTTCATCGTCGAGTATGACGGTTTCCAGGCCAACAACTTCGTGCTGCTCAACGGTGCGGTGGTTTCGAACCTGACCAATGCCGGCACCGTGGAGAGCAAGGGCTTCGAGGCCGATCTGGTGTTCGCGCCGACCGACGGACTGAACTGCCGTGCCAGCGCGGCCTATGCCGATGCCAAGGTCAAGGAATTCAATCCCAACCCCGCCACCAACGCGCCGGACGCGCGCAATGGCACCAGGCTGCCGCTCGCGCCCGAGTTCGTCTACACCATCGGCGGCGATTACACCGCCGATCTGGGCGCGCTGCAGCTCTACCTCAACACCGATTATCGCCACACCAGCAGCCAGTTCTCCGATCTCGGCGAGCAGGGGCCGATCGATGCCTATGGCATCTGGAACGCCTCGGTCGGCTTCTCGGATCCGGACGACAAGTTCCGCGTGACCTTCCACGCCCGCAACCTCACCGATGACAGCTACGTGCTGCTCAACGTGTCGGCCGGGCAGCGGCTGCAGATCCCGCGCGATGCGGATCGCTACTTCGGGATCAGCCTGCGCGCCCGCATGTGATGCGCAGCGCCGGATCGTGATACCGCAAGGGGCCGTCGGAGTGATCCGGCGGCCCTTCTTGTCTGGCCCTGCTTGCCCTCCCCCGCCGACGAGCCCTAGGAACCCGTGATGGCCGCCAATTCTTCGTCCCTGTCCGCCCGGCTGCGCTGGTCGCTGTTCACGGTGCTGTGCATCGCGGGCGTGTTCAACGCGATGGACCGCCCGATTATCGCCATCCTCAAGCCCGACATGATGGCGGATTTCGGCTGGAGCGACAGCGACTTCGGCGATCTTGCCGCGGTGACGCAGTTTTCGGCCGCCTTCGCCTTCCTGTTTACCGGCTGGCTGGTTGACCGGCTGGGGGTGCACCGTTCGATGCAAGTTGGCGCTTCGGCGTGGAGCCTCACCGCTATAGCGCATGGCTGGGCGATCACCACCTGGCAGGTGATCGCCGCGCGCATGGGCCTCGGTGTCACCGAAGCGGTGCAGACCCCGCTCACGATCAAGACCGTGGCCACGCTGTTCGCGCCTGACCAGCGCAGTTTCGCCTTCGGTTTTGCGACGATGCTGGCGGGGGCAGGCACGATTGCGATGCCCTTCGTGATCCCGGCGCTGGCCTTCAGTGTCGGCTGGCGCGGGGCGCTGGTGGCGGGCGGGATCGGCGGGTTGCTCTCGCTCGTCGCCTGGATGTGGCTGGCGCGCGGCATCGCCGGACTGCGCGAACGCGGCGCCGCCGCCGAGCCGCTGGCAGACGGTAGCGCCTCCGACAGCTACGGCGCGATCCTCGCCAACCGCAAGACATGGGCGATCGTCGGGGCCAAGGCGCTCTCCGACATGACCTGGTGGTTCATCAACTTCTGGTTGGCGGACTATTATCGCAAGGAATTCGGCCTCTCGACGCTCGAACTGGCGGTGCCACTAGCGATTGCCTTTGCCGGATCTGGCCTCGGCGCGCTGCTGGCGGGCTGGGTCTCAACCAGGCTGCTCGAACGCGGCGTAAGCCCCAACCGTGTGCGCAAGGGCGTGATGCTGGCCTCGGCGCTGTTGGTCGCGCCGCTGCCGCTGGTGTTGCAGCTCAACTCCTTCTGGCCAGTGGCGGTGATGATCGGGGTGGTGATGGCCGGGCATCAGGGCTTCTCGCTGTCGATCTTCTCGACCATCACCGATGTCGTGCCCCACGCAAAGGTTGGCCGCGTTACCGCGTTTGGCGCCTTCATGGGCAATATGGGCGGCGTCGCGATCAGCCTGGTGACCGGGCGCCTGCTCGATGCAGGCTTGGGCTTTGTGCCCCTGTTCCTGTTTGCCGCAATGTCCTATCTGATTGCTCTGGCGTGGTTCCAGTGGCTGCTGCCCAATATCCGTCGCCATGACGCCGTGCTGCCGCCGGCCGCTTGAACCGCGCTGGCGGTTGCATTGTGGCAGGAGCAGCGATAGGCATATGACACCGCAAGACACATCAGTGACGCCAATGGGCGCGACAAAGGCAATCCGGGGTATGATGGGCAAGGCTGAACCCCAATGAAGAACGCGCGATGACCGACGGACGCCGCCCCGATTTCGATGCCTATGCGGGCGATCTGTTCGGCGAGATCATGCTCGCCGACACCGCCCTTGCGCCGGCGGAGCGCAAGCCGCTGTCGCGCTTCGTTCCCGGCCTCGCGATCTGTGCCATCGCCAGCGCGGCGGCCGCCTGGCTCAGCCAGAATTACGGCGTTCCGGTGATCCTTGCCGGCCTGCTGCTGGGCCTGGCGCTCAATTTCGCGGCGGGCGATGTGCGCACGCATGAAGGGCTCGATGCAGCCTCGCGCCACGGGCTGCGCGCCGGAATCATGCTGCTGGGCCTGCAGGTGACGCTGATGCAGATCAGCGCGATGGGCATTATCCCCTTTGCCGGGCTGGCGCTGGTGATGGCCGCCGCGCTGTTCGCCGCACTGCTTGCCGCCCGCGCCACCAGCCAAAGTGGAGCGGTCGGCTTGCTGGCAGGCGGATCGACCGCGATCTGCGGCGCATCGGCCGCGCTGGCGCTCTACGGCGTGATCGGGCGCGAGCGGATCGAGCAGGCGCAGTTCACGCTGACGCTGGTGATCCTTGCCGCAGCTTCCGCCATCGCGCTCGTCACCTATCCGCCGCTCACTGCGATGCTGGGTTTCACCGACGCGCAGGCCGGGTTTCTTGTCGGCGCATCGAACCATGACGTGGCGCAGGCGATCGGCGCCGGTTTCGCCGTGTCCGACGCCGCCGGCGCGCAGGCCACCGTGGTCAAGCTGACGCGGGTCGCGCTGCTCGCGCCGCTGGTGACGCTGGCGGCCCTGTGGATCGCCCGGGCCGAGCCGATTGCGGCCTCTGGCACCGCGCGCCGGTTGCCGATGCTGCCGGGCTTCATCCTTGTGTTTCTGGGGCTGGTAGTGCTCAACTCGCTGGTCACGCTGCCCCCTGCCCTCGCCGCCTATGCGCTCACCGCGTCCAAAGCCCTGCTGCTGCTTGCGGTGACCGCGACCGCAATGCGCACCCGCACCGATCTGCTGCTGGAACTGGGCTGGCGTTCGGTGATGCCGGTTCTCGCGGCGACCATCGCCTCGCTCGGCGCGGCGCTGGTCTTTGCAAAGTATGCGCTATGACGGCAGCGATGTTCGATATCGCGGTGATCGGTGGCGGCGTGAACGGCGCAGGGATTGCGCGCGATGCCGCCGGGCGCGGGGCATGCGTGCTGCTGCTCGAGCGCGGTGATCTCGCTGAAGGCACCTCGTCGAATTCGACCAAGCTGATCCACGGGGGCCTGCGCTATCTCGAGCATTACGAATTCGCGCTGGTGCGCGAGGCGCTGACCGAACGCGAGGTGCTGTGGGGCATCGCGCCGCATATCATCTGGCCGCTGCGCTTCATCCTCCCGCACCGCCCCGGCCTGCGCCCGCGCTGGCTGCTGCGCATGGGGCTGTTTATCTACGACCATCTCGGCGGGCGCAAATATCTGCCTGCCGCACAAAGCGTCGACCTGACCCGCCACCCGGCAGGCGCGCCCTTGAAGCCCGAATACACCCGCGGCTTTGCCTATTCCGATGGCTGGGTCGATGACGCGCGGCTGGTGGTCCTGAACGCACGCGATGCGGCCGACCGCGGCGCCGACGTGCGCACCCGCTGCGAGGTAACCGCGCTGCGTCGGACAAGCGATCACTGGCGGATCGAAGCCGGCGGCGAGCGCTTCACAGCGCGCACGATCGTCAATGCCGCCGGCCCGCGCGTGCTCGATCTACTCGGCCGGGCGGGCGAGCCGACCACGCAGAAAATGCGGCTGGTGCGCGGCTCGCATATCGTGGTCCGCAAATTGTTCGACCACGACTACGCCTACTTCTTCCAGCTGCCCGACCGGCGCATCTTCTTTGCGATCCCCTACGAGCAGGATTTCACCCTGATCGGCACCACCGATGTCGATCACACCGCCGGGCTCGACGATGTGAGCGCCAGTCCTGAGGAAATCGCCTATCTGTGCGAAGGGGCGTCGGAATATTTCAGCACCGCGATCACCCCTGCGGACGTGGTGTGGACCTATTCCGGCGTGCGCCCCTTGGTCGATGACGGATCGGGCAAGCCCGAGGCGGCAACGCGCGGCTATCGCTTCGAACTCGACGGCGGGGCGGATGGCACAGAAAGCGGGGGCGCGCCGCTCGTGTCGGTGTTCGGCGGCAAGATCACCACCTACCGCGAGTTGGCCGCCGAAGCGGTGCGCCAGCTTGTGCCCTTCTGCCCTGCGCTGGCGGGGGCCGACTGGACCGGTACCGCGCCCCTGCCCGGCGGCGATTTCGGGCGGTTCGATGCGCCTGCCCTCACCGCCGATCTCGCCGCGCGCTATCCCTTTCTGGCGGCGGGCGAGGCGGCGCGGCTGATCCGGCTCTATGGCACGCTTGCCGCCGTTTTCCTCCGCGATGCCAAGCGCGCCGATGATCTGGGCGAAGCCTTCGGCCACGGGCTGACAGCGGCCGAGGTCGATTATCTGATGGATGCTGAATGGGCGCGCACCGCCGAGGATGTGCTGTGGCGGCGGACCAAGCTCGGCCTGCGCTTCACGCCCGCGCAAGCCGCGCGGCTTGCCAGCTATATGACCGAAAGGAATGTCTCCGCATGACACGTATCGTGGCCCTTGGCGGCACGGTGAATCCCGGCAGCTCGACCGAGCAGGCGCTGCGGCTGGCCGCCAGCATTGCCGGCGGCGAAGGGGCCGAGGTGACGGTGTTCGGCGGCGAATATCTCACCGCGCTCCCGCATTATCTGGGGCCGCTCCACTATCCCTCACGAGGGGCCGAGATGGTCGCGGCGGTGCGCGCGGCTGACGGCCTGCTGATCGCCGCGCCGGGCTATCACGGCACCATTTCGGGCGTGGTCAAGAACGCTCTGGTTGACCTTGACGATCTCGCCCGCGCCGCACGCCCCTCTCTTGATGGTCGCGCCGGGGGGCTGATTGCCCCGGCGTGCGGCG
>JBKDUW010000257.1:0-2752 GCA_046339235.1 Erythrobacteraceae bacterium | reverse complement strand
GATCGGCGACCCAATAGAGTCCTGCTATGCAGGCTCGCGCACGCGCTGGATAGAAATCGTCTCCGATCCGCCTTTGGCTTGCGCAAGATCGTAGGCGGACTGCATCCGCAGCATGGTGGCGGCAGAAACACCAAATGCCTTCTCGAACCGGATCGCCATCTCCGGGGTCAGCGCAGCCCTGCCATTAAGCAAGCGGCTTAACGCAGGCCGGGTAACCTTGAGATGATCTGCGGTGCTCGACACATTCATTTTGTAAGGCTTCACAATCTCTTCAAGCAACCAAGGGCCCGGGTGGATCGCGAAGCTGTCATGGAGCTTGATAGCCATCAGTGATAGTCCTCCAGATCGAGATCAGCGACGGTGAGTTCGTCGATCAATGTGAATGTCAACCGCCAGTTTCGGGTTACCGTCATGGCAAAGTATCCCTCCCTGTCTCCAGTGAGGGGATGAAACCCGAAATTCGGCGGCACCGCCAGCTCATCCAGGCTCTCTGCCGAGGCAATGAACGCCAGCATGCGACGGAGCCGGTCAGCCTCCATCAGCCCTGCTGGCTTCCCGGTTTCAGCAAACCTGCGAAGCGCCTTGTGGCGGATGCTTCCGATTTCCATGGAGGTGTAATCCCATACGTTACACAAAGAGTCAACAGGGGTGTAACCCCTGAGGCTACATCTTGGTCATTGGTGCAGCGGCTTGCAAAAATACGGAGTTCACACGCGAACCAGAGCGCTGATCATCGATGAAACGGTCGTTGTCGGAACAAACAACCCCAGAAATTCCTCGAAGATCGCATTCTGCATTCCGATCGGCAGCGCGAGGATGCGGTTGAGCAAGCGCTGGATCGGCGGAAGGTCCTCTTCGAGAATGCCGTCTTCGGAGACAATCTTGAGCCCGCTATGCCAAGACGCTGGAGACCGGTTGCCACCGTCTGTCGAAAATCATGCATTGTGAAGTGACCGGCCTAATAGCCGAGCTTCTCGTCCACGCTTGCTCTGATCCGCTTCCAGCCCTTCGATAGTCCGCTGACGCTGTTCGTATTGGTGACCTTCGATGTCAACAGGATCTGGGATTGCTTAAGGCCGGGTACGATACCATCGGCGAGCTCAATTTGACCCGCAGTCGGCGCCTTCAGTCCTGCGATCTTGGCGTCCGTCAATCCTACTTTGTTTGCCATATGCACCTGCTACCTTAGCTGGCTTTTTGTAGTGGATACTGACGAACATTTCAAGAACAATACGGACTCTGAATCCCAGAATTCCGACATTTTTGGACACATGCGGACGTGCTAGAGCCCTCTGGTCATGGCCCTTAATCAGCGGGTCCTTGGTTCGAGCCCAAGTGCGTCCACCATCCCCCTTCCCACTCTGAGAGTCACCCCGCCGCGAGACACGCGTCGAGGGCATCGTGGAAGTGCTGCACGCGGCATTCCTCGTCGCTGAGCCAGACCGACCGGAACCCCTGCGATGACATGCCCTGCTGGACGCGTCCCAGCAGTGAAATGTCCTCGTCGATCGTCACCGTCATGGTCTTGCGACCCGCGAGAATATCCTCGTGGGTGAAGCTGTCGCGCGGCGGGCGGACGTAATCGGCCGGCAGCTGTCCGTTGAGCCGGAAATGGGTGCCGATGCGCGCCTCCGAGGGATCGCCCGCAGTGCCGCCCGGACTTTCCGACCCGTGGAAGCGCACCAGCGTAATCATGTCGAACATACTCCGGCCCGGATCTGCGGCATCGGGACGCGAGCGCATCAGCCACGCGCTCTCGGGCGTCACCGAGAGGATCACGTTGGGGAACAGGTTGAACTGCCACACATCGGTCAACTGGGCATCGCTGAAGCCGTCATAGGCCAGCCCCTGCTTCTGCGCCAGCGCCCGCTTGGCACGCTGCAGGGCGGGTCTGATCTCGGACACGCGGCCACGGAATGCCGCCGGATCGAACCCGACCGCCTCGAGCTGCATCGCCTGCATGTCGCTGGGAACATCGGAAGCCGGAAACCCCGAGTCTGTCACCCCGCCCTCGACATAGACCACCGTATGGCCGTGATCGAACAGCCCGATCGGGGCGGTGGCGCATTCGAACATGCGGCGATGGATCGGGTGGAGGAATGGGACATGATAGAGCTCGGCAAAATTGTCGATGATCGCCTTCCAGTTGCACAGGTGCGAGACGGTCTGGTCGTTGGTGACGTCCATCAGATCGAGCCGGTAGGCGTCGATCGCTTCATGCAAGGGGGCAAGGAATTCGGCCAGTGACAGCGGGCCCTGCGTGAGGCGCACGAAAACCAGGCCAAGCGCCTCCCCCACCTCGACCGGACGCAGTGCCAGCTTGTCTTTCGGGACACCATTGGAGAAGCGCGCTGCGCCCGGCACGCTCTCCAGTGCGCCGTCGAGGCCGTAAACCCAGGCGTGATAGGGACAGATGAATTTCCTCAGCACCCCCATCGGCTCGGTGACGAGGCGGGTGCCGCGGTGGGTGCAGGCATTGTGCATCGCGCGCAGGCGACCATCCGTGCCGCGCGCGATGATGATGCTCTCCGCCCCGATCTCGAAGGTGATGAACTGGCCCGGGCTGCGGACATCGAGGGCCACGCCGGCCACCAGCCAGCTGGTCGCCCACAAGGCGGTGCGCTCGCGCTCCATCCAGTCGGGCGCGACATAGCGCTCTTTCGAGAAATTGCGGATCGCGATCGGCGAGCTGTCGGGCGGATGTCTGCGCGAATGGATGGATGCCATGGGAACCTCCCCTCGCATGGACATA
>JBKDUW010000256.1:0-17019 GCA_046339235.1 Erythrobacteraceae bacterium | reverse complement strand
TTCAGCACCTACGCGACGTGGTGGATCCGGCAGGCGATCACCCGCTCGATCGCCGATCAGGCGCGCACCATCCGCATTCCGGTGCACATGATCGAGACGATCAACAAGCTGGTGCGCACAAGCCGCCAGTTCCTTCACGAGGAAGGCCGCGAGCCGACCCCTGAGGAAATGGCGCAGCGCCTCTCCATGCCGCTTGAGAAGGTGCGCAAGGTGATGAAGATCGCCAAGGAGCCGATCTCCCTCGAAACCCCGATCGGCGACGAGGAAGACAGCCACCTCGGGGATTTCATCGAGGACAAGAACGCGATCATCCCGGTGGATGCCGCGATCCAGGCGAACCTCAAGGAAACCGTCACCCGCGTGCTGGCTTCGCTGACGCCGCGTGAAGAGCGCGTGCTGCGCATGCGCTTCGGTATCGGGATGAACACCGATCACACGCTGGAAGAAGTCGGCCAGCAGTTCTCGGTCACACGCGAACGCATCCGGCAGATCGAAGCCAAGGCGCTGCGGAAGCTCAAGCACCCGAGCCGCAGCCGCAAGATGCGCTCGTTCCTCGATCAATGAGAAAACTGGCCGCGGCACTCTTGTTGTCTCTGGTACCGCTCACGGCACCTGCAGCTGCGCAGGAGCCGGTGGCGCCCACTGACGCCTCGGCTCGCGCAACCGATGAAGCGGAGATCCGCGCGCGGCGCATCGCCTACACCGAAGCGATCGCGACGCGGCGACCGGACCTGATGGCGGGCTTTATCACCGAGAACATGGCCGAGATGGTCAGCAGCGGCGATGTGAACAAGGGCCGCGGGCCGGTGATCGCCGATTACGAGAAGGTCGAGTTCAATGACCCGGACTTCGTCGGCTACGACCGCCGTACCGACAACGTCGAGGTCGATCCCTCTGGCATTGTCGCAGCCGAGCGCGGCCATTGGCGAGCGCAGGTTCGCGACGCGGACGGGCAACTGGTGCAGATCGGCGGGGCCTATCAGGCGGGGTGGATTCGGCAGGGTGGCACATGGCTGATCCGCACCGAGGCCTATGTGATGATCACGTGTCGGCCGAAGGCGGGGTGCCTTTGAGGGTGCGGCGTCCTCCGCGAAACGGCCACACCAGCTGCCGCGCCCAGCCCTCAGGCGCGCGTTCTCCGGCAATCCCGTAGCCGCTCGGCCAGCGCCCTTCCGGCATATGGTAAGTCCCGAACCAGCGGTCGATCATCGGCAGGTGCACCGCGAAGTTCACGTCCCGTGCCTCCGGCTCCACACCGTGGTGCCAGTGATGGAAACGCGGCATCGCCACCCACCGCTCCAGCCACAGCGAGCGGGGCGCAAAGTTGGCGTGGATGAACACCGCGTGGAAGCTCACCAGCGTGAGGTAGGCGTAGACGGCCACCTGATCGAACCCGATCACCACCAGCGGCAGCAGCACCAGTCCGCGCGTGGCGATCACATCGAGCAGATGCAGCCGCGATCCCGCGAGCCAGTCCATCACCTCGACCGAATGGTGTACCTTGTGGAACCGCCACAGCGCCGGCACCGCATGGAAAGCACGGTGGACGCCATATTGCGCCAGATCCGCGACCAGCACCGCCAGCGCGAACTGCACCACCACCGGCAGGCTCTGCACCGCGGCCTGCGCTGACGGCACCGCCAGAACCGCGCCCAGCGCCACGGCGGGGGCAAGCACCGCGACGCTCATCACCTGCGCCAGCACATGGCTGGCGAAGAAATACTGTGTGTCGGTCAGCCAACCCCGCCGCAACGCGCTCTGCCCGCGCCTGAGCGGAAATGCCCCCTCCAGCGGCACAAACACCGCCGCCGTGGTCAGCACGCCGAGCACAAACCAGTCGAGCCCGAGATAGACCGCGCTCGCCCCGTCCCTCGGGATCTCCACGCCCCCCGCCCCCAGCGCGAGCGCCGCGCCCGCCAGCACCAGCCCCGTCACCCCCAGCGCCTTGCGCCGCCGCAGCAGCATCGAAAGCCCCGCCAGCCCCATCGCCGCGAGTAAGCCAACGTCGATCGCAAGCCGCACCAGCTCCAGCGGATAGCGCGACCGCAACTCGGGCAGCGTCAGATATTGGGGAAAGTGCAGACACAGCACTGCCAGCAGCGCCAGCAACCCGAGCACGATGCCCAGCACCCCGCTCAGCCATCCCGTGCCGAAATGGCGCGGGCGCCCGTCGGCAAAGACGCGCGCCAGCCATTGTTCGGCGGTGAGGCGGGTTGCGGGCTGCTCCATCGGAAAGCGCCTAACATCTATGCTCTTTCCGCACGAAACGCAAAACCTGCGTCGCCGGTCGAAAAGAGGCGGCCAAGGGGTGGAGAATCGCGCCCCCAACGACTATGGCAGCGCCATGCGCATCGCCATCGCCTCAGATCACGCCGCCATCGAGCTCAAGGCCGAGCTTTCCGAATGGCTCATCGAAGAAGGCCACGAGGTCGCCGACCTTGGCCCCGAACCCGGCCAGAGCGTCGATTATCCCGATTACGGATACCGCCTCGCCGAGATCGTCGCCGAAGGCTCGGCCGAATTCGGAATTGCCCTGTGCGGCAGCGGGATCGGCATCTCGATCAGCGTCAACCGTCACCCCGAGGTGCGCTGCGCGCTGGTGTCCGAACCGCTCTCGGCCGCCCTTGCCCGCAAACATAATGACGCCAATTGCATCGCAATGGGCGCGCGTCTCGTAGGGATAGAAATGGCCAAGTCATGCGTTGCGACTTTCCTCGACACCGAATTCGCCGATGCCGGCGATCCGGCCGGACGCCACCAGCGCCGGGTCGGCAAGCTCGGCAAACCCCCGTTTCTGCCCGTTCACATCGAGACCCATCAATGAGCACCGCCCCGATTGATTTCGCCGCCCGCGCCGGAAACCCGATGGACGGGTTCTGGAACGACGATCTCGCCCACGCCGATCCCGAAATCGCGGCAGCCGTGGCCAAGGAACTCGCCCGCCAGCGCGACAAGATCGAACTGATCGCGTCGGAAAACATCGCAAGCCGCGCTGTGCTCGAAGCGGCAGGGTCCGTGTTCACCAACAAGTATGCCGAGGGCTATCCGGGCAAGCGCTACTACGGCGGCTGCGACTATGCCGATGTGGTCGAAACCCTGGCAATCGAGCGCGCCAAGCAATTGTTCGGCTGCAACTTCGCCAATGTGCAGCCCAATTCGGGCTCGCAGATGAACCAGGCCGTATTCCTCGCGCTGCTCAACCCGGGCGACACCTTCATGGGGCTCGATTTGAATTCAGGCGGCCACCTCACCCCCGGCTCGCCCGTGAACATGAGCGGCAAGTGGTTTAACGTGGTGTCGTATGGCGTAAGCCGCGAGACCGAAACCATCGACATGGACGAGGTCGTGGCCAAGGCGCGGGAAAGCAAGCCCAAGATCATCATCTGCGGCGGCACCGCCTATTCGCGGCTGTGGGATTTCCCCGCCTTCCGCGCGATTGCGGATGAAGTCGGCGCGGTGCTGCTGTGCGACATGAGCCACATCTCGGGCCTCGTCGCCGGCGGCGTACACCCCTCGCCCTTCCCGCATTGCGACATCGTCACCTCGACCACACACAAGTCGCTGCGCGGTCCGCGTTCGGGCATCATCCTGTGGAACGACGAGAAGTATACCAAGCCGCTCAACATGGCGGTGTTCCCCGGCCTGCAGGGCGGCCCGCTGATGCACATCGTCGCAGCCAAGGCGGTCGCCTTCAAGGAAGCGCTGGATCCCTCGTTCCGCGATTACGCGCACCGCATCGTCGAGAACGCCCGCGCGCTGGCTGCCAGCCTTGAGGAAAACGGTCTGCGGATCGTTTCGGGCGGCACCGACAACCACTCGATGCTGGTTGACCTCACCGCCAAGGACGTCACCGGCAAGGACGCCGAAAAGGGCCTCGATCGCGCCTGGCTGACCTGCAACAAGAACGGCATCCCGTTTGACACCCGCTCGCCCTTCGTGACCAGCGGCGTCCGTCTCGGAACCCCGGCCGGCACCACCCGCGGCTTCGGCCCCAAGGAGTTCCGCATTATTGGCAAGCTCATCGCCGAAGTGGTTGATGGTCTTTCCAAAAATGGCCCCGACGGCGATGCGCAGGTCGAAGAAAGCGTGCGCGCCCGCGTGAGCGAGCTGTGCGCGACCTTCCCCGTCTATCCGGGCATGTAAGGAGCCAATGACCATGAATGATCAGGATCCGCGCCAGACCCCTGATTGGGTCGAAGATGCCAAGGCCGAGATCTCGGGTATAGCGAAGGAGGGCGTCAATCACCCCTCGACCGCGCCGGTGCTGACCGGCGCTGCGATTGGTGCGGTGGCGGGCGCTTTGCTGCCGTTCATATCGTGGCCGATCGGGCTTGCGGCCGGCGCGGGCTTCGCGCTGTATCAGAGGATAAAGAAGTAAACCTCTGAATGCGATGCCCTTTTTGCGCCCATGATGACACTCAGGTGAAGGATAGCCGCCCGACCGAGGATAATGCCTCGATCCGGCGGCGCCGCCAGTGTTCGTCCTGCGGAGCGCGTTTTACCACATTCGAGCGCGTCCAGTTGCGCGAGGTGGTGGTGGTCAAGTCCGGCCTGAATGGCGAGGATGGGCGGCGCGAACCCTTCGAGCGCTCGAAACTCGAACATTCGGTCGCGCTCGCCTGCCGCAAGCGCGGGATCGATCAGGAGCGGCTCGACCAGCTGATTTCGGGCATCCAGCGCCAGGTCGAAACCTCGGGCGAGGCCGAAGTGCCATCCTCGCACATCGGCGAGCTGGTGATGGAAGGCCTGCGCCAGATCGATTCGGTCGCCTATATCCGCTTTGCCAGCGTCTACCGCGATTTCTCCGAAGCGCGCGACTTCGAAGAATTTGCCAGCACCGTCCAGCAAGCCGCTAAGGAATAAGCGGCAAATGGCCGATCTCAACAAGCCGGTGATCGTGCTCGTGCGCCCGCAGCTGGGCGAGAATATCGGCAAGGCGGCGCGCGCCATGCTCAAT
Source organism: Erythrobacteraceae bacterium (assembly GCA_046339235.1). Lineage (GTDB taxonomy): Bacteria > Pseudomonadota > Alphaproteobacteria > Sphingomonadales > Sphingomonadaceae > Erythrobacter. Next base: position 12,062 of record JBKDUW010000256.1, on the reverse strand, counting down.
TTCGGGCTGACCGAACTGCGGCTGGTGGCCCCCCGCGATGGCTGGCCCAATCCCTCGGCTGGTCCGGCGGCCTCGGGCGCGGACATCGTGCTGGAACAGGCCAAAGTCTACGCCAACACCGCCGAAGCCGTCGCCGATTGCGCCCACGTCCATGCCACCACCGTCCGCAAACGCGGCGTGACCAAGCCAGTGATCGGCCCGGACGAGGCAGGACGGCTGGTACACACCCTCGCCGGGCGCCATGCAATCCTGTTCGGCCCCGAACGCTCGGGGCTGGAGACCGAGGATGTCGCGCTGGCCCGCAATATTCTGACCGTGCCGATCAATCCCGAATTCGGCTCGCTCAATCTTGCGCAGGCGGTGATTCTTACCGCCTATGAATGGTCGCGCATCGGGCGCGAGTTTGCTGGTGCAGGAGAAGCGCTGGTGCAGCCCACGCTCGAGGACGTGCTCCCCCCCGCCCCGCAGGACGAGCTCGATGGACTGGTCGCCCATTTCGAGAGGCTGCTCGAGCCGCGCGGCTATTTCTTGCCCGAGGCGCGCGCCGAAACGACCCGCCGCACGCTGCGCGGGCTGCTGACCAAACCCGGCTGGAACCACCTCGAAGTGCGCACCCTGCGCGGCATTCTCACCACGCTCGGGCGCAAGCGCGAGGACTGAAGTCGTTGGTCGATTGGGGTTGGACAGCCCCGCAACCTCGACTAGTTCTCACCGCCCCTCTTCCAACCAATCACGTGAGATTGCAGATGATTCTTTCGCGCTCCCGGTCGCTTGCCCTTGCCTGCGGCCTGCTTTTTGCCGCCACAACCGCCAGCGCCGCCGGGCAGGAGATGCCAGCCACCGGCACAACCTCAGCGAGCGAGGAAACCGCGCAGCAGCCCGCGCCGGGTGGCGCCGAGGCGAAAACCACAGAGGCAACCGCCGAGCCGCAACGCGTCTGCCGCTATGTGAAGCTCGATGCCTCGAGCCGGCGCAAGACCAAGGTGTGCCGCACTGTCGAGGAATGGCGCGAGCTCAACAATATCCGCTGAGCTCCCGCCCACGCCGTCGCTTGACCGCAGGCGCAAACCTGTTATGCGCGCGCTTTCGCAAATGGGCCCTGCACCCCGGTGAAGCAGTGGCCGCATCAGGAATATCGTCCTGATGGAGCGATGCCGGGTTGAATGGTCGCCACTGGGGCGATCCAGCACATTGAAGGACACGACATATGTCGAAGCGCAAGAGCGCCAAGTACAAGCTTGACCGCCGGATGGGCGAAAACATCTGGGGTCGTCCGAATTCTCCGGTGAACAAGCGTTCCTACGGCCCCGGCCAGCACGGCCAGCGCCGCAAGGGCAAGATGAGCGACTTCGGTCTGCAGCTGCGCGCCAAGCAGAAGCTCAAGGGCTACTACGGCGACGTCACCGAGAAGCAGTTCAAGCGCACCTATGCCGAAGCGGCCCGGATGAAGGGTGACACCAGCCAGAACCTGATCGGCCTGCTCGAGCGTCGCCTCGACATGATCGTCTACCGCGCCAAGTTCGCGCCGACGATCTTCGCCGCGCGCCAGATCGTCAGCCACGGTCACATTTATGTGAACGGCGTGAAGTGCAACATCGCCTCGCGCCGCGTGGATGTGGGCGACGTTGTCAGCCTCGGCAGCAAGGCCAAGGAAATGGCGCTGGTGATCGAAGCGCAGGGCCTGCCCGAGCGTGACATCCCCGACTACGTCGCGCCCGACGGCAACGACAAGGTCCACTTCACCCGCGTGCCGAAGCTCGACGAAGTCCCCTATCCGGTGACGATGGAACCGAACTTGGTGGTCGAATTCTACTCGCGCTGATCTGAACACAGCGATTGCATACGAAAGGGGCGGCTCCGTTGGGGCCGCCCTTTTCTTTTGTGCCGCGCAGTGCGATCAACCTGCAAGCGCAAAGCTTGGGAGTGATGGGCGATGAAGGTGCTGCTGCTCGACGGGCATCCTGACAAGGGACGCTATTGCTCGCACCTGCTGGATCACTACCGCGCCGCGCTGCCCGCGCATTGCGAGATCACCGCGGTCGCCTTGTGCGATCTCGTCTTCGATCCCAACCTTGCCCATGGCTATAGCAAGCGCACGGAGTGGGAGCCTGATGTGCTCAGGCTCGCCGAAGTGCTGGATGCCTGCGATCATCTCGCTATCGTCTTCCCGATGTGGTGGGGCGCAGAACCCGCGATGCTCAAGGGGCTGCTCGACCGGCTGTTCCTGCCCGGCTTTACCTTTGCCTATCACGACAAGGACATCTTCTGGGACCGCTACATGGCGGGCCGCTCGGCCGATGTGATCATCACCATGGACACGCCGCCGCTGTTCCTGTGGCTCGCCTATGGCAATGCCATCATCCACCGCTGGAAAAAACAGATTCTCGGGTTTGCCGGCTTCAAACCGGTGCGCATTCTGCCGCTGGGGCAGGTCAAATTCGGCGGAGCCGAGAAGCATGCGGCGAAGTGGGAGGGCAAGGTCCGCAAGCTTGCGCAGACCATCCGTCAGGCCGAACCGGCGAAGAAGGAACCGCGGCTCGAACGGTTTCTGAACCGCAAGAAGGCTTAGCCCCTCACCCGGTCCCATTCGGTGAATTCATAGGCGATCGAGCCTTCGACGAGCCGTTCCCAGATATCCGCGACAACATCGCCGGGGATGCCACGCGCCTCGGCCTCGGCGACCGCGGCGGCGATGACGCTCGCCTTGCGGGCCTCGTCGCGCACCGCATCGCGTGTGGGCTTGATCCGGGCGGCGGCGCGCATATAGTCGAAACGCGTCGCCAGCAGTGCCACCAGCTCGGCGTCAAGCGCGTCGACCCCGGCGCGCACCTCGGCCATGGTGGTGCAGTCTTCGGGCCGCAGAGATCTATCATTCATGGCCCTCGCCCTAGGCGGTGCAAGGCCGATTTGTCGAGTGCCTTCAGCCGCTCACCCACCGCGGCCGAGATGCTCGTCGAGGAAGCTGCCGATGGTGGTGAGCATATCGATCCGCGCGGTGGTGTCCTCCAGCCCGTGCTGCAGGTCCTCGTATTCGTGATAGATAACCGGCTTGCCTGCGCCCTTCAGCGCCTTTTCCATCGCGCGGGCGTGACGGACATCGACATTGAGATCGCGCGTGCCGTGGAACAGCGCCACGGGCGCTGCGAACTTTTCGGCATGGCGGCGCGGGCTACCGGCCTCGATATGCGGGCCGGTGCCGATATATTGCTGCACAAGCCGCGCGCTGGTGTAGCCGCGCGCATCATCCGCCAGAAAGCCGAGATCGACCACCGGCGCGATCGCCACCACCGCCTTGAACAGCGCCGTATCGAGCACCTGCGATTGAAGCGCGGCATAGCCGCCGTACGACCACCCGACGATGGCGAGCTGGTCGGGCTGCGCGATGCCCTCCTTCACCAGCCAGCGGCCCGCGTCGTTCACGTCGCCGATCGCCACGTCCCACGCCTTGAAGCCGTTGCGCCCGTACCATGCCTCGCCATAGCCGGATGATCCGCGATAATTGGGCTGCAGCACCGCATAGCCGCGCGCGGTGAAGAACTGCACCAGCCAGTCAAAGCCCCACTCGTCGCGCGCTGCGGGGCCGCCATGGGGCAGCACCACGGCGGGCAGGTTCTTGCCGTCCGAGCCGGGCGGCAGCGTGAGATAGGCGGGGATCTGGGTGCCGTCAGCGGCGGGATAGGGGACCGGCTTCATCGCCCCCATCACCTCCTCGGCCAGCCTGTCGCGCACTGGCAGCAATGGTTCGAGGCTGCGCTTGTCCTTGTCGAACAGATAGACCATCCCCGGCTGGGTATCGCTCGAAGCGATCAGCAGGATGCGGCGTTCATCGCTGCTCGCGCCGACGATGTTGATCAGCGGCGCATCGGGCAGCGCTTTGGCGAGCCCGGCGGCGAGTTTCTTAAGTTCGGGGTCGAAATAGGCGATCTCGCGCTTCTCGGTGGCGTAGGTGGCGCCGACCACGCGGCGCTTGCGGCCGATACGGATCAGCGCGTCGACGTCGACATCGTCACGCGCCATCACCAGCTTGCCCACCTCGCTGCCATCGAGCAGCACCTCGATCACAGCGTCGTAGCCGGCCTTGGTGATGAAGCCGTAGGCGACATTGCGCGCCGAATCGACCGCGACCGGGGTGAAGCCATTGATCGGCGTGCCATCCACCGTCAGCTTCTCGAACTTTTTCCAGCTGCTGCTGCCGGGCGTGCGGTAAAGATAGACATATTCACCGGTGAGGTTGCCGTTGCCGTCATAGAGCGCACGCACCTTGATCCGCACCTGCCCCTGCTCGTCAGCGACATAACGCAGCGCGCCATCATCGGGCGCCTCGCGCGAACGGGTTTTCCCGGTGGCGACATCGACCAGATCGACCCCTAGGCCCAATTTGGAATTGGCCAGGCGCGTGCTGAGATCGCTTTCAGGGACGTAGTTGCGGGTCATCAGCACCTCGCCCTGACTGTCGCTGACGTCGAAGGCGACGATGTCCCCGCCGTTCTGGTTGAAGCCCAGCGCGCGGAACGAATCGCGCTGCCTGAGCATCTGGGCCTCGGTGCCATCGGCGTTGATCGCAAACAGCCGGTCGAACGGCACCAGCAGGCCGTCCGTGCCCTTGCCCATGCCGGCCACTTGACACACGAGCCGTGTGTCCGTGGCCCATTCACACCAGGCAAAATCGCCGATCTTCTCGGTATTCTTGAGCACCGAGACGATCTTAGCATCGCCGGCGAGGTCGATCACGTTGATGACTTCGGAGTGCTCAGGCCCGGCGGCGATATAGGCGATCTTGGTGCCCGAGGGTGACAGGCTGATATCGAGCACTGTGGCGCGCACGCCGAAATTGCGGGCGGCATCGGCGTTGCTGTCCTGCGCCAGCGCCGGGCTTGCCAGCAGCATTGCGCCCGGCAGCAAGGCCGCCATCATCCGCGCCCGGAACCCGGACTGTTTGCTTGCTCCTTGCAATGTGCTGCTCCCCTGCCTTTCTGCGACAGGGCCTGCCTAACATCGGCAAGCTGGGGTTCAAGCCCCGGTGTGGAGATAATCGCGCCGGAAGTCGCTAGCAAAGCTTGCGAATGTTCCGCCGGCGATTGACTCGCGCATGGCTTGCATCAGCGCCTGGTAGAAGCTGAGGTTATGCTCGGTCACCAGCATCGCGCCGAGCATTTCGCCCGATTTGACGAGGTGGTGGATATAGGCGCGGCTATAGGTGGTGCAGACCGGACAGGTGCAACGCGCGTCGAGCGGACCGGTGTCCTCGGCAAAGCGCGCGTTCCTGAGGTTCAGCGGGCCGTTCCATGTAAACGCCTGCCCGTTGCGGCCCGAGCGCGTCGGCAGCACGCAGTCGAACATGTCGATGCCCCGCTCCACCGCGCCAACCAGATCGTCGGGCTTGCCCACGCCCATCAGATAACGCGGGCGATCCGCCGGGAGCATGTCGGGGGCGTAATCGAGTACGCCGAACATCGCCTCTTGCCCCTCGCCGACCGCGAGCCCGCCGACGGCATAGCCATCAAAGCCGATATCGGTGAGCGCGTCGGCGCTGAGGCGGCGCAGGTCTTGATGCAGCGCGCCCTGCTGGATGCCGAACAGCGCGGCGCGGCTCGCGTGTTGCTCATCGGCATCGAAGCCCTCGCGGCTGCGCTGCGCCCAGCGCATCGAGAGCTCCATGCTCGCGGCAATCTCGTCCTTCGGGCGGTCAGCGCGCGGGCATTCGTCAAAGGCCATGACGATGTCAGAGCCGAGCAGGCGTTGGATTTCCATCGAGCGTTCGGGCGTGAGCATGTGTTTCGAGCCATCCAAATGGCTGCGGAACTCGACGCCCTGTTCGGTGAGCTTGCGCAATTCGGACAGGCTCATCACCTGATAGCCGCCGGAATCGGTCAGGATCGGGCGCGGCCAGTTCATGAATTTGTGTAGCCCCCCCAGCCTCTGCACCCGCTCCGCGCCCGGGCGCAGCATCAGGTGATAGGTGTTGCCAAGGATGATGTCTGCGCCGGTGCCGCGCACGCTTTCCGGCTTCATCGCCTTCACCGTCGCCGCGGTGCCGACCGGCATAAAGGCCGGCGTGCGGATCTCGCCGCGCTGCACCTGGATCGTGCCGGTGCGGGCCTTGCCGTCGGTGGCGTGGAGCGTGAAGGAGAAACGGGGCGGCGTCATGATGTTCGCGCCCCTAGCGCCGCTGCCCGGCGCTGTCACCCTCCCCCGCCAGCGCGCAAAAAAGGCAGGAGCAGCATGGGGGGATGCTGCTCCTGCCGGTTTGTCATGCGCGTGGCTAAGGCCTTAGAAGGGGTAGAGCACGCCCACGGTAGCGCGGGTGGTGTCAAACGCGATGGTGTCGATCCCAGCGCGCAGGCGGATCGGGCCGTCACCAATGCCGAATTCGACGCCGGCACCCACAAGGTAGTCACCGTCCGAGGTATCGGTGCCCGGGGGAACGGCGAGGCCGAACAAGTGACCGAGGTCGAAATCGACATCCTGATAGCCGCCGCGCACGAACACCTTGCCGGTTTCGCCGACGCGCACACCGGCACGGGCGGCGATGCCGTATTCGCTGTCGATCGCACCGTCGCCGATGTGGTAGTTACCCTCGGCACCGACGAAGAAGGTCTTGCCGACGGGCACATCGACCCCTGCGACCACGCCGTAGATGCCGCCATCATCATTGTTGATGCCCAGATCGAGTTCGTGGATACCGACCGAGGCGCCGACATAGGCTTCGATCTTGGATTCTTCGTTCGACTGCGCCTGAGCAGCCGCCGGAAGTGCCATCGCGCCCAGCGCTACCAGCGTGGTGAATGCGATCTTCTTCATGTATCTATTCCTTGTCTTTATCCTGCCGCGAGAGGTGCGGCGGTGAGCAAGCACTTAGGAATCAAACACTTTCGTCTTCCTGAACAGCACTGCCAAGGACTGTTAAGGTCGGACAGACGGTGGTTGCGGCTCGACCAAAGGCGTTCGCAGAACCACCTTATGTGGTCACTCGCGCAGCCGCCATCCGGTGCGGAAGATCACTCCGATCCCCGCCACACACACCACCAGAAAACCGAGCGTCAGCCCGAGCGAGAGCGCGATCGGGACGTCAGACGTGCCGTAGAACGTCCAGCGCATTCCGCTCACCAGAAAGACGATCGGATTGGCGAGCGCGATGGCATCCCACGGGGCGGGCAGATCACGGATCGAATAGAAGGTGCCGCCGAGGAAGGTCAGCGGGGTGAGAATCAGCATCGGGATCACCCCGAGCTTCTCGAAGCTGTCGGCCCAGATGCCCAGAATAAAACCGAACAGCGCAAAACTGGCCGCGACAAGCATCACATAAAACGCCGCAAACAGTGGATAGGCGATCTCGTAATCCACAAACAGCCGCGCCGTAGCGAGGATGATCGCGGCCAGGATCAGGCCCTTGGTGGCCGCCGCGCCGACAAACCCGACCAGCGTCTCGGCCACGCCAACCGGGGCGGAAAGCAACTCGTAGATCGTGCCGGTAAAGCGCGGCATGTAGATCCCGATGCTGGCATTGCTGGTGGTCTCGCCCAGCAAGGTCAGCATCAAGAGGCCGGGAATGATGAAAGCGCCGTAGGGCACGCCCGCCACCGGCTCCATCCTTGCGCCGATCACCGAACCGAACACCACGAAATAGAGCGAGGTCGTCAGCACCGGAGCGAGGATCGACTGGAACGCGGTGCGGAAGGCGCGCGACATTTCGCGCCGGTAGATCGCATAGGCGCTGCGGGCGTTGAAATGCATCACGCGGCCTCGCGCTTGCCGAGCAGGCCGACGAAGATGTCTTCGAGCGAGCTGTCGTGGATGTCGAGGCTGGTGTAGCCGATCCCGGCGCGGGTCAGCGCCTGGGCAAGCTGCGCGACATCGGCGCGGCCGCCACCCTCTCCGTTACCGCCGCGATAGATCAGGCGCAGCCCGGCCTCCGCCAGTTCGACCGGGAAGGCGGCAATCTCGGGCGGCAGCGCGGTCACCGGCGCGGCCAGATCGATCACCGCCTCGGTGGTGCCCAAGCGTTCCATCATCGCGCGTTTTTCATCCACCATCAGGATGCGCCCGCCCTGGATAATCCCGACCCGGTCGGCCATTTCCTCGGCTTCCTCGATATAGTGGGTGGTGAGGATGATCGTCACCCCGCGCTCCTTCAGCGCCGCGATCTGCTGCCACATGTCTTTGCGCAGCTCGACATCGACGCCCGCGGTGGGCTCGTCGAGGAACAGCAGTTCGGGATCATGCGCCAGCGCCTTGGCGATCAGCACGCGGCGCTTCATCCCGCCCGAAAGCGCGCGGATCTGCGAATCCTTCTTATCGTAGAGCGAGAGGCTCCGGAGGATCTCCTCGAGCCGCGCGCCGTCATAAGGCTTGCCGAACAGGCCTTGCGAATAGGCAACCGCGCGCCACACCGTCTCGAACATGTCAGTGGCGAGTTCCTGCGGCACCAGCCCGATCCGTGCGCGGGCGCTGCGCCAGTCATGCGTCAGGTCCTGCCCGAAGGCGGTGATGGTGCCGCCAGTGGGCCGCACCAGCCCGCACACCGCGCCGATCAGCGTGGTCTTGCCTGCGCCATTCGGCCCGAGCAGCGCGAATATCTCGCCCTGCCTGATATCGAGATCGACATTGTCGAGCGCGCGGGGGCCGTTCTTGTAGGTCTTGGTCAGCCCGCGGACCGAGAGGATAGGTTGATGCATTGCTACCGATTACGGAAGCAGCAGCGAGGAGTCACCATAGGAATAGAAGCGGTATTCATTGGCGATCGCATGCTGATAGGCCGCCATCATCCGCTCGCGCCCCATCAGCGCAGCTACCAGCATCATCAAAGTCGATTTGGGCAGGTGAAAATTGGTCATCAACCCGTCGACCGCTTTGAGCCTGTAGCCCGGCGTGATGAAGATCGCGGTGTCGCCGGCGAAAGGCTGGATCACGCCGTCCGCGTCCACCGCGCTTTCGAGCAGCCGCAGCGAGGTGGTGCCGACCGCGATGATCCGGCCACCTGCCGCGCGTGCGGCGTTGAGTTGATCGGCAGTAGCCTGCGAGATCCGGCCGAACTCGGCGTGCATCTGGTGATCGTCGGTGTCGTCGGCCTTTACAGGGAGGAAGGTGCCAGCGCCGACATGCAGCGTCAGCATCGCGCGCCCGATTCCGGCAGCATCCAGCGCGTCGACGAGCCTCGGGGTGAAATGCAGCGAGGCCGTGGGCGCGGCAACGGCGCCTTCCTCCGCCGCAAACATCGTCTGGTAATCCTCCAGATCTTGGCGGTCGACCCCACGCTTGCTGGCGATATAAGGCGGCAGCGGCATGGTGCCGGCGCGATGGAGCAGTACCTCGACCGGCTCCTCGCCTTCGAACAGCAGCGTGATCGAGCCATCCGCATGGAGGGTTTCGGCGATGGCGGTCACCCCGCCGCCGAAGATGATCTGGTCGCCCAGTTTCACCCGCTTGGCATTGCGGATGAAGGCCTGCCAGCGCCTGAGGTCCATCCGCTTGTGCAGGGTCGCGCCAATCTTCGCTTCCCCGTCAGCGCGGCGGCCTTCGAGCTGAGCGGGGATAACGCGGGTATCGTTGAACACCAGCACATCGCCGGGACTGAGCAGCGCGGGCAGATCCTTGACGCCGCGATCCTCAAACGGAGCATCGCTCCCGCGCACCACCAGCATCCGCGCCGCATCGCGCGGGCGCACGGGACGCAGCGCAATGCGCTCGGGCGGCAAGTCAAAATCGAACAGGTCTACCTTCATGGGCGCGTCGCCTAGCGCGCTGCTCGCCCGCAGGAAAGCCCCCCAACCCGCTTTCGGTCTAGCCGATCGGCGCGCTCAGCATATCGGCAGAAATCGGCGCATCGCTCGCAGGTGCGGGCGGCGGCGCCGGTAGGTTGTCGCTTGCGATCGATGCCTGGAGGATATAGGTCGGCGCAGCGGGCGGCTCGCCGCGGTTGATCGCGTCGACCGCTTCCATGTTCTCGATCACCCGGCCGAAATTGGTGTATTTCTTATCGAGGCTGAAGCGCGGATAGAACACGATGAAGAACTGGCTGTTGGCGCTGTCATCTTCTGCAGCGCGTGCCATCGACAGCGTGCCGCGCACGTGCGGCATCGGGTTGAATTCGGCCTTGAGGTCGGGAAGCTCGCTGCCGCCCTGCCCGGTGCCGGTCGGATCGCCGCCCTGCGCCATGAAGCCGTCGATCACGCGGTGAAAGATCACCCCGTTGTAAAAGCCCCGGCGGGTCAGTTCCTTGATCCGCTCGACATGGCCGGGGGCCCAATCGGCCTGCAGCCGGATCTTCACCCGCTGGCCGTTCGACAGATCGAGCACCCAGATGCTCTCCGGATCCGCGGTCACATCATAGTTGATCGTCGCAAAGAGGCGCGGCGCGGCGGGCGCGTCCTCGTCTTCATCATCCTCCTTGGGCGCTGTGTCTCCGAAGGCGACCGGCGGGGTATCGTCCTTCTGCTTCTGGGCAAGCGCAGGGTGCGCGGCCAGCGTGACGAGCAGCGCACCAAGTGCGCAAGTGAGCGTGGCTTTGATCATGTTGGTGTCCGTGTTCATCGCGCCGTGTAACCATGCCAGGCTGACACTTCAATGAATGAAGCGGAGCCTGCCCACAAAGCCGGTTCAGTAATCACCCTTGGTCCCGGTCTCGCGCACGCGCGCCTCGACCTCCTCGCGCACCGGCGGGCTGACGAAACGGGCGATGTCCCCGCCGTAAACCGCGATTTCCTTGACCAGTTTCGACGCGATCGGCTGGAGCGAGACATCCGCCATCAGGAACACGGTCTCGATATCATCGTCGAGCTGCTGGTTCATGCCGGCCATCTGATACTCGTATTCGAAGTCGGCGACGGCGCGCAGGCCCCGGATGATCACGCTGGCACCCTGCTTCTGGGCGAATTTCACCAGCAGCGCGTTGAACCCCACCACCTCAACATTGCCGAGGCCGAGATTGGCAACCTCGCGCTCCACCATGCGGAAGCGCTCCTCGGTCGTGAACATCGGGTCCTTGGACGGATTGGTGGTGACCCCGATGATCAGCCAGTCGACCAGCTTGGAACCGCGCCGGATGATATCGGCATGCCCCAGCGTGATCGGATCGAAGGTTCCGGGGTAAATCCCGACGCGGCGTGTCATAATTCTATCCCCTCTCCCAAAAGGATCAGCGGTCCCGCTCGACGATATAGCGGGCGAGCGCGCGCAGGATGTCGGCCTCGCTGCCATAGGAAGCGAGCCGCAGCACCGCCTGATCGACCAGCGCACGCGCCTGTTCGCGGGCCTTTTCGGCGCCCATCAGGGTGACGAAGGTCTGCTTGCCCTGTTCGTTGTCCTTGCGCAGCGCCTTGCCGGCCTTTTCGATATCGCCTTCGACATCGAGCAGATCGTCGGCGATCTGGAACGCAAGGCCGATGTCGCGGGCATAGGCGCGCAGATGCATCCGGCCTTGCGGCGCAACCTTGCCGAGGATCGCACCCATCTCGACGCTTGCCGCCAGAAGCGCACCGGTTTTCAGCTGTTGCAGCCGGGTGATGGTGTGCAGATCATAGGTCACGCCCTCCTCGTCGGCGACCATGTCCATCATCTGCCCGCCGGCCATGCCGTGCATCCCCGAGGCGGTGCCGAGGGTGGCGATCAGTTCCGAACGGGTGAAGGGATCGGCGCTGGTTTCGGGGTGGCTGAGGATTTCGAAGGCGAGCGCGTGGAGCGCGTCGCCCGCCAGCACCGCGGTCGCCTCGTTATAGGCCTTGTGCAGCGTCGGCTTGCCGTGGCGCAGATCGTCATTGTCCATGCACGGCAAGTCATCGTGGATCAGCGAATAGACATGGATCGCTTCGATCGCGGCCCCGGCCCTGAGCGCCGGCTCGCGCGCCACGCCGAACAGGCTCGCGGTGCTGACGACGAGCAGCGGGCGCACCCGCTTGCCCCCGCCGATCGCGGCATAGCGCATCGCCTCGACCAGGCGCGCGCTGGTGTCGTCGGGCACCGGCAGCAGCGCATCGAACAGCGAATCAATATCGGCCTCGGGGCCATAGGCCGAAAGATGGCCCACCGCCTGATCAACCAGCGCACGAGCCTGTTCACGGGCCTTG